>JBBIJB010000001.1:0-1259 GCA_037446215.1 Armatimonadota bacterium
ACGATGAGGTCGATGCGCTCCTCGAGCGGCGCGTCGTCGGTGGGCATGATGCCGAAGTGGTGTGATTCGCGGATGAGGACGTCCTCGAGCAGGGCGTCGAGAAGCTGCCGCTTGCCGCCGAAGTAGTACCAGACGCCCGCCTTGTTGACGCCCGCCTCGGCCGAGATGGCCTGCAGCGTCATGCTCTGGTAGCCGCGCTCGCTGAGGATCCGCTTGGCCGCGGCGAGGATCTTCTGCGCCGTGGGGTGAAGGCTGTGGGGGACGGGGCTGCGCACCCCGAGGCCCTGGCGCGTGGCAGCGCTGGCGTCCGCTGCGCCTGCCGGCGCACCGCCGTCGACGGTCGTGCGGCTCGTCTTCTGCGCTCGTCCCATGGGCGACGCTACTCTACCCGCATGGGTGTGTCGGCGAAAGCCGGCGCCCGCACCTTGACTTCCGCGCCATGTGTCGTATGGTGTCTGGGCTTACCCGGTCGGGTGAGTCGCCTGGATCGTGGAGGACGATTCCGGAGGAATCCGGAGGAAGGCGGTAACTCACACGAACGGGTCAGCAGCGGACAGGACCAGGCTGCGCCCACCACGGAGGAAGGAGCTCAGGGGAATGCATGACGAGATCCGACAAGCGGTCATTGAAGGGGACGACGCCGCTGCGGTGTCTTCGGCCGAGGCCGCCCTCGGGGGAGGAGCGGACCCGGCGGAGCTGCTGGACGTGCTGAGCGGGGCCATCCGGGAGATCGGCGAGCGCTTCCAGCGGGGCGAGGCCTTCCTGCCCGAGATGATGCTCGCCGCCGACGCGATGAAGGCGGCGGTCGCCGTCGTCCAGCCGGCGCTCGCGAAGTCCGGCGCGAGCGCGGCCGCCAAGGGGAAGGTCGTGGTCGGCACCATCCATCACGACATCCACGATATCGGCAAGAACATCGTCGCGACCTTCCTGCAGATGAGCGGGTTCGAGATCCACGACCTCGGCCGCGACGTCACGCCTAAGGCTTTCGCCGAGAAGGCGGCTGAGGTCGGCGCCGACATCGTCGCCGTCTCGGTCCTGCTCACCAGCACGATGACCGAGGTCCCCGACGTGCTCGAGGAGATCAAGAACGCCGGGATCCGCGGGCGCTGCTCCTTCATCGTGGGCGGCGCCCCCGTCACGCCCGACTGGGCGGAGGCGATCGGCGCCGACGGGACCGCGAGGGACGCGGCCGGCGCCGCCCTGCTCTGCGAGGAGCTCCGGTCATGACGCTGCAGAAGGAAGGGATGGAGATGCGCGAC
>JBBIJB010000001.1:1301-3953 GCA_037446215.1 Armatimonadota bacterium
CGGCCAGAAGCTGCCCGAGAGGGACTACGACGCGAAGGTGCTGCCGGCGAAGCTCAGGGAGCTTGCCGCCAAGTACGACATCCGCATGGGGGACGACGAGGTCATCCCGCTCGACCTCGACATGGCCAGGCGCGCCTTCGAGGCGGGCAGGGAGCTCCTGCTCGACACGGGCTGCTACTGCATCGACACCGGGTCCACCGTCCCGTTCGGCGCGGACGAGGTCGATGCGGCGCTCGCCGCGGCCCCGACGAGCCTCGTGTACGGCATCGGCGAGTCGGCGGTGGAGTGCGTCGGGCGCAGGCTCGAGGACGCCCGCCGCCCCCTCGTCAAGGGCGGCCCGAACGGCTGCCCGGTGACTGAGGACAGCTTCCTCCCGATCATGACGAGCGTGGCCAAGGAGGACGTGGACGGCCTCCACACCGGCACGCTCCAGTCCGTCCTCGGCGTGCCGATCCGGGCGCACAGCCCGATCGAGCTTCTGGCCTGCAAGAAGGAGGCCATGTGGGCGCGGGAGGCGGTGGCTGCCGCGGGCAAGCCGGGCATGAGCATCCTCGGCATCATGTCGGGCGCGTCGAGCGAGGCCCAGGACGCCGGAGACTTCGAGGGTGGCATGCGCCCGGAGGACCCTCACCTGCTCGTGTTCCTCAACGAGCTCAAGTTCGACTACGACCTGCTGAAGAAGCTGACGCACCAGAAGTACCTCGGCGCCAGGATCGAGGCGAACGTCGGCGGCCCGCTCCACGGGGGGTACGCCGGCGGGCCCGAGACCGCCGCCGTCGTCGGCATCGCCGAGGCGCTGCTCGGCTTCACCGTGTGCGCACCCGAGGACTGGAGCTGGTACCCCCAGAGCCTCTTCACGGGCGCCACGACCAGCCGTGAGTCGCTGTGGATGACCGGGATGATGCTGGCGGCCTTCCGGGCCTCCGGCCATGAGCCCCTGATCGACATCTACATGGGCCCGCAGGCAGGCCCGATGACCGAGATGCTGTGCTGGGAGATCGCCGCTGAGGCGATCGCCAACACCGTCTGCGGCGCCTCCACCATCTACGGTCCCTGCGGTGCGAAGATGATCAAGACGGACCACTACACCGGCATGGAAGCGCGGATGCTGGTCGACGCCAGCCGCGCGGCCGCGGGCATGTCGCTGGCCGACGCCAACGACCTGCTGAAGCGCATCCTGCCCAGGTACGACGACGCGATCAAGGCCCAGTCGGCCCCCGCCGGCAAGCCGTTCCGGGAGTGCTACGACGTGGATTCCGTCGAGCCTCTGGACGAGTACGTCCAGCTCTGGGACACGCAGAAGGCGGAGCTGCGCGCAGTGGGGTTCGACATCGCCTGACACGCAAGGACGTCGACGGGGCACGTGAGGTGCTCCGATCAGGGCTGATCCGGGGCACTACGCCCACGGGGGCGGCCACGATCGGACCGTGTTGACCTGTGCGACCGGGGGAGGTTCGGCACATGGCTACTGAGGCACCACAAGGGCAGACGCTCTTCGTCCGCAAGGCGAGCGGCCTGATCAAAGGCTGGTCGTCGATGGACGGCTTCCGCTACTCGTTCCTCTGCGTCAACATCTTCCTGGGGATCTGGGGCTTCCTCTATCTCGTGTTCATCCCGGGGGGCAGCGCCTTCTGGGCCATCATCATCACGACCGTGTTCATCCTGCTGGAGGTGGTCGTCTACGCCGGCCTCATCTCGGTGATGCCCCGCGCGGGTGGCGACTACGTGTGGCAATCGCGGATCCTGCACAGCTCGGTCGGCTGGGTCCTCGGGGTGACGGGGTGGTGCTTCGCCCTCTGGCTGTGGGTGCCGATCTACGCCGCGATGGCCACCAACTCGTTCATCAAGCCCATACTGCGCATCCTTGGCGCCGGCGGCACCGCGGACTGGCTGGCCACCAGCAACGGCATGTTCGCGGCGTCCATGGCCACCATCGCGCTCGCCACGTACCTCGTTGCGGTGGGGATGAAGGCGTACGCCCGGTATCAGAAATGGCTGCTGCTGGTGGGCCTCGTGGGCTTCGGCATCGGGCTCGTCCTGCTCCTGGTCACCTCGAGGGCCGACTTCATCGCGGCCTTCAACCGCGAGGCGCTCGCCCTCTACGGCGCCGAGGATGCCTATGCGGCGACGATCGCGAACAGCGGTGAGGGGATGCCGGCGTCGATGTTCAGCGGGTCCGTGTGGGACACGTTCAAGCTCATCCCCTTCATGCTCTTCTGGCTCCTGTGGCCGAACTGGGGGGCGACCCTCTACGGCGAGGTCCGCGGCGCCAAAGACTTCCGCATGAACATCTACCAGATGGGCGCCGCCCTCGTGTCGGTCGTGGTCCTGGGCATCGTGTTCCTCCTGCTCGTCTCCAAGACGATGGGATGGGACTTCTTCATGGCGAGCTCGAACGGCTACATGGGTGTCGTGTACGGCTACATCGAGGGGACGCCGACTGGGAGCGACTACCTCTCGCCGACCGCGATGATGGCCTGGACCGTCGACAACGACGCCTTCCAGGTGATCCTCATCGCCGCCGTCTCCATGCTCGTGTTCGCCTGGTGGGGTACCGTGTTCCTGAGCTCGACCCGGGTCTTCTTCGCCGCTGCCTTCGACCGCATCCTGCCGGAGCGGGTGGCGCACGTGACGTCGGGCGGCGTGCCCGTG
>JBBIJB010000002.1:0-3313 GCA_037446215.1 Armatimonadota bacterium
CTTCATGATCTCCGATCATGCCGCCCCTGGCCGCGGGGCCCTCGTCCGGGGGCGCTACCAGAGCCCGATCCTCCTCCAGTGGTCCGCGAGCGACGAGCGGCGCCGCCTCCTGCGCCTCGCCCTGCGCAGTTTCGGATAGTCCCGGATCTGGGGCTCGGGGGCCGGCAGCGAGCTGACCGTGGTGCAGCGGATCCCGGGGGGCCTGACCTTCGGATACCTGGGCACCATGCCGGACGAGATACAGGGATGTTGGGGTCTTGGGCCTCGACGGCGTGACCGCCTACTCGAACGCGCGCGGATCCGTGCGCCGGACCTCCACCGCGGCGTCAAAGCCCACGTCGGCCGTGATGATCTCCTCGATCCCGTGGCGGATCATCACGGCCAGATGAATCAGGTCGCGGGGACCCAGCGCCGTGTACTTCTCCGCCAGCTCCCTTGCGTGCCTGACGTCGTGGTCCGCGATCGGCAGAATCCGACCCATCATCACCCGGAAGAAGTGGTCGAAGATCGCGAACCCCTTCTCCTGCGCTCGGATGTGCCCGTAGCGATATAGGATCTCCTGGAAGACTTCGACGTCCGTGGCGGCGTCGATCCGGCCCGAGGCCGCGGCCTCGATGACGAGCCGCGCCGGCAGAACCAGGGGGTGATTCGTCCCGGCCGCGTACATCGGGATGTTGGTGTCGATGAAGACGCGGCTCACCGATCGCCCTCATCGTCCCTGAGGAAGCCCGCCGCGATCTCGCGCTCCATCTCGGGCCAGTCGGCCACCGGCGCCTCGATACGGGACAACGCCTCCGCGGCATCCATCCGGGCCTTTCGGTCCTCTCTGATCAGCGTCTCAATCGCCTCCCGGACCAAGCGGCCCACTGACACGCCGCGCCGCACTGCCTCGCCCCGCAGGACCCGGAGCATCTCGGGCGGCACCCGTATCTCAAGTCGGTCAGACAGTGGCATCTTTGCACCCGCTCTCCCAGAACTGCCTGCGCATGCCCGGCTGTTCCGTATTACGTAATCGGCTAAGTTCTACGGGAAATATAGGGCTTGAGCAGCGTGGCGTAAAGACCGTCAGGGGCATGCTGGCTGCCAGGGGCGAGGCAGCGGGTGGTGGGGGCTAGCCGCCGCTAGTGGCAAGCACCTCGAACATGTCGTTGTGCAGCACGATACGCCGGATCTGAAGGTTGAAGGGTAGCTTCGATGGGTCGAGTACCGGGTTGATCTTGGCGACCTCCTTCTCTATCAGGCCCTGGGGGACGCTGGTGCCGTGCACCAGGGCGTACACGACGACCACCATGATGCGCTGCTTGCCCTCGCCGGTCTGACCAACTTCACCTGACGGGCCGCAAGCGCGGGCATCTCCAGATGGAGGTCCGCGAAGTGGGCCATCACCTCGGCGCGAAAGCCGCCGAAGGAGGCCGGCTTGCCGTTGATGACGAGCGTATCAGAGGTGGCCGGGGATCTCCCGATGGAGCGCACGGCTCACCTTGGTACGGAGTAGGCGGCCGTCGGGAAGGACCTTCTCGTAGTACCAGCGGTCCGTTGAGCGAACGAGCGCCGCCTCATGCCGGGCGCCCCGGCGGAGCAAGACCGGCCGCAGCTCCTCCACCACCCTGCCCATCGGGCGGCTGCGGCGGGCCGCCAGCAGCTTCAGCCGCCGATGTGCCTGCTCAGAGATGTAGATCATCTTTCCGCGAGGCATGGTGTCTGTCCACCTCGTCATGATGCTTGTACTGTATCTACTGCATATACGGTGTGTTTGCCGGCGGCTGGAGTCAAGGCGTGCCGGCGCAGCGTGCGTGACTCTGACATCCACCGGCCTCGTAGGCGTTGTGGGCGCGGCAGCGGAGCTGGATGTTGTCCACGGTGGAGGGGCCGCCGGAGGCGTGCGGCACCACATGGTGGAACTCCAGGAAGCTGCCCTCGGCGCAGCGGCCGCCCTCGCCTATGAAGCCGCAGCGCCCGCCGTCGCGCTGCCAGACCGCGCGACGGACCTCGGCCGGGATGTGGCGCGAGTCGCGGCGCGGGTCGGCCGGAGGGGCCTGGGTTGGCCGCGGCCGGTCGGTGGCCGCGAACTTCTGCCTGGATAGATCCCGCAGCAGCGACGTGAGGGCGCGGTCCAGGATCTTGGCCAGGTCGCCGTCCGGGATCTGGTGGCGCAGCAGCGCCTGCACCCCCCGAAGCTTCTGCACGGTGTCGGCGTCCACGGTGAGCTGGATCTTGTAGCGCTCGGGAGCGAGAGGCGCGATGATCGCGGGGCGAGGCGGGGGTGGGGGCGGTGGTGTGGACAGAGGCAGTGCGGGTGGCAGATGCGGTGTCGGCGTCGATGCCGTCGGTGGAGTGTGTGAAGCAGGCGGGGCGGGCTCGGGTCGGGCCGGGAGCTTGCGGATCTGGTCCGGGACCGAGGGCTGGGGGCGGAGGGAGGCGATGAGGGCCTCGACCTCGCGGCGGCTCTTGTGGCGGGCCTGGTCCAGGAGGTCGGCGTGGCTTCCTGGTGAGAGGTGCGGGGCCAGGAGACCGAGCGTCGTCAGGGTGACCCTGCCCATGGCCAGGTGCTCGAGGACGACTGGAAGCCGCCGGGCGAGGCGGGCCGCCTCGATGCGGCGGTAGGCGGCGTGCTCCGATAGGTGGAGGACGCGGGTGCAGTAGGTGAAGAGCGAGGAGTAGCCCGCGGCCAGGTAGAGGCGCCGCCGGTCGAGCTCGGCCAGGTGCGCGATCAGCGCGACCGTCGCCTCCCGCTCGGCGGCGGCAAGGCGCTTCGTCTCCGCGGTCAGCTCGGCGTCGGAGAGCCGGGCCGCCAGGTGCAGCGGGTTCTGGGTCGAGTCCATGGCCGGGTTCCTGAATTGGCCATCGTCCGGGGCGGGCGGGGTTTGCGGGGTTTGGCCCAACTAGGTCCGGACCTAGTTGGGGAATGCAGGCGTTACGCGGCCGCGCGCGGAAGTAGGTTGGAATCGCTGAGCAAGTGAGAGGGGGATGGAGGTCGGCGGCGCGGCGCGCTCGCGCGTCAAGCGGTTCCTGGACATCGTCGTCGCGGCGGCGGCGGGGGTTCTCTTCCTGCCGGTCATGGCCGCGGCGGCGCTTCTCGTGCGCCTCTCCATGGGCCCGCCCGTGCTCTTCAGCCAGCAGAGGGCGGGGCTGGAGGGGCGCCCGTTCCTCCTCTACAAGCTGCGGACGATGAGCGAGGCGCGGGATGCGGACGGCGGCCTGCTGCCCGGCGCGCAGAGGGTGACGCGCCTGGGCAGGTTCCTGCGGGCGGCCTCGCTGGACGAACTGCCGCAGTTGCTGAACGTCCTGCGCGGAGAGATGAGCATAGTGGGCC
>JBBIJB010000003.1:0-3215 GCA_037446215.1 Armatimonadota bacterium
GAAGATGACCGCGTTGTAGGGCTGCCACGCTATGCGTACCGGAATCGGTGGCTGCGCATCAACACGACCCGCAAAGGCGGTGGCCACCGCGACAACCAGGGCTATGCATAGACGCCTGCCCATCTTGCACCTCCCTGCCGTTTTTGGCACGTGAACCGCCCCGGGGGTTAGCTGGCCCCCTCGGAGCGCAGATCTTCGAGCAACTCGTACTTCAGATGAGCGAACTCCGCTGTGCCGATCAGATCGGCCGTCCTCGGACGCGTGAACGGGACCGTCAAGCTCTTTCTGATGGCGCCCTGACGGCCCAATATGTAGATGCGGTCGCAGAGGAACAGAGCTTCCTCGGCGTCGTGCGTCACCAGAAGTATCGTGGGGTGGTACAGGCCCCAGACCTCGAGGAGAAGCTCCTGCATCTGACTTCGGGTCTGGGAGTCGAGTGCCCCGAATGGTTCGTCCATCAGCAAGACCTCGGGGCGGTTCAGGAGGGCACGCGCCAGCTGGACCCGCTGCTTCATCCCGCCGGACAACTGATAGGGGTAGTCGTGCTCGCGACCGGACAGCCCGACCGCGCCGACCAGGGCGCGGGCGCGGGGCTCATAAGTTTGGGCTTTCTCCCCTCGGAGACGAGGGCCAAACACGATGTTCTCCCAGACTGTGAGCCAGGCAAAGAGCGCTGGGAACTGGAACACCATCATGCGGTCCGGTCCGGGCCTGCCTACCTTCCGCCCGGCGACCAGGATCTCCCCCTCGTGCTGGCGGTCGAAGCCGGCGACGAGGTTTAGCAGCGTTGTCTTCCCGCAACCGCTTGGCCCAAGAAGGCCGACGATCTCCTGCTCGTAGACCTCGATGTCGATCTCCCTAAGTGCCACCACGGCACTCGCCCGTCTCATCGTCGGCGGGAACACCCGTCCCACACTTCGGAAGACTATCTTGGCGCTATCGGCCGGAGGAGCCGGCGCGCAGCGGTTTGTCACTTCCCCGTCCAATGCAGCAGCCTCCGATCGAGGGAGAACGTTATGATCTCAAGCGTCACCCCGATGAGCCCGATGATGATGATCCCGATGTAGACGTTGGGTACACGGAAGAAGGTCGTTGCGTCCATGACCATAAAGCCAAGACCTGCCTGCGCCGCGATCAACTCCGCCGCGACCACTATCGCCCAGCTGATCGCCGTTGCGGTCTTGATGCCTGTCATTATGTGCGGCAGCGAAGCGCAGAATATGACCTTCGAGAACAGCTGGAACGGTGTCAGACCCATGTTCTGTCCGGCCCTGATGAGGTCGAGGGGCACAGTCCGGACTCCGGCAGCCACATTCAGCACGACGTAGTACAGCGCGGCAAGGAATATCAGGGCCACCTTCGAGAACTCGCCTATCCCGAAGTACAGGATCATGAGCGGGATGAAGGCGATAGGCGGTATGGGTCGCAGAAACGAGAAGATGGGAGAGAGGATCGCGTGAGCGAGCCGGCTGTGGCCCATCACGAGTCCCACTGGTACGCCGATGGCGATCCCCAATCCCAGCCCCGTGAACGTGCGGAAGAGGCTGGCCAGGAGGTGCTCGGACATCGGCTTGCCCGCGTAGCCTTTCACAAGGAGGACTCTGAACTCGGCCAGCAGGCTGGCAGGCGAGGGCAGCACAAACGCCGTGACCCACCCCCTGCTGGTCGCGATCTGCCACAACACCAGCGCCAGGGCGACGGTAGCCCAACTCACGAGTGAATAACGAATCTCGCTTGAGGTCTCTGGCTTCCGGTTCGCAGTACGACGCACTGCTGCCTCTGCCTTCTTGAAACGCATTCGCGGAAGATCGTGCCCGCGTCTACTCCCTCGCGCGCCCGCGCGGACTGGCACATGGCGTGGGAACTCAGCGGCCCGCCCGAGCTCTCGGCATGTAGAATGTTACATTCTTACTCTCTGGCGTACGCTCCTCCTTTCCTGCTTTCCACGGCGGACCGGAGGGCGGCGGTCCTCTTGGCGCCAACGCAGGCAGGGGCCGCGCGAGCAGTCATCTAAAGAGTACGTGCGGCGGCCTTCGTCCGCGCGCGATGGCAACAGAGACCAACTGACCGGAGATGACACCGTGCCGATTGATGACCGCAAGCTTCTGGTTTGGGTTCTGAACAAGACGGCTGATCGGATCGCGCAGTCGCTCTCCGACGTCACCCAGCAACAGGCAGCCGCATGTCCGCAGGGGCTTTCGCCTATCATGTGGCAGCTGGGCCACGTGCTCTTGACTGAGGCGCTCGTACTTCGGCGATCCGGTCAGGTGGCCGATCTTCCGCCCTCGTTCGATACCCTCTTCTCCATGGGTTCTGGCGGTGAGGCCGGCTACCCCCCACTCGATGAGATTCGGCCGCTGCTGGGCACCATGAACGAGCGGCTCTGCAGCCTGGCCGCCTCGGCCCCCCTCGACCAGCCGCTCGAGGGAAGCAAGGCGTATGGGACCATCGCCGAGGCACTGGTATTCATGGCGTACCACCGCGGCTACCATGTCGGTAAGATCACCACGCTCCGCCGGTTGCTAGGGTTGGGCAGGGTCTTCGGGTAGCCCTGGGTGACACACCACAAGTGAGAAGCCCGGCGGGGCTACACCGGCCCCATGAACATGCAGGAGGCGATTCTACCCCAAGCCCGTCGGATACGGATGGCCCCGGAGCTATCCTCGGCGGCTGGAGAGCCTAGAGGATGACAGGAAGAGCCGTCGACCCCATCGGGTGCGCCAGCCACAGACACCGCCACAGGTAGTGGGGCGGATACGCGCGTTGCGGGAGGCCTATCCTCGCTGGGGGGAGCGGAAGCTCGCGGTGCTCTTGCGGCGCGAGGGTCATAGTGTGGCGCATGCTACCGTGGGGCTACATACGGACGTGGTAGCCGCCTACAAGCAGGGGAACAGCTCAGCGGCGGAGCACTTCCTGTGCCACGAGATAGCAATGTAGGGCGCGCACACCGGACGCATCAGGAGGAGTTCTATCCCCACCAGGCACTGGGCTATCTCACCCCGAAGGAATACCTGGCTCGTTGCCAGGCCGATCATCGGTGAAGGGAGGCAAAGTGCCTCGCATCTACTAGGCAGTACAGCCGTTTGACGCTCCTTTCAGGCGATGCTACCATTGCCTGGATTGCGGCCCTGCGCAGGGTTGGAGGGTTCGATGGCTAATTCCGAGATCCCGATACACGCGGCCTCCAGGAGCGCACCCATAGGCAAGGTGGTGGG
>JBBIJB010000004.1:0-221 GCA_037446215.1 Armatimonadota bacterium
GGCACTTTTGGTTTACGGATGGGGTATGCTAGGGGCTCAGTGTCCGGAGGCGGCTGCGACACCGCATCCCCCTCTTTCAGCAAGGCTCTCATTTTCCAGAGAAGGAGCAACAGACATGCCAATCAACGTCATGCATTTCGGCCTCGGCCCTATCGGAGTCGGCGTGTTGAAGCAGGTGGCCGCCCGCAATGGGCTGAAGCCCGTCGGCGGCATCGACATCG
>JBBIJB010000004.1:233-2760 GCA_037446215.1 Armatimonadota bacterium
GACCCCGCCAAGGTCGGCAAGGACCTGGGCGAGATTGCCGGCCTGGGGCGCAAATTGGGCATCAAGGTATCCGATGACCCGGTCAAGGCCATCAAGGCCGCCAAGCCCGATGTAGTCGTCCTCTGCACCAGCTCGTCGCTTAAAAAGGTCCTCCCCCAGATAGAAGCCATCGTCAAGCTCAAGGTCCCCATCGTCTCCACCACCGAGGAACTGGCCTATCCTTTTTACTCCAACAAGGGGCTGGCCCGGCAGATCGACGAGATGGCCAGGAAAGCCAAGGTCGCCGTAGTGGGCACGGGCGTAAATCCCGGCTTTGTGATGGACGCCCTCCCGATCGCGCTCACCGGCGTGTGCGAGCGCGTCGACGCGGTCCGGATCGAACGCATCCAGGACGCGCGCAGCCGCCGGCTGCCGTTCCAGCAGAAGATCGGCTCGGGCCTCACTGCCAGGGAATTCCAGGCCAGAGTCGAGCAGAAAACCGTGCGCCACGTCGGACTGACCGAGTCCATCGCCATGATCGCCGACGCCTTCGGGTGGAAGCTGGACAGGATCACCGATGAAATCCGCCCCAAGATCGCCGACAAGAAGGTCTCCAGCCAGTTCCTGACGGTGGAAAAGGGACTCGTTTGCGGGATTATCCAGGACGGCATCGGCTACCGCGAGGGAAAGGCGCTCATCACGCTGCACATGGAAGCCTACCTCGGGGCGCCCGAATCCTACGACGCCACGATCATCGAGGGCTCGCCGCGCCTGCACATGAAGATAGCGGGCGGGGTACACGGTGACATCGCCACCGCCTCCATCACGGTCAATACCATACCGAAGATCCTCACGGCCCCGGCAGGCCTGAGAACCATGCGCGACATGGTTCTGCCTTCCATCTTCGGCGGCAAATAGCCAGCCTCTGGCGCTTTGTGCCCCTTCGTGTCTTTGTGCCTTTGTGGTTGGCTCTTTCACCACGAAGGCACGAAGACACAGAGGCTCACCAACAGAGCATTTACGGGATCTTCTCCGAGGCGTAAATCTCGCGGTACCAGAGGTCATCCATGATGTCGCGGCTCGCTGCGGCCGCGCCGCCGATCTGCTTGAGGGTGAAGGAGTCTTTCAGCCCGGCAAACCGTCCCTCTCCTGCGTTCAGCTCTTCGCGCACCGACCGGAAGCCGTATCTCACGAGAGTTTTCTGGGCCTCGTCGCTCCAGAGATAGCCGACGAACGCATCGACCACCCGCCGGTGCTCCTCCGGGATATTGCGATCGATCTTCATCACGATGGATTCCGTCATCACCGTGCGCGAGGGGTAGACCGTTTCGTATTCGGCCAGGCCGGCCCGAAACCGGTCGGCCTCGTACGTGAGCAGCGCATCGCCCGCGCCTGCCTCGAACAGGGTCCGCGCCTCTCCGGCCGAGGCCGGCCGGGTGCCCGCATTCACCCAGATTCCGCGCAGCAGCTGCAGCGCCCTCGTGCGGTCCGCCCCTCCAAGCGTGGCAAAGCCGTAAGCGGCCAGCACTCCCCACTCGCCTGAGCCGGACGTGCGCGGATCGGGATGTACCATCCGGATGCCCGGCTGCGCGACATCATGAAAATCCTCAATCCGGCGCGGGTTCCCCGGGCGCGTGAGAATCACCATCGGTGTGCGGGCGATCACGGCGGAGTGGGGCAAGCCCTTCCACCTTGGCGAGTGGTCAGGATTTCACGACGGCCAGCTTCTGCTCGGCGGCCTCGACCAGCCGTTCCAGGCCTTTGCGTTGCAGCGCGCTGACGGCTATTCCCTCGTACCTCCTGGAGAATGCCTCGATTTCGTAGTCCGCGACCAGGTCGGCCTTGTTCAGCACCGTCAGGCGCGGGATCTCCGCCAACCCGAGTTCGCCGAGCAGCTTCACCACCGCCCCGAGTTTGCGCTCCAGGCCGGGATCGGAGGCGTCCACTACATGCAGCAGAAGATCCGCGTCGTCGAGCTCTTCGAGCGTCGCCCGGAAAGCGGTCACCAGGTCGGGAGGCAGATCGCAGATAAAACCGACCGTGTCGGTGATGATCACCTCCCCTTCGCGCGGAAAGCGGAGCCGCCGGGAGGTGGGATCCAGCGTGACGAACAGCTGGTCGGCGGTCCTGATTTCGCTTTCGGTCATCGCGTTCAGCAGCGTGCTTTTGCCCGCGTTGGTGTAACCGACGATGGAGAGCGTGGGGATGCCCCCGCGGACGCGCCGGCGCCGCTGCAGGCTGCGCTGCGTCGACAGGTGGGCGATGCCCTTCTCGAGGCTGCGGATCCGGTCGCGGATGCGACGGCGGCCTATCTCCATGACGGTCTCGCCGGGCCCGCGGCCGCCGATGCCGCCCGTCAGCCGCGACAGCCCGGCATCCTTCTCGGTCAGGCGCGGCAGGCTGTAGCGCAGCTGGGCCATGAGCGCGGCCGCTTCGAGCCCGTGACCGGTCACGTCGCCCAGCACGACGCCGACGCGGCCCTCGGGGAGGCGGATGACGTCGTACCAGTCGCCGCCGATGTCGGCGGTCGCCGGGACGTAACGCACCG
>JBBIJB010000005.1:0-2535 GCA_037446215.1 Armatimonadota bacterium
ACCGGCCAGGCCTACGCCTACAACATGAAGGGCTGGCTGGCGCGGCTGAATCTGACGATCAGCCCGACCACCACGGCGTGGTTCATCTACGACACCGGGCAGACCTACTACCCGTCCTCCGACAACCAGTACACCGAGTACTGGTTCCGCGTGGCGCATACCCTGGCCCGGAACACGACCATCTCCTTCAACTACTTCTACGGCAAGGGCCCCACGGTTCAGCTGACCGGTTGGGTCGCGGGCAGCCCGCCCACCTGGACTTGGTCTAACCAGGAGTACATGAAGTTCTACCGCGTCGAGCTGACCTACTCCTGGTAACAGGAGAGCGGCTCCATCTCGGAGCCCCCGGGGAGGAACTCCTCCCCGGGGGCTCGTCTTTCAGGCGGATTCGTGTAGAATGTAATCGACGCGTGGGCGACTTACCGTTCGCTGGAGGGTGAAGAGATGCTGAAGGTACTGACGGTCGTGGCACTCCTGGCCGTGGCGCAGATACTGCCGTCGTGCGGCGGCCCGGGCCAGTCAGGGGGCGGCCCCGCCGTCAGCAGCCAGCCCGACGTCATAGGGTGGGTCTCCGAGAAGCGGTCGCGCGTCTGGGAGGCGACCCCCTACATGATCGTGATCAACGCGCTGGAGCACGGTGTAACCTATGAGTTCTACATGGACGTGGGCGTGGGCGATCTCGTGAAGTACGAGCGGGGCGTCTGGACGATCGTCCGGAGGGCACGGCGCTAGGGTCGACAGAGAAGGAGCCTTCTTTAAGCCCGGTCCCGAGAGGCCGGAAAGGAGGTCGCGTTGAGCGCTTCCGCTGATCCCTCCCCGCTCGCGGTGACGCTGGCGGGCATTACCTTCCCCAACCCCGTGCTTGCCGGTCCCGGCCCGCTGGAGTTCGGCCGGCAGGTCCAGTCGGTCGTCGACCTGCGGGCGTTCGGCGGGATTATCACCAAGTCGGTCACGCTGGAGCCGCGGCCGGGAAATCCTCAGCCCGACATAGTCGCCGCCCCGTACGGATGGATGAACTCCGTGGGCCTGCGGAACCCCGGCCTGGCCGCGTTCATCGCGCGCGACCTGCCGTTCCTGCGAACGCTGGGAAGGCCCATTATCGTCAGCGTGGCCGGCCACACGATCGCGGAGTACGTCTCGATAGCGGAGGTCCTGGCCGACGAGAGCGGGATCGACGGCATCGAGGTCAACGTCTCCTGCCCAAACGTGGCAGGCGGGCTCGCCTTCGGGGCCGATCCCTGGAAGGGGAGGGCGCTGGTGGCGGCGGTGCGGCGGTGCACGAGCCTTCCCCTGTTCGTCAAGCTCTCGCCAAACGTGACCGAGATCGCGCCGATCGCCCGCGCCGCCGCGGACGGCGGCGCCGACGCGCTCTCGCTGATCAACACGCTGAACGCCCTCGCGGTCGATGCCTCGACACGCAGGCCGCGGCTGGGCGGCTGCACAGGTGGGCTCTCAGGGCCGGCGACAAAGCCGGTGGCACTGCGCATGGTGTGGGAGGCCGCCAGGAGCGTGCGGGTTCCCATCATAGGCATGGGTGGGATCACGACGGCGGAGGACGCGGTGGAGTTCATGCTGTGCGGGGCGAGCGCGGTGGCGGTCGCCTCCGCCACGATAGACAACCCCAGGGCCGCCGAGGAGATCACGGAGGGGCTGCGCGCGTATATGGGCGCTCACGGGGTCGCGCGGGTCTCCGATCTGGTAGGCGCGCTGGAGGGGATGGATCTCCCCGAAGAGGACCCGGCGAGGGCCGCGGACGGGAGGGTGGCAGGGCGATGAGCCCCACTGAGCCGGTGCGCACTGTACCTGCGCTGGTCGTCGCACTCGACCTCCCGACACTCGCCGCGGCCGAGGAGATGGTGAGCAGGCTCTTTCCCGTGACTCCCTGGTTCAAGGTCGGCTCCGTCCTGTTCACGGCCGCGGGCCCCGCCGCCGTGCGGATGGTGCAGGATGCCGGCGGGAAGGTCTTCCTCGATCTCAAGTTCCACGACATCCCGCAGACCGTCTCGGGCGCCGTGGCCGCGGCCGCGCGGCTGGGAGTTGAGCTGATCAGCATCCACTGCGCGGCAGGTGATGCCGCGATGCGGGCTGCCGCCGAGGCCTCCCGCGGCCGGGGTGGGCGCACCCGGGTGCTCGGGATAACCCGCCTGACGAGCGAAGCAGGCAGGCTCACGCCGGCCGTCGTGCGCTCGGCGCTGGCCGCCCAGGAGGCTGGCCTCCACGGTGTCGTCGCCTCGGCCCGGGAGTGTGCGGCGATCAAGGCGGCCTGCGGGACCGGCTTCGTGGTGCTCACGCCCGGCATACGGCCTGCCGGCGGAGCAGCGGACGATCAGCGGCGCACCGCCACCCCGGCGCAGGCCGTCAGCGCAGGCGCCGACTATCTTGTCGTGGGTCGACCCATCGTCGGCTCGCCCGACCCCGTGGCCGCGGCAGAGGCGCTCACAGCGGAGATCCGGGCGGCCACATCGTCGGTGGGGCGCATTATGAGGGAGAGGGGCTGATGGACGACGGGCTCTCGAGGTTCCGCGCCCACGGCGC
>JBBIJB010000006.1:0-2483 GCA_037446215.1 Armatimonadota bacterium
GTCAACGACCCGGCGCTGTGGGAGCCGGACCTCTGCACCGTTCTGGTCACGCACGCCTGCTTCTGGTGGAAGGGCCGCCTGATCCCGGGGCTTGACACGCACTACCTCAAGCTGCTGTTCGACGAGACGCGCCGCCGCGCGCCCAGCACGGAGGCGGCGGCCGTGCAGGAGCCGCTGCCAGGGCTGCGCCTGGCCCCGCCCGTGCATCCCGAAGGGATCTTCTATGCCACGATGGTGGACAGCGTCTACCAGATTCAACGTCGGCTCGAGGCCAGCGAGCAATGGCGCGGGCGCCTCCGGCCCGGGGAGATCATAGCCTGGCAGGAGCAGGAGGTCTTCATCTCCAAGATGCTGGCGGCGTACGAGCGGGTGCCGCACTACCTGATCGCGCACGACGAGCCAGTGACGACCTTCTTCGATCTCATCTGCTTTAAAAGACCCAGGATCTACCTGGGCTATCCGATAACCAACCTGCGCCGCGATGGACAGGCGCAGTTGATCGAGATGGCGCGCGAGTTCGGCAGGCGGCTGCGCGAGCACTTCGTCGTCTTTGATCCCCTCTCGGTCAAGGACGAGGATGCCGCCGCCTTCTCTGCGATCGGCGATGAGGAGTTCGAGAGGCAGTTCTCGGCCGAACAGCGCGCCGAGATCATGGCCTGGGCCGGGTCTCTGGACGCGGTGCGCGCGTGGGGGAGGGGGCTGGACGATCACACGCGCCTTCAACTCGCGCGGGCGACCGTGGTTCGGGACCTGCGCCTGATCGACCAGTCGGACATGAACGTGGTGTTCTACCCCACCAGCCAGATGTCGTTTGGCGTGCTCTCGGAGATGATCCACGCGCACACGACCGGCAAGAAGGTCTACATCGTCTACCCCCACAAGAGCATGTCCCCGTTCATGGAGTTCTACGCCACCGGGGTCCGGACGCCATCCCCCGGAGAGGCCGATCCCGCAACGCCGGCCGAGGTGGCGGCGTTCATGCGGAGCGCTTGCGACGCGCTTCTCGAGGAACTGACGGCGGAGAGGGAGTAGGGGCCGCGGTCCCAGACCAGGTGCGATCATGCCAGCCAACCTCACGCCCGAATACCTAGCGGCCGACCGGAAGTTCAAGGAGGCCACGACTCCTCAACAGAAGCTGGCCGCGCTCGAGGAGATGCTCTCGACGATCCCCAAGCACAAGGGAACCGAGAAGATGCAGGCCGATCTCAAGCGCCGCATCGCCAAGTTGCGCAGCGAGACCCAGCGCAGGAAGGGAGCCGCCCGCAGCCGCCCGTTCTACCAGATCGAGCGCGAGGGCATCGGGCAGATCGTGCTGGTGGGCGCGCCCAACTCCGGCAAGTCCGCGCTCCTGGCGGCGCTGACCAACGCCGTACCGGAGATAGCCGCCTACCCGTTCACGACCCGTGTTCCGCAGGCAGGCATGGCTGCCTTCGAGAACGTACAGGTGCAGCTCGTGGACCTGCCGCCGGTGAGCGAGGAGTTCTCGGAGGGTTGGCTCTACGGCCTCATACGCGGAGCGGATGCCGCGCTGGTGGTGGTGGATCTGTCCGATCAGGACATGCTGGCCTCAACCGAGCAGGTCCTGGGGCTGCTCGCAGCAGCGAACATCACGCTGGTCCCGCCCGGCGCCCCTCGCGCCCCCAACTGCGTGTCGGCGTCCTTCGTGGCCGCCAAGCTCGACGCGCCCGGAGCGGCCGAGGTACTCGAGCTCTTCCGGGAGTTCTACGGCGACAGGCTCCCGGTGCTGCCGGTATCGGCCGAGCAGGACGTCAACCTGAGCGAGCTACGCAGGACGATGTTTCGCATGCTGGGCGTCATCCGGGTGTACAGCAAGAAGCCGGGCAAGAAGCCCGACCTCGAGGTCCCCTACACCCTGCGGCGCCGCACGACGGTCATAGAGGCCGCGGCAGTGGTGCACAAGGACTTCGTCCAGGGCCTGCGCTACGCGCGCCTCTGGCGCCGGGATCAGCTCGATGGACAGATGGTTGGGCGCGATCATCCCCTGGAGGATGGCGACATCCTGGAGCTGCACGCCTAGCGCCGCTGGCGGATCAGGGAATCGCGGAGCGGATTCGCTGGATGAGTGTCACGATCACTCCGGCGGAAATGCCTATCATCGCCAGCGAGATCCCGCCTGCCGTCATCCCCGCGGCCATGAACACCGCGTCCCGGTTAAGGAGCCCCATTCCTATGAGCATCACGGAGACGGCAGGCGCCGTGTTGAGGAAGGGGAGCGGGCTCAGCAGCAGCAACCCCATGAGGAACACCATCGCCCCGGCCATGCGCAAGACCACGCCCTCGCGCAGCCACAGGCCCCTGGGTCTGGAGAGCCGCTCAGCGGTGCGTATCAACGGGACCCCCCTGCGGAGCAGAACCGCCACCACATGCTGGCCAAGCGTGCGTTCCCGCAGGCGATGCGGCAGCCACGGGTGACGGGAGCCCGAGATCATCTGGACGGCGAACGCCGCGTATATGGGCCCGAC
>JBBIJB010000007.1:0-2358 GCA_037446215.1 Armatimonadota bacterium
TACGCCAGGCCAGGTTCGCGGCCACTCCCGACTACTACCGCGCCTGCCGCTACTGCGCCTTTGCTTCGATCTGTCCCTACACCGCGGGGAGGGACTAGAGTGATTGATCTGAACGTACTGGTGGTACTGGCGGTGGCGGCGGCCCTGGGTGCCGCGGTCGCGGCGGCACTGATCGCGCGGCGGCGGCCCGAGTCCGACTCGGGCATCGCACTGCTCCAGCAACAGGTCGGAGAGCTGCGGGGGCAGGTGATCAGCAGTCTCGATGGGGCTTCCAGGAACTTGGCCGCGCGCACGGAGGCCTTGGAGGCCCGGATAGACGGACGGATCGAGGCGGTCACGCGCGCCGTGAACGATCGCTTGGCTGAGAACGCCGAGGCCATGCGCCGCGTCGGTGACGGCCTAGGTCAGCGCCTTGACACAAACCTGCAGGTGGTCGGGCAGCGCTTCAGCGAGACCTCGGGGATGGTCACAGACGTGCGGGAGAGGCTTAGGGGACTGGAGGAGGCCGCCGGCCGCATCTTCGAGCTGGGCAAGGATCTGGCCTCCCTCCAGGAGGTGCTCCGCCCGCCCAAGCTGCGGGGCGGCGTGGGTGAGGTCCTGCTGGAGAACCTCCTGCGAAACGGCCTGCCCCAGGGGCAGTACGAGATGCAGTGGCGCTTCGCAACAGGAAACACAGTGGACGCCGTCATAAGGCTCGGTGATAGGCTGGTGCCCGTGGACTCGAAGTTCCCCCTGGACGGGTTCTACGCCATTGCCCGCGCCCAGAGCGATGAGGAGCGGTCGAAGGCGCGCAGGGAGTTCACAAGGCAGGTCGCCGGCCACGTGAAGGCGGTGGCGGAGAAGTACATCCTCCCGGAGGAGGGAACCTACGACTTCGCCCTGATGTACGTGCCTGCGGAGAGCGTCTACTACGAGGCGGTGGTGCGCGCCGAAGACCCTGCGGGGCTCTACGGGCAGGCGCTGAGCCAGCGGGTGGTCGTCGTGTCCCCGACCACGTTCTACGCCTACCTCGTGGCCCTGGCCTACGGCCTGAAGGGAATGCAGGTCGAGCAGCAGGCGGAGCAGATCCGCGAGGGGCTCGCTCATCTGACCCTGGACATAGAGAGGTTGCGCGATCCCATGGGGAAGCTGGGAGGCCAGCTCCGCCACGCGCAGAACAACTTCGAGTTGGCCAGGCGGGCCGTGGACCGCTTCGGAGACAGGCTGGCCAACCTGAGCGGCCAGGCGCTTCCCGAGGGCGGCGGCACTCCTGAGCTTCCCGGGGGAGAGCCTAACGCTCCTTGACAGCGCCGCGGCCGCCGGTGGTATTATCTACCCACGTCATCTGCCGGGACTCGCCCGTTACCGCGAGCAGAGTGCCCGCCCTCGGTCCACAGGGGCCGGCGATCAGGGTGGTACTGCGGAGCGCCGCTTCGCCCTTGGCGAGGCGGCGTGTTGCATTTCGAGGAGGGTCCGCATGAGCGAGGAGAGCGGGAGGCAGCCAGCGCAGGCCGATCTTGGGCCGGGTGGGTCCAGGGAGCGGGCGGCGCCCTACGATCCGCTGAAGGTTGAACCGGCCCGGTACGCACAGTGGCTCCAGAGCGGGCTGTTCGGCGCCCCGGTCGATCCATCGAGGACGCCTCACACGATAATGATGCCGCTGCCCAACATAACCGGCACGCTCCACATGGGGCACGCTCTCAACCACACGATCCAGGACCTTCTGACGCGTTGGAAGCGAATGGCGGGCTACAACGCGATGTGGCTGCCGGGCACCGACCATGCCAGCATCGGCACGCACGTCGTCATGGAGAAGGAACTGGCGCGCCAGGGACTGACCAGGTTCGATCTGGGCAGGGAGAAGTTCCTGGAGTTCGCGTGGGAGTGGAAGGAGAAGTACGGCGGGCTGATCTACGGCCAGATACGCAGGATGGGCTCCGGGTGCGACTGGGGCCGCGTGACGTTCACCATGGATCCCGGGTACTACGATGCGGTGATTGAGTGCTTCCTGAGGCTCTACGAGAAGGGGTACATCTACTACGGCAAGCGTATGATCAACTGGTGTCCCAAGGACCTGACCAGTGTGTCCGACCTGGAAATCGACCACCAGACGGTGAACAGCCACCTCTGGTATGTCAGGTACAGGGGGGCGGAGGGGGGGGAGGGTGTCGTCATCGCCACTCAACGCCCCGAGACCATACTGGCCGACGTGGCGGTGGCCGTGCACCCCGACGACGATAGGTACCGGGGGATCGTCGGAAGCGAGGTCGTGGTGCCCATAGTCGAGCGGCGAGTGCCCGTGATCGCCGACGCGAGGGTTGACCCATCGTTTGGAACAGGGGCCCTCAAGATCACCCCGGGCCATGATCCGACGGACAA
>JBBIJB010000008.1:0-32615 GCA_037446215.1 Armatimonadota bacterium
CGGTACACTCAGGAAAGGGGGTAAAGTGTACGGCATCTACTGAACTCCTACACGCCGTTGACAGGCTTTCCGGCGCAACTGTACGATGGGGCAGTGACTTGAAGGAGGTGGAAAGGTGGCGTACATCGTCGCGGAGCCATGCATCGGCGTCAAGGATCGCGCATGCGTCGAGGTCTGCCCGGTCGACTGCATCTACGAGTACACGGAGGAGTCCGGGTCGTTCGTGGTTCCCGACCCGTCGACGGGATCGGGAACCGACAAGACGGTTGTCCCCCGGGGAACCTCGACCAAGACCCCGTCGGATCAGCTCACCAAGGAACAGATGCTCTCCATGCTCTTCATCCACCCCGACGAGTGCATAGACTGCGGGGCGTGTGAGTCCGCCTGCCCGGTCTCGGCGATCTTCGCGGAGAGCGATGTGCCGGAGAAGTGGAACAGCTTCATCGAGATGAACTACAAGGCGTTTGGGGTCTCGAAGTAGCGGGCGGGTACTAGCAGGACTTCTTCCCAGTCACCTCCCGGCGGCTCGCCAGATCCGCCGCCGGCGAGGTGATTCCATGCACGGGCATCGGGTATAATCCTCCAACAGACGCGCACCTCCACACCCGGGTCCGTCCGTCACCTCATGCGAGGCGCTGAATGCTGAACTGGCTGCGCCGACCCAAGCACGGCTCGATAGAGCGCCGGGACATACCGGCAGGGCTCTGGCTCAAGTGCGCCCGGTGCGGCGGAACGATCTACCACAGGGACCTCGAGCGCAGCCTCAAGGTCTGCCCCGGGTGCTCCTTCCACAACAGGCTGACCGCCGAGGAGCGCCTCGCCGTGACGCTCGACAAGGAGTCGTTCGAGGAGGTCGAGGCGGGGCTGACCTCGGGCGATCCCCTGGGCTTCGACGGCTACCGCGAGAAGCTGGCCGAGGCGCGCGACCGGACGGGCGATACCGAGGCAGTCATCGTTGGGCTTGGAACCATAGAGGGCGTGCCGGTGGCGGTGGCCGCCATGGACTTCGCGTTCATGGGGGGCTCGATGGGCTCGGTGGTGGGCGAGAAGATCACGCGGATCGCCGAGCGCGCGCTCTCCGCAGGGCTTCCCTTGATCATCTTCGCCTCGTCGGGGGGAGCCAGGATGCAGGAGGGCGCCCTCTCCCTGATGCAGCTCGCCAAGACGAGCGCGGCGGTCGCGCGCCTCCATGAGGCGCGCCTGCCCTACATCTCGGTCATGTGCGATCCCACCACGGGCGGCGTGACCGCGAGCTTCGCCTTTCAGGGCGACGTGTTGATCGCCGAGCCCGGGGCCATGATCGGGTTCGCGGGCCGGCGCGTGATAGAGCAGACCATACGGCGGAAGTTGCCCGCCGACTTCCAGACGGCGGAGTTCTGCCTGGGGCACGGGCTCATAGACATGGTCGTCGCCCGTGGTGAGATACGAACCACGCTCTCCAGGCTCCTCAGGCTGCTGGGGAAGGCGGAAACTCCGGGCCCTCCCCAGCCGCAGTCGGAGGCCCCGGAGCCGAAGACGCGAAGGGAACTCCCGGAGCGAGACAGGGCAGGCGAGGCGCGGGCGATGGAAGCCGAGGCGCAGCTGGGCGAGCTGCGGCGAGAGATCGAGGCTCTCTCCCGCCGGGCCGGCAGGGGAGACGAGGAGGCCCGGGCCCTGCGGGCCAGGGCAGAAGAACGAGCGTCACACCTGGCGCGCTCCCTGGAGGCGACGCGACCTCCGTGGCAGGCGGTGGCGATCGCGCGCCACCACCAGCGGCCGAAGGCCCAGGAGTTCGCTGGCGCCCTGCTTGATGGAGTGGTCGAGCTGCACGGCGACCGGCTGTTCCGCGACGATCCGGCGATGTTCGCGGGGCTGGGGTGGTTCGAGGGAAGGCCGGTGGCGGTCCTGGCACCCAGGAAGGGCAGGGACACCCGTGAGAACCTGGCCTTCAACTTCGGCATGCCCTCCCCCGAGGGCTACAGGAAGGCGCTGCGGGTTATGCGGCTCGCCGAGAAGTTCGGGCTGCCGCTGGTCAGCATCGTCGACACCCCCGCGGCCTACCCGGGCGACTCGGCCGAGGAGCGCGGACAGGCCGAGGCGATCTCGCGCAACATACTGGAGATGACGCGCCTGCGCACGCCGGTCGTGGTCGTGATAACCGGCGAGGGAGGCAGCGGCGGAGCACTGGCGATAGCGGTCGGGGACTCGGTGCTCATGCTGGAGCACGCCGTCTACACGGTGATCCCGCCGGAGGGCTGCGCGGCAATACTCTGGCGTGACGCGGCCAGATCCCGGGAGGCGGCTGCGGCGCTGCGGCTCACGGCGGCAGAGCTCCAGGGCCTCGGCATCGCCGACGAGGTCGTCGGCGAGCCCGAGGGCGGCGCGCACGCGGACCCGCAGGCGGCGATAGCAGCGGTGAGGGATGCCGTGAGGAGACACCTGGGAGCGCTGGAAGGCCTCCCCGTCGAGGAGCTGCTGTCCCGCCGCTATGCAAAGTACCGGGCGATGGGATACTATGAGGAACAATCATGACGGACAGGATCGACTTCGATCAGGTTCGTGAGGTCGTGCGCATAGCGGCCGAGGCCGAGATCGCCGAGCTCGAGGTGGAGACCCCCACCCTAAAGGTGCGCGTGCGGAAGGGCTCTGGGTCCGCGGCGGGCACCGATGAGCCCAGCGTGAGCGCGGCGCAGCCGGGCGGCGTGCCCGGCGACCTGACGGGCTCATGGCGGGAGGGCGGCGAGGCGACCGGCAGGCCGTCAGACAACCACCTGCTCCCGCTGGTGGCACCGATGGTCGGGACCTTCTATCGCTCCTCTGGCCCGGAAGCGTCGCCGTTCGTGGAGGAGGGCGACCTGGTCGAGCCCGGCCAGGTGGTGTGCGTGATCGAAGCGATGAAGCTGTTCAACGAGATCCAGGCCGAGATGCGGGGACGGGTCGCCCGCGTCCTCGTGGACAACGCCTCCCCGGTCGAGTACGGGCAGCCCCTGTTCCTCCTCGCCCCTCCCTCTTCCTAGGCAGGGTAGATGTTTCGCAAGGTGCTTGTTGCCAACCGCGGCGAGATCGCGGTCCGGATCATCAGGGCCTGCCGAGAGCTAGGGATAGCCACCGCGACGATCTACTCCGAGGCGGACAGGGAGTCGCTCCATGTCAGGCTTGCGGACGAGGCGTTCTGCGTGGGCCCGGCCCCGGCCACGGGCTCGTACCTCAACATCCCGAACATCATGGGCACCGCTGAGTTGCTCGGAGTGGACGCGATCCACCCGGGCTACGGCTTCCTCTCCGAGAACCCGCGCTTCGCCGAGATGGTATCCGACTGCAAGATCGCCTTCATCGGCCCCCCGCCGCACGCGATAGAGGCGATGGGCGACAAGTCCGCGGCCCGGGCCCAGATGATGAAGGCAGGGATCCCCGTGATCCCCGGAAGCCACGGCCCTGTCTCCAGCGAAGCGGAGGCGCGAGACGCCGCGCGTGCCACCGGATACCCGCTGATGATCAAGGCGTCCGCAGGGGGCGGCGGCCGCGGCATGCGGGCCGTCCACACCCAGGGGGATCTGACCGCGGCCCTGCGGGCGGCAAGGGTCGAGGCAGAGGCGGCCTTCGGCGACGGCCGGGTCTACATAGAGAAGTACATGGACGAGCCCAGGCACCTCGAGGTGCAGGTCATCGCCGACAGCCACGGCACGGTGGCGCACCTGGGGAGCAGGGACTGCTCGGTGCAGCGGAGGCACCAGAAGCTACTGGAGGAAGCTCCTCCGCCCAGGCTGCGCGAGCGAACCCTGGCGGCGCTGACGCGCGCCGCGGTGCGCGCGGCGGCGACGGTCGGCTACGTGAACGCCGGCACCGTGGAGTTCCTGGTCGACCAGCACGACAGCATCTACTTCATGGAGATGAACACGCGGCTTCAGGTGGAGCACCCGGTCACGGAGATGGTCACCGGCGTCGACATAGTCAAGGAGCAGATCAGGATCGCCGCGGGCGAGCGGCTCTCGTTCTCGCAGCGCGATGTCGAGTTCCGGGGGCACGCGCTCGAGTGCAGGGTCAACGCGGAGGATCCCCAGCACGGCTTCCGGCCGTCGGCCGGGACGATCACTACCTTCAGCCCTCCGGGAGGGCCCGGCGTCCGGGTGGACACCCACTGCTATCCGGGCTACAGGGTTCCTCCCCACTACGACTCGCTGATAGCCAAGGTCGCGACTTGGGGCAGTGACCGGGAGGAGGCGATCGCCCGGATGCGCCGCGCCCTTCTCGAGTTCGAGGTCGGCGGTATCCGAACCACGATACCGTTCCACCTCAGGGTGCTCGACAACGCCTTCTTCCGGCGGGGCGAGGTCTACACCAACTTCGTCCAGAGGCGGATCGAGGTCGGCCCTCAGTAGCCCCGGGGCGACCCACCCTTCCTGTCCAGCACGACCGCCGCCGCGCCCACCGCCCCCACATCCGGTCCAAGCGCCGCCGGCACGACCCGTACGGCCCCTGCCGGGCGCGGCAGCGCCTCCTCCGACACGATCCGCCGCACCGGCCCGAACAGCAGCTCCCCTGCTCCCGCCACCCCACCGCCGATGATGACGGCGGCGGGATTCAGCAGGTTCACCAGGTTCGCCACACCCACGCCCACGTGGGCCGCGGCGCGCGCGAAGAGCTCACGCGCCAGGGGATCACCCTCTGCCGCCGCGCGCGCGACCTCCTCGGCGGTCAACGCCTCCGTCGGAAGCGCCGCAAGGGTGCTGGCGCGGCCCGAGGCGACCGCCTCCAGCGCCGCGCGGGCGATGGCGGTCCCGGAGGCGGCGGCCTCCAGGCACCCGACCCTGCCGCAGCCGCACCTGCGCCCCCCCGGATCCACGAGCATGTGCCCCACCTCGCCCGCCGTCCCCGAACTGCCGCGGTAGAGCCTGCCCCCCAGTATGAGGCCGCCGCCTATCCCGGTGCTCACCGTCAAGTACACCAGGTCGTCTATCCCCCGACCGGCGCCCGCCCACCTCTCCCCGAGGGCGGCGGCGTTCGCGTCGTTCTCCACGTAGGTCGGAACGCCGAGCCGGGCTTCGAGCATCTGCGCGAGCGGGACCTTACCCCATCCGGCCATGTTGGGCGGGTCGTAGATCACGCCCGACTCTGGATCGAGCGGGCCCGGCGCCCCTACCCCCACGCCGTCAGCCCTGCGGATGTCGAACCCGGTCCGCCCGGCGATGGCGCGCAGCCCCTCGGCCACGGCGTCTATCACGGAGTCGGGGCCGCCGACCGGCGTGGGGGTCCGCTCCCGGTCCAGGACCCTGCCCTCCCTGTCGACCAGGGCGGTCAGGATCTTGGTGCCTCCCAGGTCTATCCCTATCAGCCCGCCCGACACCCACCCACCTCCGAAGCGTAGTCAGATGCTCTTCTTCCACCCGGGCGCCTGGTGTCCTGGCGGGTTTCTTGGGGCTGTGCCGGGGCAGAGAGGAGGAGGCGGCCCGGCATCCGAAGTAGTTGTCACTTTCCCCAAGTCGCAGGAGGGTTGCCAGCATGACAGACGCCGTCTCGTTCTTCACGTACGTCGCGGCGATCGTGATCGTCGGCTTCATGATACTGAGCTCGGCGATCAAGATCGTGCGCGAGTACCAACGCCTGGTCGTGTTCCGGTTCGGGCGCTCCCGCGGCCCGAAGGGGCCGGGCATCGTCTTCCTGATACCCGGGATCGACCGGGCGGTCTGGGTGGACCTGAGGGAGCTGTTCCTGGAGATCCCGTCCCAGACCTGTATCACACGCGACAACGCGCCGATCAACATCGACTTCCTCATCTACTTCAAGGTCGTGATCCCCGAGCACTCGGTGATCCAGGTCGCCGACTTCGCGGGCGCGGCGCGCGGAATAGCGACCACGACGCTCCGGGCGGTCATCGGCGACATCGTCCTCGACGACGTCCTGGCCCGACGCGAGCAGATCAACCAGGTGCTGCGCGCCAAGCTCGACGAGGTCACCGAGCGGTGGGGCGTCAAGGTCACCACCGTGGAGATCCGTGAGATCCTGCCGCCCAAGGACGTGCAGGAGGCTATGACCCGCCAGATGTCGGCCGAGTGCACCCGCCGCGCGGTCGTCACCGAGGCCGACGGCAAGAAGCAGGCCACGATCACCGTGGCCGAGGGCGACAAGCAGTCGGCCATTCTCCGTGCGGAGGGCGAGCGCCAGGCGGCGCTCCTGCGCGCCGAGGGATTCGCGCTGGCCCTGGACGCGATCTTCAAGGTGGCCAAGACCGTGGACAGCAAGACCATGGCGCTGCAGTACCTGGAGGCGCTCAAGGGGCTCGGCGCAGGCCCGGCCACGAAGTTCGTCTTCCCGCTGGAGTTCACCAAGCTGCTGGGTCCCCTGACCGAGATGACCTCGAAGGGGTTCGGCCGGAAGGAGTCGGAGGGGGAGGCCGAGTAGGCCCGGCCTCGTCGCCGGCCAGACCGTCACCTGCACGGACAGGGGGGCGCCGCTCGCGGCGCCCCCCTGCTGCCGGCTAGTCGGGCTTTCGCAGAAACCGCTGCGACAGATAGGCGGCGACTATCAAGCCGGCGCCCAGCAGGTCGGTCTTGATCCCGGGATGGATCAGGCTGAACGCGGCGGCCACCATCAGCGCGCGTTCGTAGAGGGCCATCCGCCGCAGGAAGTAGCCCTGCGTCCCCACGACAAAGGCAAGCATGCCCACGGTCGCGGTGATGACAACGTGGGCGCCGTCGGCGAACCCGCTTATGTTGAGAAGCAGAAGCTCAGGGTTGAAGAAGAACAGGAACGGCAGTATCGCGGTCCGCATGTCGTAGATGAAGCCCTGGATGCCCGTCCTTATCGGATCGCCTCGGGCGATCGCCGCGGCGGCGTAGGCGGCGAGCCCCACCGGCGGCGTGTCGTCGGCCAGGATCCCGAAGAAGAAGACGAACAGGTGGATCGCCACCAGCGGGACCTCGATGCCGGCCGCCTTGGTCAGGTTGACGATCACCGGCGCCACCAGCGCCGCCATTATGATGTAGTTGGCGGTCGTCGGCACACCCATGCCCAGCACCAGGGAGGCCACCGCCGCGAGCCCCAGGACCACGTAGATGTTCCCGCCCGAGAGCGCCTCGACGATGTCCGTCAGCCCGAAGCCCAGCCCGGTCATCGTCACGATGCCGACGACGATTCCAGCCGCGGCCGTGGCGATCGCGACCGTCACCATGTTGCGGGCCCCGGCCTCGAGCCCTCCGATCACGCCGTCAGCCGCCCTGGCGAGGCCGGCCCACAGCCCGTCGCGACGGCTCAGAGCCTGCCAGACCTCCTGCACCACTATCAGGCCGATCAGCACGAAGGTGGCGTTGAGGGCGCTTCGCTCCGGGGTCAGACGCACGACGATCAGGAGGTAGAGCAGGTAGGCGACCGGGATCAGGAAGTGCAGGCCCGATCGCAGCGTGGGCCAGAAGGGCGGCAGCTCGCTTCGGGGCACCGGCCGCAGGTTAAGCTTGAGCGCCTCGAGGTGCGTGACCGCGAACAGGCCGATGTAGCTGATGACCGCCGGGAGGAAGGCGTGGATGATCAACTGCCCGTAGGGCATCCCGAGGAAGTCGGCCATTATGAACGCCGCCGCCCCCATCACCGGCGGCATCAACTGGCCGTTGGTCGAGGCGGCCACCTCGGTGGCGCCCGCCTTCTCGGCAGGGTAGCCCACCTTCTTCATCAGCGGTATGGTGAAGGTTCCGGTTGTTACCACGTTGGCTATCGAAGAGCCTGAGATTACGCCGGTGAACATGCTGCCCACGACCGCCGCCTTCGCGGGCCCTCCTCGAAAGGTGCCGAGCACGCTGTAGGCGAGGTCGACGAAGAACTTGCCCGCGCCCGCCCGGTCGAGCAGCGCGCCGAAGAGGACGAAGAGGAACACGAAGGTCGCCGAGACCCGTATGGGCGTTCCCCAGATCCCCTCGCTGGTCAGGTAGAGCTGTTGGACGATCTGGGTCCACTTGTAGCCGCTGTGCAGGTAGAGGATGTCCGGGGGCTGAATCGGCAGGATGCCCTTGGGGCCCATGGCGGCATAGCCGATCAGGATCGCCGCGATGATGGGCAGGGCCGGACCGATCACGCGGAACGCCGCGATGAAGAGCATTATCAGCGCGACCGTTCCCATCACGGCGTCCGGGGTGTTGGGGACGCCGCCGCGAAGCGCCACGATGCCGTAGTACTCGACGACGATGTAAATCGAACCCGCCGCGCCCAGCGCCGCCAGCACCCAGTCGAGCACAGGGATCCTGTCCCTGGGACCGCCCCGCCGCGAGGGGTAGACGAGGAACGCGAGCGCGAAGCCGAACGCCAGGTGCAGCGGCCCCAGGCGCAGGGGGTCCATGGTACCTGCCCACGTCGCCCACAGCTGGAAGAGGCTCCAGGAGATCGCGAGCAGGAAGAGCAGGCGGCGCAGCAACGGGTTGCGGGGGTTCCGCGCCCCGTACTCGACGGTCTGCATGATCTCCTTGGCCTTGTCCTCGCTCATCGGGCAGGGGCTCCCTTCCTGAAGGCGCACGGCACATCGTTGGGGTCGTGTCGCAGAGCCACGAAGCCCCATTCAACGAGGGAGGCCCGGCACCCTTGTCGGTGCCGGGCCTCCGTGGTTCTAGAGGACCCTCGCTGAACCGCCCGTGGTGCTACCTGGGCAGGATCCGGTCGGGGATCCGCACCTTCTTCTCCTCGAAGTAGCGGGCCGCGCCCAAGTGCAGCGGAATCGCCATGCCGTCGAGTGCCTTGAGCGGGTGGAAGTAGCGCTCGAGGTTGGCGTGGGCGCGCTGGAACTCCTCGACCTTCTCGTCGAACAGGAGCTTGGAGACGCGGTAGACGGAGTCGGGCGTCATCTCGGAGGATGCTACGAGCGAGGCCAGCACCGTCACCGTGACCACCGGCGCTTCTACGCCCCTGTAGGCGCCCGCGGGGATCCCGAAGACGCTCAGGAACGGGTACTTCTCGCGGATCGTGCGAATCCTGCCCGCGTCCAGGGCCAGGAAGGTAATGGGCGCGGTGAGCGCCGCCTGCATGATGGCGGCGTTGCCGACGCCGACCGTGTAGAACATGGCGTCGATCCGGCCGTCCTGGAGCAGTTGGACGCCCGCCGTGGCCGACCCACGCACCGTCTGCGAGAGGTCGGAGAAGGTCAGGCCGAAGGCCTCGAGGATCTGCAGCGAGTTCTGCTCGGTGCCGCTGCCGACGTCGCCGACGTACACGCGCTTACCCTTCATGTCGGCCACGGTCCTTATGTCGCGGTCGGAGCGGGCGATGATGTGGATCGGCTCGGGGTAGAGGACCGCGACCCCGCGCAGCTTCGAAGCGGGCTTGCCGCGGAACGCCTCGACGACCGTGCCCTGGAACCCGTAGAAGCTGATGTCGTTCTGGGCGATGGCCATCTGGAGCTCACCGCTCTGGATGGCGCCGATGTTGAACACGCTCCCGCCGGTGGACCGCGCGTTGGCGCGGAGGCCGATGTTGGCGTCGTTGATCATCTTGGCGATGCCGGTGGCGACGGGGAAGTAGACACCGGTAGTGGATCCGGAGCCGATGGTGATGAACCCGGCCTGGGCGAAAGCGCCCGATGCGAGCGCCAGCACCAGGGCCGCAACGACGAACGCAGTGCCGTGCTTCATGTCTAACTCACCTCCCGGATTGGCCGTTCAATGTCCGAGAGACCCAGACTCCTGCGGCTGTGGTTGTGCTCGGGGTAGGGCGGGGCCTGGGTTCTCTGTGAGACGCGCGGGGCTCACCCGCACTAGATGAGCCCGCTGTTGCAGCGTAGTTGCCTTGCGACAACCATCATCTAATTCTATCCCGTCTCCGCACCACGGGTCAACAGAGCGACCGGCCGGCTAGACGATCGCCTTGTGCGTCTCCGGCTCGAAGAGATGGAGTTTGCGCATGTCGAACACGACCTCGGCGGTCTGGCCCATCCGCGCCTGGCTGTGGGCGTCGACCCGCGCGACCACCGTGTGCCGGCCGCTGCTGAGGTACAGGATGATGTCCGAACCCAGGGGCTCATGAACCTCTACATTTGCCCGCAGCGTCCAGCCCTCGGGGGCCTCCCTGGCATAGGCCCTGTCCTGTATGTCCTCGGGGCGGATGCCGAAGATGACCTCCTTGCCGAGCCACTCCTTGGCGTGCGGGGCTATGTCATCAGGCACCTGCACGGAGAACGAGCCCGCGTCCACGACCGTGGTCCCGTTCTTGGAGGCGAGCGAGGCCTCTATGAAGTTCATCGCGGGGCTGCCTATGAAGCCCGCCACGAACAGGTTCGCCGGCTTCTCGTAGAGATTGAGCGGCGAGTCAACCTGCTGCACCAGGCCGTCGCGCATCACGACGATCTGGTCGCCCATCGTCATCGCCTCGACCTGGTCGTGGGTCACGTAGATCGTGGTGGTCTGGAGCCGGGCCTGGAGCTTCTTGATCTCGGCGCGCGTCTGCACGCGCAGCTTGGCGTCGAGGTTGGAGAGGGGCTCGTCCATGAGGAAGACCTGCGGCTCCCGCACTATCGCCCGCCCGAGCGCGACGCGCTGCCTCTGGCCGCCCGACAGCTGCTTGGGCTTGCGCGCGAGCAACTCCTGGATGCCCAGCATCTCGGCGGCTTCCTTGACGCGCCGGTCGATCTCCGGCTTGGCGTACTTGCGCAGCCGCAGGCCGAAGGCCATGTTGTCGTACACCGACATGTGGGGGTAGAGCGCGTAGTTCTGGAAGACCATCGCGATGTCGCGGTCCTTGGGCGCGACGTCGTTGACCCGGCGCTCCCCGATGAAGATGTCGCCCGCCGTCGCCTCCTCGAGGCCGGCCACGAGGCGGAGCGCGGTGGTCTTGCCGCAGCCCGAAGGGCCGACGAGCACCGTGAACTGCCGGTCCGGTATCTCCAGCGTCACGTCGTTGACCGCGGTCACCTGACCGAACTTCTTGGTCACTCCCTGGAGAGATACACGCGCCATCTTGTTCCTCCGTCTGTTACTGGAACCGCGGGCATCATCGAGACGCCGTGGTCATCCTTGATATCTTCCCCCAGGGATCATGCCCTTCCTGCATCCCGCTCTTCTTTCAGGCGGGCCTTCGTCTGGGTGATGATCTCGACGGGAGTGGGGTCCACTCCGGCCATCAGCGCGAGGTAGCAACTGACGAGGTCCCCAAGGATGATAAGGGAGAAGAGCCTCGCCAGCAACCCTTCTCCCTGTGATCGGGCCTCGCGCACCTCCCCGGCCAGCCCTTCCAGCGTCTCCCGGGCGAGCCGGATCCGGAGCGCGGCGGCAGGATCTTCGCGCCGGTCGCGCAGCACCACGGCCCGCAGCGGGAGCCCCGCCCTCGCCAGCCCTGCCCATCCCTCGGCCTCGTTGTGGCTGAGCTCCGGGAAGGTGTTGGCGCAGGCGAACAGCTTGCTGTTCTCGTTGAGCTGGGTCTTCCAGCGCACGGCGACCGGCTCGAGGAGGGGCGAGGCCGAGTAGACCGCCGGAAGCCCCCCAAAGAGGTAGATGGCGAGGGTCTTGGCAGGGTTTTCTCCCGCGGCCACCTCCGGCCCCCAGAGCGAGGCCAAGCGCACAAGGAGGAGAGAGGCCTCCCGCACCTCCTCGTCGCCCATCGACGACAGGCCCGAATCCCGGGTGAGGCGCAGCAACGGCAGCATCAGGTAGGGAAGGGCCGCCCTGGGAGGCAGGCCTGCCGGGATCCGAACGACCTGGTGCCCGTCGGCCTGTGCCCTGCCGGCAAGTGATCCTCCGGAGGTAACCGCCACGATCGATGCCCCGGAGGCGCGCGCCGCTGCGTAGGCGGAGAGGGTCTCCTCCGTGTCGCCCGAGTAGGAGCAGGCGAGGAGGAGGGTAGTGGGGCCCACGAAGGCCGGCAGCCGGTAGTCCTTGACCCCCACGATGGGAACCGGAGAGGTGCCGGCCAGGAGTGCCCGCAGCATGTCGCCTCCCACGCCTGATCCGCCCATGCCTGCGACCACCACGGCCGTGGGGCGCGCCGCCGGAGGCACCACGCCCGAGGCCGCCTCCCACCCCTCCAGGAGCATGGCGCCCATCCGGAGCGTGCGGTCCAGCATCCCGGAGCGGTCGATCCGCGCGGCATGGGCCGGCTCGTCCAGAGCGGCCGCGGCGGCGTCCTGGCGCCTGCTCGCCTCCTTCTCCATCGCCCTCTCTGTTCGGCCGGCGCGATGGCTTCTCCTGGCCCCCTGCGACAGGTTCCACGCGCCGCGGGACGAATCTATGCGGGTGTCATGGAAGAGCAGGCGCATCCCCGGCGCCTCTCGGGGTCGGAGGTCAGGAAGATAGTCCAGCTGCGCGAGCGGCTGCGCGACGGCGCCATCGGCCTACCCCGTGAGGCCCAGCGCGACATCCTCCGCGCCCTCGGCGAGGCACGGCGGCGGAGGACGGGAGGAGGCGGGGGCGGGTGGGAGCCCCCGGCGATGACGCCAGCAGAACTCATCCGCGAGATAAGGTGGCGCGTGGATACGGCACCGCTGGATGAGTTGATCGCGGCGGCGGCCGCGCTCGAGAGGGCAAGAGGACGGGCCGCCAAGGGTGCCGGGCGGGCGGCGCGGAGGATGGGAGGCTGACGAGGAGAACGATGCGCGTTCTGGTCACCGGGGGTGCCGGGTTCATAGGCTCGCAGGTCGCGGAGGCGCACGTCGCGCGGGGGGACGAGGTGGCCGTGGTCGACTCCCTGGTGGGAGGACGCCGGGAGTACGTGCCTCCCGAGGCCCGGTTCTACCAGATGGACATTCGCGACCCTGCGCTGCGGGAGGTCTTCGAGAGGGAGCGGCCGCAGGTGGTGAGCCACCACGCCGCCCAGGTCTCGGTCAGCGTCTCCACCAGGGAGCCGCTGCTCGACGCCGAGACCAACGTCCTGGGCACGCTCCGGGTGGCAGCCCTTGCGGTCGAGTCAGGGGTAGAGCGTCTGGTCTTTGCCTCGACCGGGGGAGCGCTCTACGGCGAGCCCGACCTCCTCCCCGCGGACGAGGGGACTCCGTTGCGCCCCCTGAGCCCGTACGGCTGCGCGAAGGCGGCCGCGGAGGGCTATCTCGAGCTCTACAGGAGGCTGGCAGGGCTTGGCGCATGCAGCCTTCGCTACTCCAACGTCTACGGCCCGCGGCAGGATCCTCACGGTGAGGCGGGCGTCGTTGCGATCTTCGCTAGGGCGCTGCTCGATGGGCAGGGCGCAACGATCTTCGGCGACGGCGAGCAGACCAGGGACTTCGTCTTCGTTGAGGACGTGGTGCGGGCGAATCTGCTGGCGGCAGACAGCCGCGCCGAGGGCCCTTTCAATATCGGGACCGGGGTAGCCACGACGGTCAACGCCGTCTACCGGACGCTGGCGGCCTTGACCGGCGTCTCCTACGCGCCCTCCTACTCCCCGGCCCGCGACGGCGACGTCCTCCACATAACGCTCTCGTGCCACGCCGCCCGCGAGGGCCTGGGGTGGCGTCCAGCGGTCGCGATCGAGGAAGGGTTGGAGGCCACGGCCAGATGGTTCCGCGATAGGGGCGCCTAGGGCCTCCGCCAGGGCCGAGGGGGCGCCGTGAAGGACTTGGTCTCCTCGGCGAAAAAGAGAGTCGGAGGCGCCATGGCCCTTGCCCGCGGAAGCTACATCCTCGTGCTGCATGCCCACGTGCCGTTTGTGCTCGGGCACGGCAGATGGCCCCACGGCAGCGACTGGCTCACAGAAGCCGCGATCGGATCGTACCTGCCGCTGGTCGGCGCGCTGGGGCGCGCCCTGGCCCCGGGCGAGCGCGCCGCGGTCACCATCGATCTCTCTCCGATCCTGTGCGAGCAGATGGCGCACCCTTCGTTCCAGAGCAAGGTGGACGAGTTCCTGCGCCGGCGGCTCGAGTTCGCTGCGGAGAACCGGGCTCACTTCGAGCGGTCCGGCGAAGGCGACCTGGCGGATCTGACGGGGTTCTGGGAGCGCGTCTATGCGCAGACGCTGGAGCAGTTCGGCGCGCTCGACGGGGATCTGCTGCGCGCGTTCGGGCTCCTGGCAGAGAGCGGGCGCGCAGAGCTCGTGACCACGGCGGCTACGCACGGATACCTGCCGCTGCTGGGGCGGGAGGAGTCGGTTGACCTCCAGCTCAGGGCTGCCAGGGAAGCGCACCGAAGGCACTTCGGAACTCCCCCCGAAGGGGCTTGGCTGCCGGAGTGCGGATACCGGCCGAGATACGAGTGGACACCGCCCGCGGGCCCCCAGGCAGGCAAGGTCCGGAGGCGGCGCCGCGGGATAGAGGAGTCCCTCGCGGATCTCGGCCTGGGCTGCTTCGTCACCGACGCCCATCTGCTGAGAGGAGGGGAGGCCATCCCGGCCCACCGCGACTACTATCCCACGCCCCGCGCGGCCGCGGCCGGAGCCGAGCATCCGCCCCACCGCCGGATGGAGCGATCGCTTGGCACCTCATACGTCGTGGCTTCGCGCGGGGGCGGTGGGACCGCGGTGGCGTTCGTGCGGGATCCCGCGGTCAGCCAGCAGGTATGGAGTAGGGAGTCGGGCTACCCCGGCGGCCCGTGGTACCTGGAGTTCCACAAGAAGCACTTCCCCGGAGGGATCCGCTACTGGAGGGTCACTGACCCAAGGGGCGGCCTGGGATCCAAGGCCGCCTACGATCCCGTCCGGGCTCTCGAGGCGGCCACCGGAGACGCGGCCCGGTACGCGGAGGTGATCGGCAGGACACTCGATGCCGAGACGCCGCGGCTGGCGGGAGCGGCCCAGGCGTGTGCGCCCTTCGACGCCGAGCTGTTCGGTCACTGGTGGTTCGAGGGCCCGACGTTCCTGGAGGAGTTGCTCCGGCTGCTGCCGTCGCAGGGGATCACCGCCGAGAGCATGGGCCGGGCCAGGGAGAGCCATCCGCCGGGGGACCGGGTGGGCCTGCTCGAGGGGTCGTGGGGTGAAGGCGGCGACCACCGCGTGTGGCTCAACCGCGAGACGGAGTGGACCTGGGACCTGGCATACGCGGCCGAGGAGGAGTTCTGGGCGGCGGCGGCCCCGGGCACCTGGGAAGCGCATCCCTTCCTGCGTCGCGTGGTCGCGCAGATGGCCCGCGAGCTGCTGTTGATGCAATCCTCGGACTGGCAGTTCCTGATCACGACCTGGGCCGCACGGAACTACGCCGAGTCGCGCTTCGCGGAGCACCACGCCCACTTCAACAGGCTCCGCGACACGCAGAACCGTATCGCCCGGGGCTACCCCGTGCAGCGCGAGGACGAGGAGTTCCTGGCGGGAAGAGAGGCGCAGGACTTCGCCTTCCCAGACGTTCTAGACCACGTCGCGGAGGCGCGCGAGGTGAAATCGACGTGAAGGCAGGCTCGCTTCCGGCAAGGCAGAGGGTGCTCGGGTTCATACTGGCCGGAGGCCGGGGCGAGCGGCTTCAGCCGCTCACGCGGGAGCGCGGCAAGCCCGCGGTGCCCTTCGGCGGCAAGTACAGGATCATAGACTTCGCGCTCTCCAACTTCGTCAACTCGGGCATCTACGCGATCTACGCGCTGGTCCAGTACAAGTCGCAGTCGCTGATCGAGCACATGAGGATGGGCTGGAGGTTCGGCGGGCTGCCCTACCACTTCGTGATCGCCGTCCCGCCCCAGATGCGCTGGGCCGAGACGTGGTACCGCGGCACCGCGGACGCGATCTACCAGAACCTCAACCTGATGCGCGACTACGACCCGGACATAGTCGCGGTCTTCGGGGCGGATCACATCTACAGGATGGACATAGGCCAGATGCTCGCCTTCCACCTGGAGCGCGAGGCCGAGGTGACCGTGGCGGCCCTGCCGGTCCCCCTCGAGAAGGCGTCGGGGTTCGGAATCGTCGAGCAGGACGCCGAGGCACGGATAGTGGGGTTCGAGGAGAAACCGGCGCACCCGCGGCCGATGCCCCAAGACCCCGGGCGCGCCCTGTCGTCGATGGGCAACTACATCTTCAACCGCGACATCCTCGTTGAGGCGCTGGTCGAGGACGCCCGCCGGAGCACCGACCACGACTTCGGGAGGACGATAATACCGGAGCTGTTCCCCCACGCGAGGGTCTACGCCTACAACTTCCAGGACAACGTGGTGCCCGGGACCAAGCCGCATGAGGAGCACGGCTACTGGCGCGACGTGGGCACGATCGAGGCCTACTGGCAGGCCCACATGGACCTGCTCGGGCCCGAGCCGGTCTTCGACCTCGACAACCCGCAGTGGCCCATCCTCACCGCCGCCTACGGCGGTCCTCCCGCGCAGATGACGGGAGGCGAGATAGTGGACTCGCTCGTCGGTGAGGGCTCCCGGGTAGAGCACGCTACGATCCGGCGCTCGATACTCGGCAGGGGCGTCAGGATCGAGGCGGGGGCGCACATCGAGGAGTCGATCGTGATGGACCACACCACCGTGGGCAGGGGCGCCCGCCTGCGCCGAGTGATCGCCGACCGGTTCAACGCGATCCCCGAGGGAAGCGAGATCGGCCTGGACCGGGCCCGTGACATCCTCAACCACGGGGCGGATCCCTCGGGGATAGTCGTCCTGGCGCGGGGCCTGACCCGGCAGCGCCGGTGAGCGCGCTCTTCTGCATCCACGGCCACTTCTACCAGCCGTCCCGGGAGAACCCGTGGCTCGACTTCGTGGAGGTGGACGACTCGGCCGCGCCCGCGCACGACTGGAACGACCGGGTCAACCTGGAGTGCTACGCGCCCAACGCCTCCGCGCGGATGTTGGACGGGAAGGGCAGGATCGCCCGGATCGCCAACAACTACGCCTCGATCTCCTTCGACCTGGCGCCGTCGCTGGGGCGCTGGCTGGAGCGCCACGCGCCCGAGGTGTACTCGGCCTTCCAGGAGGCCGACCGGAGGAGCGTGGCCGAGCGGGGCTTTGGGAATGCCGTCGCGCACCCTTACACCCATGTGATCCTCCCGCTGGCCCCGCGTCAGGAGAAGATGGTCCAGGTGCGCTGGGGGATCGCCGACTTCAGGAGGCGGTTCGGCCGCCCCCCGGAAGGGATGTGGCTGCCCGAGACGGCGGTGGACAACGAAACCCTGGCGGTGCTGGCGGAGTGCGGGATCGCATACACGATCCTGGCGCCTCACCAGGCCAGGCGCGTCCGGGCGGCCCCCTCGGGGGAGTGGGTAGAGGTTCGGCCGGAGGTGCTGGACACAACGCGCGCCTACACCTGCCGCCCGGCCGCGGGCCTGTCGATCGCGCTCTTCTTCTACGATGGGCCGATGTCCCGGGACGTCGCGTTCGGAGGGCTGCTGGAGAGCGGCGACGAGATGGTTGGGAGGCTGCTCGCCGCCGCCTCCGACTCCGAGTGGAGCGGCGGCAGCCTGGTCCACATCGCCACGGACGGCGAGACCTACGGGCACCACCGCAAGTTCGGCGAGATGGCGCTCGCCCGCGCGACCTCCGTGCTCGACGGTGGAGGGGACGGCGAGGTCACGAACTACGCGGCGTTCCTCGCGGACCACCCTCCCACGCACGAGGTCGAGATCAACGAGAGGACCTCGTGGTCGTGCGCCCACGGCATCGAGAGGTGGAGGTCCGACTGCGGCTGCCGGACCAGGGGCGACTGGCACCAGCGCTGGCGCGGCCCCCTGCGTGAATCGCTCGAGTGGCTGAGGGAGGAGTGCGACGCGCTCGCGGAGGAGGCAGGCCCGCGCCTGCTCTACGACCCGCAGGCCGCCAGGGACTCCTACATCGAGGTGCTGCAGAACGGCAACAGGGGAGCCACCGAGCGGTTCCTAGCGGGCCAGGCGCTGCGCCCAAGGGATCCGGGCGATCGGAGAGCAGTGCTCAGCCTCATGGAGATGCAGCGCCACGCGATGCAGATGTTCGCCTCGGACGGGTGGTTCTTCGACGAGATCTCCCGTGCCGAGCCGGTGCAGTTGCTCAGGCACGCCGCGCGCGTGATACAGCTGGCCGCCCGGTTCGGGCGGGAGCTGGAGGCACCGTTCCTCGAGCGCCTCGGTGGGGCCGAGGGTAACCTGCCCGCCTACCCCGACGGCAGGGCGGTCTACGAGCGCCTCGCGAGGCCCGCCTCGGTGGATGCCCGGCGCGTGGCCGCGCATCACGCGATCACCTCGATCTTCGCCGATCAGCCCGACGAGTCGGAGATCTACTCGTATGCCGTGGCCCGGCGCGGCTGGAGGCGTGTGGCCCGCGGCCCGCACACGCTGCTGCTGGGAAGGGTCCAGGTCACGGAGAGGCAGACCGGCGAGGCGGACCTGGTCTCGTGCGCGGCCCTGCACATGGGCGGAACAGAGGTCCACTGCTGCGTGGCGGCCGGCTGGGACGAGGAGGCGCATGCCTTCGCGTCTGACGCGCTGGCCCTGGCGATCGAGACCGGGGCCGTGGCCGAGGTGATCAGGCAGATGGACGACCTGTTCGGGCGGCGGTCCTACACGCTACGAGACCTGTTCGCGGAGGAGCGCAGGCAGGTGCTCGCCCGCCTCTCGGCCGAGACGCTGACGCGCCTGGAGTCGTCCTACAGGCAGATCTACCTCGAGAGCCGCGGCCTGATGGCGACGCTGAGGGATGCCGATGTGCCGGTGCCCAAGGAGTTCACGGCGGCGGTCGAGTTCATCCTTACCTCCGACCTCAGCCGGGCGATCGCGGCTCCGGGGGTGCTGGGCGACGGGGCGTGGCAGGCCCTGGAGGAGCTGCGCTCGTGGGGCATAGCGGCGGCGACCGAGGTTTTTGAGCCGCTGCTCCGGGCGCGCGTGGAGCAGCGCCTGCGCGACGCGGAGGGGCTCTTTTTGGTGGAGAACCTCCAGGAGATCGGCCGCACCCTCGACTTGGCGAGCGACGCCGGGATCACGGTCAACCTCTGGCAGGCGCAGAACCTGTTCCAGACGCGCCTCCTCCCCCTCCTCCACGGGCTCGAGCAGGGCCCGCCCGGCGAAGCGAGCCTGGAGGCGGCCCGGGCCGCGCTCGAGACGGCGGCAGAGCGGCTCTACTTCAGCAGGTAGCCCCTCGGCGTCGAGAGAGGAGTTCCTCCGCCAGGCAGGGACGGGGCTCCATATATTGACATTCATCGAAATATCTGGTACCATCGCCGCATGTCGAAGGCAGGAAAGCGCATGAGGTGCGGGTGCGCGACGCACGACGGAGCGGTGGACCGGGCGGCCGCGGATGCCGCCGCCTCGCTTCTCGGAGCCCTCGCCGACCCGATACGGCTCGGGATCGTGGAGCTGCTGTCGGGCCACGACCGGCTGTGCGTCTGCGACATCTCGGCGGCGTTTCCGGTCAACCAGCCCACGATCTCGCATCACCTCCGGCTGCTGCGCGAGGCCGGGATCGTGGACGTCGTACGGCAGGGCCGCTGGAGCCACTACGGGCTGAAGCGCGACGCCCTCAAGAGGGCCACCCAGCACATCCTCAGGCTGATCTAGTTAGGATCCGAAGGGCGGATGCAGAAGGAAGGGGAGCCGGTGGCAACGGAGGAGCGAGAGATGAGCACGGAAGAGATCCGCCAGGCGGTTAGAGAGCGCTACGCGCGCGCGGCGAAGTCGGGGAGGTGCTGCGGCCCCGATGAGGGCGGCGAGACCCAGTCATCCTGCTGCGAGCCGCGGGCGGAGGCAGACGCCGTCCCTTCGCTGGGCTGCGGGTTTCCGGTCGAGGCGGCGGCGCTCTCGCCCGGTGAGGTTGTGTTGGACCTCGGCAGCGGGCCCGGGCTGGACGCCTTCACGGCGGCCGGGCTGGTGGGGCCGTCCGGACGGGTGATCGGAGTGGACATGACGCACGAGATGGTGGCGCGCGCACGGGCGCACGCCTCCCGGATAGGCGCCTCGAACGTGGAGTTCCGCCTGGGGGAGATCGAGCACCTCCCGGTCGCCGACTCGTCGGTCGACGTGGTAGTCAGCAACTGCGTGATCAACCTCCTGCCCGACAAGCGCCCTGCCTTCGCAGAGGCGTGCCGCGTGCTCAGGCCCAAAGGGCGGTTGGTGGTCTCGGACATAGTGAGCGAGGGCGAGGTCCCGGCCGGGCCGCTCACCCCGGACCGCTGGGCCGCGTGCGTGGCCGGCGCGCTCCCACAGCACCAGTACCTAGAGATGATAGAGCAGGCGGGCTTCGGCGAGGTCGAGATCCTGACGAAGAGGGGTTACTCGGAAGCAGGGCTCTTCAGCGTCACCGTTCGCGCCGTCAAGCCCTAGGCCCACGGCTCTGCCGGCGCGGCGTCCGTTCCGCCGCGCACGGTCACCCGTGTCTCCCAGGCCTCCTCGGGCTCCAGGCTGAGCGGCCACACGAGCAGCAGGGAGGCTCCCTGGAAGGTGCGCTCAAAGCCCGCCTCCGAGGCCGAGACCACCTCGATGGGGCTCCCCCATACCGACGCCGCGGGAAAGCCGACCCGCACCCTGAACGCCCACTCCGGATCGTCTATCAAGACCGAGGTGGAGGTGCCGGCCAGAAACAGCTCCCCCACTCCCCGGCGGACGGCCCTGCCCTCGTCGATCAGGAAGGAGGCCGCGGGGCCGCTCACACCCCAGTTGGTCTCCACGGCGAAGTCCGCGCGCAGTGAGCGCGTGCTCCTGTTGGTCACCTTGTAGGCGACCTCCAGCGATGCCTGCCCGGGCGGTACCGCAAACGTCTTCTCGATGCGGACCGGCGCGTGGTAGTCGCCCGCCCAGAGATGGCCGTCGCGGACAAGTCGAACGAGAGCGTGCCGGGGGCCCCGGCGCCGGCTCTTGGGCTCTCGCCCCACCTGGGAGGCGGTGTAGGGCTGGTTCACGAAGTCTCCCAGCTCGCGCAGCCGGCCGGTGGAAAACGCAGCGGGCCCCCCGCCGGGCTCCAGGAGGTGGTCGAGGAAGCCGGAGCGGCGGTACCAGTCGTAGATCAGGAACCTGCCCAGGCCCGGCTCCCTGACCCGGACACGCTCCGTGTGTATCGACTCGAGCAGGTCCTCCTCGCCCGGTTGTACGAGCACGGCGTCACCCCTGGCGAGCGCCGCCCGCAGGGTCTGGTGGTAGCCCTCTGGGCGGCGCGTCATCACGTTCGCCAGGTTGACGCCCGCGCCGCGGACGTCCCAGGCAACCACGCTGCCTCCGTCGGCGGGGTCGATCGTTATCACCTGCGCGTCGGATCTGACCAGGATCTCCGGGCGGCCGTCGGCATCGTAGTCGCCCCACGCCTGGGCCACCCAACTGCCCGGCCGTTCCCTACGGTCCGCTATCTCCTCGGCCCGTATCAGGTGACGGTAGTTCGCCGCGCGTATGTGGCCGAGGTAGGCGCCGCCGAATACCCCGTGCCAATAGGGGCAGTTGCACTGCCCCTTCCAGAGGCTCTCCAGGGCAGCGTCGCGATCCGGTCCCGGATGCATCCGCCAGACCTTGCCGCTCACCCGGAGCATCGTCTTGTGGAGGGTGTTGATCTCCGGGTACTTGACCAGGAAGTGCCGCCAGAACCCCCCCTGCATGAACCGCAGCAGACCCTCCCTGCCCTCGGCCGCCAGGTCGTGCTTGACCGATGGAAGCAGCGCCGCGGCGTCGGCCGGCAGCGCCCACTCGGTCATCTCGTCGTAGGAGGCGGTGGGCAGGTAGATCCTGCCCCTTGGCGGATGCGCCCCGATCCACTCCGCCGGCAGGGCCAGGGTCAGCCACTCCCTCGCCGAGTCCAGCGCCGAAAAGAACGCCTCGACCCATCCCTTCTCCCAGCAGAGCGCGAAGGTGCCCGGCCACAGCCCGAACTTCTCGCCGTCGTCCCCCATCACCAGGATCCTGTCAGGGTCCGCGCCGCCGGCGGCCTGATCGCGAAGCCATGCCATCAGGTCTGAGACCGGCTGCCACGGGATCCTGTAACGAAGTGATTTGAGGCTGGGGAAGATGGAGAGCGTCTCCCCCCCCTCCTCGGTGATGAAGTGACCGGTCAGCTCCGGCTCCGTGAGCCCGACGTGGTAGAAGTGGGTGTCATCCACTATGGTGTAGCCCACCCCTGCCCGGGCCAGCGGCCTCGGGAGGTACGGCTCCCAGACCCTCTCGGCGAGCCAGAGCCCGGTCGGATCGTAGCCGAACAGGTCGTGGGCCGTCTTGGTCAGCTTCGCGATTTGGCCGCGCTTGTCCCGATCGGGGATGGCCGGCAGGATAGGCTCGTAGTAGCCGCCGGTCATGATCTCCGCCTGCCCGCGTCGGACCAGCGCCCGCACCCTGTCTATCAGCTCGGGGCGGGCCTCGGCCAGCCAGTCCAGCAGGGGGCCGGAGTAGTGCAGCGCCACGCGCACGTTGGGGTGGCGCTCCAGCGCGGAGACCATCGGCTCGTACGCCCTCTCGTAGGCCTGCTCGAAGACCGAACCGAAGTTGCCCACGGGCTGGTGGTTGTGGAAGGCCAGGGCGAGTGTCAGGGGGCTCACGGCTGTCCGATCAGAGGCGGGCCACGAACCTGCCGGGGTTGAGTATCCGCATGGGGTCGAACGCGGCCTTGAGGTCACGCATCGCGGCGAGTGCCGCCGGCGCCGGGAACCAGACGTCGCTCGTCGACTTCAGGGCGGCAGGAGCGCGCGCGACGAGCAGGTGGCCGGCGAGATCGGAGGCGGTCCTGCGCAGCGCGATCAGCGCGGGCGCCCCTTCGTCCGCGTCCAACACCGACCAGAGCGTTCCGCATCCGGCGTGGGCCGCCAGGGAGGCTCCGCCTGGAAGCAGCCCTCCCAGCCGCTCGAACGCGTCCCCCACCCGCACCGGCGGCAGCGACAGCCGGGCGACGACGGTCCGCTCCGGGGACCCGGACCATCCGAGGTCCCGAATCCCCCTCCACGCCGCCTCCTCTGAGTCGCCTTCCAGGAGGGCCGCTTCGAGACCGGCCTCCCCGGCCCAGGCACCCGCGTCCCTGACCTGTCGCCTCACGGCCTGATCGAGTCCCTCGGCCCTGATGGCCAGGCAGGCCCTGGCGCCGCCGGGCCCCGCGCCCGCCGCCTCGGAGATCCCCAGCGCCCCTGCCGCGGCGGGGTTCAGGAGGGTGACGGCCGACGGCTGCAGCACCGACCCAAGGACACGAAGGGCGAACCCGAAGACGGCCGCCTGGTCTGTCCCGAAGGCCAGGAGGGTCTGCGATCTCTCCGGCAGCGGCTGCAGCTTGAAGGTCAGTTCGGTGATGACCCCGAGCGAGCCGAACGAGCCGACGAAGAGCTTGCACATGTCGTAGCCGGCGACGTTCTTGACGGTCTTGCCGCCGGAGCGGGCGACTCTTCCCTCGGTGAGCGCCACCCGGATCCCGAGCACCAGGTCCCGGGCAGCACCGTAGCGGGCGCGCCGGGGCCCGCTCAGAGCCGCGGCCGCGGCGCCTCCCGCCGTTGCTTCCTCGGTGCGCGGGGGCTCCAGCGGCAGGAACTGCCCGTGCCCCGCGAGCGCTCCGGCCAGGCCGCCCAGGGTCACGCCCGCCTCGACCGTCACCGTCATGTTGGAGTGGTCGTGGTCCACCACCCGCGAGAGCCGCTCTGTCAGCAGCACCACGTCGGCCGAGAGGGGAGGGTTTCCAACATCGATCGACGTACCGCCGCCCCAAGGGACCACCGAGGCGCCTGACTCGGCGCAGAGGCGGAGGACCTCACACACCCCTGCCGCGTCCGCCGGCCGCACGGCCACCCGCAAAGCCACCCCGTCGACGGACCAGCGGCGGGCCTCTGCCGCGACGACGTTCTCGCCCCCGAGATGGGACTCCAGCCGGAGAATCAGCGACTCTGGGTCGTGTGGCTCCCGATTCACGCCCTTGCCTCGTCGAGCATCTCCATCAGGTGGCGAACCGCGACCGGAACACCGTAGCGGGCCGCGCCGTAGCGCAGTTGTATCATGCAGCCCGGGTTTGGCGCCACTACCACGGCCGCGCCGGTCGCCCTGACCGCCTCCATCTTCTCCCGAAGCACCTCATCCGCCATCTCCGGCTCAAGCAGGTTGTAGATGCCCGCGCTCCCACAGCACCGGTCCGGGGGATCCATCTCCCTGACCGTGACGCCCGGAATCGCCCCCAGCAGCGCCCTCGGCTCTGCCCGGACTCCCTGGCCGTGAGCGAGGTGGCAGGGATCGCTGTACGTCACGACGACCGCCTCACGCTGCTCCGTAGACGGTGTTGCGGTAGGCGGTGAGGCCGACATCGCGAACAACAGCTCCGTTGCGTCGCGCACGCGGCCGGAGAAGCTCCCGGCGCGCTCCCGGTAGGCGGGGTCTCCTGCCAGCAGGTGGCCGTACTCCTTGAGGGCAGCCCCGCAGCCCGCGGCGCTGGTGACCACCGCGTCCATGCCCTCGGGGAAGGCGTCGATGTTGCGCCTTGCCATCCGCCGGGCGCTGGCCAACTCGCCGTTGTGCATGTTCAGCGCCCCGCAGCAGACCTGGCCCCGGGGAATGTGCACCTCGCAACCGCTCCTGCGCAGCAGCCGGATCGTCGCGTCGTTGACGTCCGAGAAGAAGAGGTCCATCGCGCACCCGGTGTGGAAAGCGACGCGGGCGCGCCTCTCGCCCAGGGCAGGCAGGACCTCCGCCCGGGGCTCTCCAGGCAGGGCTCCTATCCTGGGGAGCAGCTCTATCCCTCTACGCAGGCTCCGTGGGAGCAGGCGAGAGAGAGCCTGCGACAAGCCGGTTCGTTGGCCGAAGTGGATCAGCCGCGCGGTCAGGCGGAGCCTGCCGGGGTGAGGCATCAGGTGGCGGAGCACCACGCGGAGGACTGCGCGCGAGAAGAGGCCGCCGGGCGGGCCGATCGCGTCACGCGCCGACTCGGCTATCCGGCCGTACTCGACGCCCGACGGGCAGGCGGTCTCGCACGCCCTGCAGCCCAGGCAGAGGTAGAGATGGCCGGCCACGCTGCCGCTCGGCGAGAGGCGCCCTTCGGCCATCGACCGAACCAGGTGGATCCTGCCGCGGGGAGACTCGGTCTCGACCCGGGTTACCCTGTAGGTCGGGCACTGGTTGAGGCAGAGGCCGCAGTGGACACACCTGTCAACCTCGGGGATAGTCGGCATTGCCGCCGTGGATCGGCTGCGCCCAGCCGCGCCTCCCGGGACGGCCCGGCGCGCTAGGTCCACGCCGTCTCTCCACTCTGATCGGCGATGGGCGGGCTCTTCGCGGAGGTGTGCACCGCCCTGCCCGTCGGGAAGATCTTCTCGGGGTTCAGGGAGCCGGCGGGGTCGAAGGCCGACTTCACCCGGCGCATCGCGGCCAGGTCGGTCTCCGAGTACATCCACCCGAGGTACTCGCGCTTCTCCAGCCCGATTCCGTGCTCGCCGGTGATCGTGCCCCCCATCTCGACGCAGGCACGCATCACCTCCTCCGTCGTGGAGACCACGCGTCCAAACTCCTCCGACTCCGGGTCGAAGTCGAAGATCAGGTTGGGATGGAGGTTGCCGTCGCCGGCGTGGAAGAAGTTGGCGATCCGGACCCCCCAGCGCTCGCCGGCAGCCGTGACCTTCTGCATCATCTCCACCAGCCGGGACCGGGGCACGCAGAGGTCGAGCATTATCGTGTGCCGGCCCAGCTTGCCCAGCGCCCCTCCGGCGTGCTTACGCCCCTTCCACAGGCTGAGGCGCTCGCCCCCTGTCCTGGCGGTCTGGATCCGCCGGGCTCCATGAGCCCCGCAGATCTCCTCCAGCCGCGCGACCAGCACCGGCATCGACTCCTCGAGCCCCTCAACCTCGACTATCAGCGCCGCCTCGGCGTCTTCCGGGAAGCCGACCTGGAGCGTGGCGTTGACCGCGCGCATCGCCATGCCGTCGATGATCTCCAGGGCCTCCGGCACTACGCCCGCGGCGATCACGGCCGAGGTCGCCTCGCAGGCGGCTTCCATCGTGTCGAACACCGCCAGCAGCGTCCTGACGGCCTCCCTCTTCACCATGAGCCGCACTATGGCGCTGGTGACTATCCCAAGCGTTCCCTCGGAGCCCGATAGTATGCCCGGCAGGTCGTAGCCCGGGGCGTCCCAGGCGCCCCCGCCCATCCACACGACGGTGCCGTCGGCAAGCACCACCTCCAGCCCAAGCACGTGGTTGCTCGTGACGCCGTAGGCGAGGCAGTGCGGCCCCCCCGCGTTGTTGGCGATGTTGCCGCCTATGGTGGCGGCCACCTGGCTGCCGGGATCCGGGGCGAAGAAGAGCCCGGTGGGCGCCAGCAGGGCTGTGAGTTCGGCGTTGACGACTCCGGCCTCGACGTGAGCCGTCCTGCTTGCCGTGTCGATCTCAATGACACGGGTCATGCGCGTCAGCGCGACCAGGACTCCGCCCCGCTCCGCTATAGCACCTCCGGTAAGGCCTGTGCCGGCCCCCCTGGCGACCACTGGGAAACCGGCCTCCCGTGCGATCCTCACGACGTCGGACACCTGCTGCGTGGTCGCGGGAAGCACGACCAGGTCGGGAGGGCGTTTGTTGACCATGATCCCGTCCTGCTCGTAGACGATCAGGTCGTCTGGCCTGTGGAGGACGTGGCGGTCGCCTACTGTCTTTCTCAGCCGGCGTGCGAGCGCGGAAACGTTCATCTAGGCATCTTCGATGGGCTCACTCCATCCTCTCTTTGTCGCGGGGGCGCGGAGGTCCTGCCGGAAGCGGCGGGCAGGATAGAGTTGACCGTCTGCGGAAGCAAGCCCAGGCGGTGGGCTGCATGAGAACCGTCTTCATCGCGCTGACCATGGCGGCAGTCGCTGGAGCATCGATAGGAGTGCATCTGATGAGATCAGGTTCGTCCCCCCAAGATGAAGTCGCGGCCGCCGCCGGGGCCGAGCGGGTCAAGCTGCCTCCCCCGCGGCACGCGGGGAAGGTGTCGCTGGAGGAGACGCTGCTGCGGCGTAGGTCGGTGCGGCAGTTCGCCGAGGCGGCGCTGGAGCTCGCCGAGGCGGCGCAGCTGCTGTGGGCCGCGCAGGGCACCACAGAACCGAGACGGGGCTTCAGGACGGCGCCGTCCGCGGGCGGGACCTTCCCCATGGAGCTCTACCTCGTCTGCGGGGGGGTCGTCGGGCTCCAGAAGGGAGTCTACAGGTACGATCCCGCCCTCCACGAGCTGACCCTGGTGAGACGTGGTGACGTGAGAGCCGATCTGGCGGCCGCGGCCGTAGGCCAGGAGATGATAGCGAAGGCGCCGGCCTCGCTTCTCCTGGCGGCAGTCTATGAGCGCACGACGAAGCGCTACGGGGAGCGGGGCGTGCGCTACGTGCACATGGAGGCCGGGCACGTGGCCCAGAACGTCTACCTGCAGGCGGTGGCCCTGGATCTTGGGACGGTGGTCGTCGGAGCCTTCGAGGACGCCGCGGTGCGCCGGATCACCGGGATCCCAGAGGCAGAGCACCCACTCTACCTCATGCCCATCGGGCGAAGGCCCAGGTAGCGGTCGGTTCGGCGACGCGGCCCAGGATCGACGGAGGGATCTGTGCCGTGAGGATCGGCATCTCAAGCCTGGCCGCCATCGGCCGGCCTCTCGAAGAGGTCGAGCAGGAGATGACCCGGTTCGGTGTGGGAGCAGAAGTGATGTGCGAGGCCCCCCATGCCTGGCCTCCGCCTGTGGCGTGGAGCCGGAACAACCTGCTTGCCCTGCACGCTCCCATAACGGGCGTCAACATAGCCAGCACCAACCCCGGGATACGCGAGGAGTCGCTGTCGCAGGTACTGGAGGTGATCAGGGAAGCCGCGCGGCTCGGCGCGTCGGGTGTCGTCGTCCATCCGGGCGCCCCTCCCTACGAGGAGCTCTTCCCACGAGACCGCGGCCTCCCACACGCGATCGAGTCGCTGCGCCGCTGCGCCGAGGCGGCCCAGGAGGTTGGGCTGGAGATCTTCATGGAGAACCTCCCCGCCGTCGCCCTGGCCGAGGGAATGAAGCCGGTGGGGTTCTCGTACGGCGTGGAGTACGAGGAGCTGCGGTACCTCTTCGACTCCGCGGCACATCCGGCGCTCCGGCTGTGCCTGGACCTCGGCCACGCCTACCTGGCCGGCAGGGAGGTCCTGGAAGCGATGCTGGCGGATCGCGACGTGGTGCACGTGCACGTCAGCGACAACTTCGGGATGCGCGACGACCACGCGGCGTGGGGGGACGGCGAGGTGTCGAAGGTGGTCGACCTGACCTGCGACCTGCCGCCCTCGGTGCGCACGGTCGTCTTCGAGCACCTGACGCTGGAGGCGTGCGCCGCGTCGCTCGAGCGCGTCCTTCCGGACGGCGGCTGGGAACAGGCCCCAGGGGAGCTGTGAGTATGCGCTGCGACGCGCCAGCAGGCGGAGGGAGAGTCGCGCGAACGCTTGGAGCCGTGATCGCGGCCGCCGGCCTGGCGGTCGCCTCCATCGGCGGCGGCGCGGCCGCGCAGACGCCGAGGGACAGGCTGGTCTTCGCCCTCTCAGGAGGACCCGACACGCTTGACCCGCAGGCCACATCGGCCACTCTTGCGTTCCAGGTCAACAAGAGCCTCTACGACACGCTCGTCGAGCCCGACGACGAGGGTAAGATAGTCCCCGGCCTGGCCGAGTCGTGGTCTGTCTCCGCGGACGGGCTGGTGTGGACGTTCAGGCTGCGGTCGGGGGTCAGGTTCCACCACGGCAAGGTGCTGGACGCGGGCGACGTGAAGGCGACCCTGGAGCGGATCCTCGACCCCGCCACACGCTCGCCCAAGCGCGGCGACTTCGGCGCGATCAAGACGATCGAGGTGGTTGATCCGCTGACGGTAAGGATCACGCTCTCGGAGCGGTTCGCCCCGTTCCTTGCCACGCTCGCCCACGGATGGGGAGCCATCCTGCCCGCCGACCTGATCGCTCGTCGACATGAGTTCGCGACGCGCCCGGTGGGCACAGGCCCGTTCGTGCTGGCGGAGTGGCAGCGCGATTCGTTCGTGCGCCTGACCCGCTTCGAAGGCTACTTCATCAGGGGGCAGCCGCGTCTCCGCGAGGTGATGATAAGGTTCGTTCCGGAGTCCGCGGTCAAGATAGCCGGGCTGTTCTCGGGCGAGTTCGACGTCGTGGACATGATCCACCCGCTGGATCTGGTCCGTGTCAGGGCGAATCCGAACGTGGACGTCAGGCCCATGGTGACGAGCCTCGTCAACGTGGTCGCGATCAACAACAGCCGCGGGGCGCTGCGTGACGTGCGCGTCCGGCGGGCGCTCTGGCACGCGATAGACAGGAAGCTCGTCCTCAAGACGGCCTACGGAGACGAGTCTATTCCGACCAACGTCTTCATGGACGTGCTGAGCCCCTACTTCGTGGACATCCCCGATCCGTATCCCTACGACCCCGAACGGGCGCGCCGCCTGCTCGCGGAGGCCGGACATGCCGCTGGGCTCTCTCTGGACCTGGCGCTGCCGCAGCCCTACACCAGCCACGTCGAGGCGGGCCAGATCGTTCAGGCGATGCTCGGAAAGGTGGGCATCAGCGCACGACCGCGCGTTGTCGAGTGGGGATTCTGGCTGTCGCGGGTCTTCCGAGGAGGGGAGTACGATCTGACCGTCATCGGGCACACCGGCAAGCTCGACCCGGACGGCCGCCTCGCGGGGTTCGGGGACCCCGCGGCCAACTATGTTAAGTATGAGAACCAGAAGGTGGCCGACTTGATACTAGCGGGCCGGCTGATTGCGGACCCCGCGCTTCGGAAGCGGATCTACGCCGAGGCTTTGAGGATGATGACCGCGGACGCCTCTATGGTGATCCTGGGCACCCCGGTCCTCTACATGGCGTCGCAGAAGGCGGTGCGCGACTTCCGCCAGGTCTACGCGATCGACACCTACGACTTCCGCAGGACGATGAGGTAGCATGCCGTTCGTAGCCCGGCGGCTCTTCGCCGTCGTGCCGACCGTGCTCGTCGTCGCCACCATCACCTTCCTCGCGCTGCAGGTGATCCCGGGCGATATCGCGGTGGTCATGCTGGGCACGGACGCCCCCAGGGAGGACCTGGCCCGGCTGCGGCAAGAGTTCGGGCTCGACCGCCCCCTCGCGATCCGCTACCTGGGGTGGCTGGGCAACCTGGCTCGCGGTGATCTAGGCACCTCGGTCGCCTACAGGGAGCCGGCGGGACGCCTGGTCGCCGCGCGGCTGCCGGTGACCATCTCGGTCGCGTTCGCAGCGATGCTGGTCGCGGTGACGGTGGCGGTCCCGCTGGGGGTCGTCGCCGCCAGGCATCCGTGGTCTCCGACCGATCTGGGGGTGCTGGCGGGATCGCAGCTGGGATTGGCCGTGCCCACCTTCTGGCTCGGAATCCTGCTGCTGCTCTGGCTGGCCGCTGCCACGCCGATCTTCCCTCTGCAGGGCTACGTGGGGCTGACCCGCGACCCGCTCCAGTGGGCCCGCCATCTGGTTCTGCCGGCCGTGGCGCTCGGGGTGGAGAGGGCGGCGGCCCTCGCCCGGCTGGTCCGGGCGTCGTTCCTGGACGAGCTCGGGCGCGACTACGTCCGCACCGCCCGCGGCAAGGGGCTCGGTGACTCCACGGTGGCGCGGCGGCACGTGCTCCGCAACGCGCTGATCCCCGTCCTGACCGTCGCCGGGCTCCAGCTCGGCTACCTGCTGGGCGGGACGATCGTGGTGGAACAGGTCTTCGGCCTACCCGGCCTAGGCCGGCTGCTGCTGCAGGGCATCTACGCGAGAGACCTCGTCGTCGTGCAGGCCTCCGTGATCACCATCGCCGTCATGTTCGCGCTGCTCAACCTGGCCGTTGACCTGCTCTACGCCGCGGTGGACCCGCGGATCACCTACGACTGATGGCAGTAACGACAACGGCGCCCCGGCGCGCGCACCGCAACCTGCCGCTCCTCGTCGGCGGGGCCGTGGTGTGCCTGATAGCCGCGCTCGCGGCGGGCGCGCCGCTCGTCGCCACCCACGATCCCACTGCGATCGACCCGGAGGTCAGGCTGAAGGCGCCGGGCGCCGAGCACCTGCTCGGCACCGACCGCCTCGGCCGCGACGTCTTCAGCCGCATCCTCTACGGCGGCAGGGTGGCCCTGGTCGTGGGCGCTGTCGCCGTCGCGATCGGCGCGGGTGCCGGGATCACGCTCGGCCTGCTCTCGGGCTACCAAGCGGGCCGCCTCGACGCCGTGCTCATGCGCGGGGTGGACGGGCTGATGGCGTTTCCGGCGCTGCTGCTCGCCATCCTCCTCGTGGCCGCGCTCGGCCCCGGCCACATCCAGGCGATGACCGCGATCGGAATCGTTCTGATCCCCACGTTCGCGCGCCTCGCGCGGGCGCAGGCGCTGGCCGCCAGGAAGCTCGAGTACGTGCGGGCCGCGCGGGCGCTGGGCGCGACCGACTTCCGGATCATCTTCCGGCACATCCTGCCCAACATCGCCGGCCCGCTGCTGATCCAGGGTACGGTCGCGTTCTCCGGAGCGGTCCTGGCCGAGGCATCGCTCTCGTATCTCGGGCTGGGCACCCAGCCGCCCACGCCGAGCTGGGGCGGGATGCTCCAGGAGGCGCGGGACGTCCTCTTCGTGGGCCCCTGGATGGCTATCTGGCCGGGCGTGGCGATAGCGCTGGCGGTGCTGGGCTGGAACCTCCTGGGCGACGGCCTCAGGGACCTGCTCGACCCTAGGCTACGGGGACTGGTCAGGCCGCGGCGCAGGCACGAGCAGGAAGAGTAGGACGGCACACCGCCGTTCGACCCCGCGGCCAGCTACCCGCTAGCCCTTCGGGATGCTACAGGATCTCGTCCCGCTTCTCGATGTTGTGCCGTGCGCAGAGCAGTTGGATGTTCTCGGGTACGAGCGAAGTGCCTCCCCTGGAGAACGGGACGACGTGGTCGAAGTGGAGCTCGTCAGCAGCGCCGCATACGACGCACTTGCCACCATCGCGCTGCCAGACCTCGAGCTTGACCGAGGTAGGAATCACTCGGCGGCGAGCCGCGTCGGACCTTGCGGGCACACCGAAGTCCTCCTCCCCCTCAACTGCTAGGAGCTTGAACTTGAACACCTCCCGTCCGCCACTCTTCTGGCGCCAGGAGTCTACAAGGTGGAACACTCCGTTGTAGGACCAGATGCCTTGCCGGATCTTCTCATATACACGAACGCGTTCGGGCGGCTGCAGGCCTACCTTGTACTGCTGGGCTGCCCGGTGGAAGAGCCCGTTCTGAGTTGGGGAGCCCCCCTCGGAGCGCTCAGGTTGATCAACCCGCTTCGGGACGGGGTTTGCTTGGCTGCGGGGCTGGTCGTGCCCCTCGTAGATGAGCACGGTTCCGCCCTCCTGCAGTTCATCATCGTAGGGGGCCCCTGGCCTTACTGACATCAATATGACGGAATGGCCACCCCCTAGGCCGAAGTTCATTCCTCGCTGCAGGCTGACGCCTTCGCGGCGGCACATCTCCAGGTAGGAGATAACCTCGTTCTCCACGCCCTCTGTACCGCCTAGCCGCTCTTCGGCCGGAACTCCGACCGCGGCCCGGTCGACTTGCGCAGCAGGATCTCGTCGTGCCCGGGAACGATGAAGTCCCTAAGCGGCCCCACGACTTCGTATCCCAGCCGCTCGTAGAGGCGCGCAGACGAAGACGTTGGGGGTGGCCCGGTTGATGAACTCCTCGGCCCAGCCCATCAGGCGAGAGCCGACCCCGTAGCCCCTATGGGCGGGGTCCACCCAGATCGACTGGATGTACCCGGCCAACGGGCCGCGGGTGTCGATGACGACGAACCCCACAACCTGCCCCTGGTACTCGGCCACGAATACATCCCTGCCGGGGTCGGAGATGATCGCGTGCGACTCCTCCTCCGTGCGGCCCAGGCTCTTCCAGGGCTCGGACTCGGCCATGTGCCGGGCGAGGCGGCGAGGTTCGGGATCTCCCTCCA
>JBBIJB010000008.1:32625-70340 GCA_037446215.1 Armatimonadota bacterium
GTGCGACTCCTCCTCCATGCGGCGAATCGTGGGGCCAGTAGTCATCGGAGTGAGCACCTCCTTGTCGCGTTAGCAGCAGGCGGCTATCGAGGCTACGGCCTCGCAGAACCGGCCGACCTCGTCTTCGGTGTTGTAGTAGTGAACCGACGCCCGGACGACGCTGTCCAGCCCCAGCCGCTCCATGTCAAGACGGGTCGAAACCACGGTGGACACCGTCACGTTTGTCGGATCACTATCACCCCGACGACCCCAGGGCCGTGGGCCCCCAGCACCGGCTGCAGCCCGATGTCGGCGCTGCGGCTCGGACCGCTTATCAGCGTGAGGGCCGACGGCATGGGACCGCAGCGGGCGAAGAGGGCCGCGAGGTCCGGGATGATCCGCTCTGATCGAAGCACCGCCAGGTGCGCGAACGGCAGTACCGACACCAGCCGGGGCTGGCCGGGCGCGGCTGGGAGCACCAGTGTGCCGGTCTCCGCCACCGCCCACTCGGCGGCGGTCACGCCCGCGTCTGCCTGGGCCATCTGGTCCAGGCCGGCGTCCGGCGCGAGCACCCTGATCCCATCGCTCCGCAGCCTGTCCACCAGGGACGCGATCTCGTTGGAGCGCCACGCGATCACGCTCGAGACCTCGTAGCGCGAGCACCATGCCGAGGCCGCCTCGGCGGCCGCCTCCTCCGAGGAGACGACCTCCACCTCCACGCCCAGCTGGCGCGATCGCTCAAGGAAGAGCGATATTGGGTCGCCCGGTAGGACGGCCCGCGGGAGATCCTCCGGCTGCTGCCCATCGGGATCCCCGCCGGGGACAGCGGCTATCACCTTCTCCAGAACGCGTTCCCTGCTCACCGAACGCCACCGGCGCTTCGATCGCTCCCCGCCCGTACGCGCCGCTGCCACCACTCCCGAAACGACACCGGCGCGAGCGGCGGAGCCGATCGGTGCGCGGTCCAGCCCGATGCGGGATAGGGCAGCCTCTCGATCCTCCCTTGCCTGACGACCAGGCGCTGCAGCAGCCTCCCGACGCGGCCGGCCGCGGTGAGCCGCGCCGGGCTTCCCATGACTGCGGCCCAGGCCCGCGCGAACAGCCGGTCCAAGGGCTTTGTCAGGCCTTCCCGGGCCGCGCCCGCCCGGAGTTCGAGGAGCATGCCGGGCAGGTCGATCTTCACCGGACACGCGTCCGCGCACGCCCCGCAGAGCGTCGAGGCAAAGGGCAGCTCCGCCGCCCGGGGAAGTCCTTCCATCGCGGGCGTGAGCACGGAGCCGATGGGGCCCGCGTATACGGCGTCGTACGCGTGACCTCCGGACAACCCGTAGACGGGGCAGGCGTTCTGGCACGCCCCGCACCTGATGCAACGCAGCGCCTCGCGCAGCGCCGGATCCGCGAGCAGCCGTGTCCTGCCGTTGTCCACGACGACCAGATGCAGCTCCCTGGGCCCGTCGTGCTCGTCGCCGCGGCGCGGCCCGGTGATCATCGAGACGTAGACGCTCGCGCGCTGTCCGGTTCCGCTGCGCGCGAGCAGGCGCAGGAAGACAGAGGCGTCGGCCAGCGTGGGGATAACCTTCTCTATTCCCATCACCGCGACGTGGGTCCGCGGGATCGAGGTCGCGAGGCGGATGTTGCCCTCGTTCTCCACGATCACGAGCGTCCCGGTCTCGGCGATGGCGAAGTTCGCGCCGGTGATCCCGATGTCGGCGGAGAGGAACTCGGAGCGGAGCACGGTGCGTGCGGCGCGGGCCAGATCCTCCGGCCGCTCGTAGCGCGGCACGCCGAGCTTCTGCGTGAAGAGGTCGGCCACCGCGCTCGCGGGCTTGTGGACTATCGGCGCGATCAGGTGGCTGGGGCGCTCCCCGGCGAGCTGCGCCACGTACTCACCCAAGTCGGTCTCCACCACTCTGATCCCGGCGGCCTCGAGAGCCGGGTTGAGGTCGATCTCCTCGGTCGTCATCGACTTGCCCTTCACGGCCAGCCGGGCGCCCCGCTCGCGCGCGATCGCCGCCACGATAGACCTTGCCTCGGAGGCGTCTTGCGCCCAGTGCACCACCCCGCCGGCGGCTGTGAAGCGCGACTCGAACTGCACCAGGTAGTCGTCGAGGTGCGCGAGGGCGCGGTCCTTCATCCGGGCCGCCGCCGAGCGTAGCTCCTCCCACTCGGGTACCTCGGTGGCGGCGGCAGAACGCGAGGCCCTGCTGCCCGGCATGGCGACGCGGAGTTGAGCCTGCAGCGTGTCATCGGAGAGCGCCCGCTCGCTGTTGCCGACCATGTCGATCCTGGGCGGGAGCCCGCTACTCACGAGACAGCACCTCGGCCAGGTGCATCGTCCGGACCTTGCTCCCTCGCCGCGCCAGGCCGCCCGCGATGTGCATCAGGCAGCTGGCGTCGGTCCCTACCACGATCTCGGCCCCGCTCGACTCGATAGCGTCGAGCTTGGAGGCGAGCATGGCGCCCGAGAGCGCCGAGAACTTCACCGAGAAGAGGCCTCCGAAACCGCAGCACTCATCGTAGCCCCGCAGCTCGACCAGCCTCAGGCCTCGCACCGAGCGGAGCAGCTCCAGCGGCTCCTCCAGCAGCCCCAGCCCCCGAAGCCCCCGGCAGGAGGAGTGGTAGGTCGCGGTGCAGTCGAAGACGGCCCCCAGGTCGGTCTTGCGGAGCACGCGCACGAGGAACTCGCTCAACTCGAACGTCCGTGCGGCCAGCGAACGGGCGCGCGCCAGCAGGAGCGGGTCGTCTCGGAACAGCACCGGGTACCATCTGCGCACCATCTCGGCGCACGAGCCGGACGGCGCCACCACCGGAGAGTTGCCCTCAAAGGCGTCGAGGAACCGCCGGGCCATCGCCCGCGCCTCGTCGCGATAGCCCCCGTTGAACGCCACCTGGCCGCAGCAGGTCTGCCCTGCTGGAAAGGCGACGGCGCAGCCGGCGCCCTCCAGCACGCGCGCCGTGGCCGCGCCTATGCCCGGGTAGAGCTGGTCTGCCAGGCAGGTTACGAAGAGGTCGACCTCGCTCAACCCGCCAGGACTCCCGCGGCCTCTCCGACGGCGGCCCCCTTGTTGATACGGACGCCCTCCGACGAGAGCACCGCCTCAAGCGCGGCCAGCAGCAGCAGCACCCAACGCGGCTGGCTGGAGTGCCCCATCAGCCCGATCCGCCAGACCTGCCCGCGCAGGGGTCCAAGCCCGCCCGCGATCTCTATGGTGTACTCACGCAGCAGCCGGGTTCTCACCCTGGCGTCGTCGGCGCCCTGTGGGAGTCGTACCGTCGTGATGGTCGGGGAGCGATCGGCCGCGTCGACCAGGAGCTCGAGCCCCATCGCCTCGAGCCCCGCCCACAGGGCGCGCGTGTTGCGCCAGTGGCGCGCGGTGCGCGCCTCCAACCCCTCCTCCACCACTAGTCGAAGCGCCGCGCACATCGCGTAGACCTGCTGGACCGGAACCGTGTGGTGGTAGGCGTGGGGCGCACCCCAGTACTTCCAGAGGGTCTCCAGGTCGAGGTTGAACGTCGCCGGCGCATGGCGGCCGCGCGACTTCGCGTTCACGGTGATCGGGGCCATGCCCGGAGGTGCGCTCAAGGACTTCTGCGAGCCGCTGTAGCAGGCGTCGATTGCCCACGCGTCCACGGGCAGCTCCGCGCCCGCCAGCGAGGCCACCGCGTCCACCAGCATCAGCGCCCCGTGGTCGTGCGCGATGCGGGCGAGATCGACCAGCGGCTGGAGGATGCCGGTCGAGGTCTCGACGTGGACCGCCGCGACGCAGGAGACCGGACCGCCGCCGGAGGTGCCTGAGAGCGCCTTCTCGAGATCGGCGGGATCCACGCACTTGCCCCAGGGCGCCTCTACCCGGACGACCTCCGCGCCTATCCGCCCTCCGATGTCCGCGACCCGGTCCGCGAAGAAGCCCGCGGTGCAGACGGCAAGCCGATCGCCCGGCTTCACCATCTGTAGCAGCGCGGCCTCCATGCCGGCGGTGCCGGTGCTCGATATCGGAAACGTCATCTCGTTCTCGGTGACGAAGACCTGCCTCAGCAGCTCCACCGTCTCCTCGAGGATGGGAAGCAGGTCGGGGTCCATGTGTCCGGTCATGGGCTGTGAGAGGGCCGCGATCACCTCGGGCGGCAACAGGCTGGGGCCGGGCCCCAGCAGGATCCTTTCGCCGGGCATGCTTGACATCTGTGCCTCCTTAACCAGGGTACATCTATTCTTCTACGCGATCTCCGAGTTCCTGTTTGGGGTGGGCCTCGCGCAGGAAGCGCGCGGCCTCCTCGGGCGGCACGGGATTGATGTAGAAGCCCGAACCCCACTCGAACCCTGCCACGTGCGTCAGCCGCGGCATCAGCTCAAGGTGCCAGTGGTAGGCGTGGCCCGCGTGCTCGACGTAGGGCGCCGTGTGGACGATGAAGTTGTAGGGAGGGTTCTCCAGGCAGTCGTGCAGGCACCGCAACGTCGCGCGCAGCGCGGCGGAGAAGCTCCCCACCTCGGCGTCGGTCATCTCGCCGAACGAGGCCCTGTGCTCCTTGGGCAGCAGCCAAGTCTCGAACGGGAAGCGCGCCGCGTAGGGCTGCAGGGCAACGAACCTGTCGTTCTCGAGCACGACGCGGTCGCCGCTGCCGAGCTCCTGCTCGATCAGGCGGCAGAAGACGCAGGCCGCGTTGCGCCCGAAGTAGCGCTCGGCCGCCTCGAGCTCCTCGGCGGCGCGCTTCGGGACCGCCGGCAGCGCTATCAGCTGCGAGTGCGGGTGCGAGAGCGAGGCGCCGGCGCTGCGGCCGTGGTTACGGAACAGCAGCGCGTACTCGAACCGTGGGTCGCCGTCCAGGTCGCGGTACCGCTGGATGTACGCCCGCACCACGTCGGCGACGTGGTCGTCGGGCAGCATCCCGAGGTGCGCGCGGTGGTCGGCGGTCTCGATGATCACCTCGTGGGCGCCGACGCCGTCCATCCGTGTGTACATGCCCACGCTCGAGCGGTCGGTCGCGCCCTCGATACGCAGGGCCGGGTACTTGTTCGAGACGACCCTCACCCGCCATCCCGGCTCCCCTGGTCCGCCGCCGTTGTCGCGGATCGCGAAGACCTCCGGGGGCGTGCGCTCCTCGCGGCCCGGACAGAACGGGCAGCCCTCGTGGTCGTTGGTCTCGACGGGCGGGTGGGCGAAGTCGTGCGGCCGGGCGGCCCGCTCGGTCGCGATTATCACCCACCTGCCCGATATCGGATCGGTCCGGAGCTCAGGCAACCCGCTTCACCTCGCCGGGAACTAGAGGCGCCACTTCGAGGCGCGCTCAATGGTTGTCTTGTACAGCTCAACATATTTCTCTGCCGCGCGGTCCCACGAGAAGTCGGCGTCCATGCCCACCTGCTGCAGCCGGCGCCATGCCGAGGGGTCCCTGTAGGCGGCGACGGCCCGGCCCACGGCGTCGACCAGGGCGTCGGCGTTGTACTCCTCGAAGACGAAGCCGTTGGCGGTACCGCGGCGCAGGTTCTCGGGAGAGGCGTCCACGACGCTGTCCGCCAGGCCCCCTGTCCTCCTAACGACCGGGGGCGTGCCGTATCGGAGGCTGTAGAGCTGGTTCAGCCCCGAGGGCTCGAAGCGCGACGGCATGAGGAAGAGATCGGCTCCTGCCTCGATCCTGTGCGCCAGTCCTTCGTCGAACCCGATCACGGCCCGCACGTGGGCCGGCCAGCGCGCCTCGGCGCGCCTGAACTCCTCCTCGTAGAGGGGATCGCCCGTGCCCAGGATCAGCACCTGCGTGCCCATCGCCACGATCCGGTCGATCGCGGCCGCCAGGAGGTCGAACCCCTTCTGCTCGACCAGGCGGGCGACGGTCCCAACCAGCGGCGTGTAGGGGCTCACGGGAAGGCGGACCTCCGACTGCAGGGCCGCCTTGCACCTCGCCTTGCCCGAGAGATCCGCCGCGTCGTAGCGGTGCGGGATGTAGGGGTCTACTGACGGATCCCACTGTGAGTAGTCCACGCCGTTCAGCACTCCGAACAGGTCGGATGACCGGGCACGCAGGAGGCCGTCGAGCCCGGCCCCGAGCTGCTCTTCCTGGATCTCCCTGGCGTAGGACTCGCTCACCGTGGACAGCACGTGGGACCAGATGAGGCCTGCCTTCATCAGGTTGACCCTGCCGTAGAACTCCACTCCCTCGGGCGAGAAGGCGCTCCGGGGAAGGCACGTCAGCGGGAACTGCTCCGCCGGGAAGGTCCCCTGGTGGGCGAGGTTGTGCAGTGTGAACAGCGTGGGGGTCGCCGACCTGGCGGCCCTCAGATAGGCCGGCACCAGCGCGGTGTGCCAGTCGTGGCAGTGCACCAGGTCGGGCTGCCAGACCTCCTGCATCAGGGCGAGCGCGGCCTGGCTGAGGAAGGCGAAGCGGGCCAGGTTGTCGTCGTAGTCCCGACCCCCCTCGCCGTAGATCCCCTCCCTGTCGTAGAGCCCGGGCGAGTCCAGGAGGTAGGCGGGCGTGCCGTCAGGGAAGCGGCCTGCCAGGATCTCACCGCAGATCTCCTCCCCGCCGATCGGGCACCGCACCTGCCGAAGAGGTATCAGGCCGGCCCGGGGGATGCCGCGGTAGAGCGGCAAGACGACACGGACGTCGAGCCCCCTGCGCCGTAGGGCGCCCGGAAGCGCCCCGGCCACGTCGGCAAGGCCGCCCGTCTTAGCGAACGGCACCGCCTCGCTCACGCAGAACAGCGACCTCATGCCGGCTCAGGGTTCCCGGCAGATCCGTCGTTTGGTGTGCCGATCAGCCCGATCCACAGGTCGTTGACGTTGGTGTTGGTGGGGCCGGTCACGATGAGGTCGCCCAGCGCCTCGAAGAAGTGGTAGGAGTCGTTGCCCGCGAGAGAGGCCCTCGCGTCGAGCCCAAGCGCGGCTGCGCGCGCCATGGTGGTGCCGTCTGCAACGGCACCGGCGGCATCGGTCGGCCCGTCCGTTCCGTCGGTCCCGAACGAGGCCACAAGCGCCTGCCGCAGCCCATCGAGGGCCCAGGCGGCGGCCAGTGCCAGCTCCTGGTTTCGCCCCCCCTTGCCCTTGCCCCTCACCGTTACGGTGGTCTCGCCACCCTCTAGAAGGCAGAGGGGCGGGCCGCCGTGGACCGGAGGGGGCTCTCCCTCTCGCGCGAGGCCCTCGGCCCGGACGGTCTGCCCGAACCGCGCGCCCACCTCCCGTGCCTCACCCTCCGTGCGGGTGGAGTGCATGACCGCGCGGTAGCCGAGGGCCTCTGCCCTGTCGCGCGCGGCACTGGCGGCCAGCTCTATGTCCCCCACAATCACGGCCTGCGTTCGGGAGAACGCGGGATCGCCCGGCTTCGGGGTGTCCGGGATGGCCCCGCGGGCCCCCTCCATCAGCCTCCGCCTCACGGCCTCCGGGAGCTCCTCCCGCAGATTGAACCTGTCGACGACCGCGAGCGCCTCCTCGAAGGTGGACGGGTCTGGGACCGTTGGGCCCGAGGCGATCGCGTCCAGCGGGTTCCCGAGGACATCGGAGAGGATCAGGGTCACTACGGTCGCGGGCGAGGCGAGGCGGGCCAGCTGCCCTCCCTTGAGCCCTGACAGGTGTTTCCTCACGGTGTTGACGTCGCCGATCGCGGCCCCCGAGCGCAGCAGGAGGTCCGTGGTCGCGATCTTCTCGGCCAGCGTGATCCCCTCGGCCGGGGCCGGCAGCAGCGCCGATCCCCCGCCTGAGATCAGGACGATGACCAGGTCACCATCACCCGCGCCCCTGACCATCTCCGCGATGCGGGCCGCGCCTGCCCGGCCGGAGTCGTCGGGAAGCGGATGGCCGGCTTCTATCAGGGATGTCGCGCTCAGCCGCTCTCCGTAGCCGTACTTCGTTGTGACCGCGCCCGCGGTGATGCGGTCTCCCAGCACCGACTCGAGGGCGGAGGCCATCCTCGCGGATCCTTTTCCTGCGCCGACCACGAAGATCCGAGACCCGGCATCCAGCTCGTAGACGCGGTCGCCTACGACGAGCCCGCCCGGTCCCAGGCTGACCGCGCGCAGCACCGCGGCCGCGGGGTCGGCCGCCTCGACCGCGGCCCCGAGGATCTCGACGGCATGTTCGCGCTGCCGCCGCCCGTCCCCGTGGAAGATCCGGCCGTCAACCCTCATCGGCGCCCCCCGCACGGCCGCCGTTGCCCGCCTGCCAGACCGGGCCGCCCGCGTTGGGCCGGACGGCCACGACCGACACCCCGCGGATCCCCCGGGCCTCAAGCGCCTCCATGACGGTGTCGCGGGCGAGCGGCGCGAGGTTGTTGGTGTCGCTCAGGTGGACGAGATGGACGTCCTGCGGGCCGCCTGTGGCCATACCCACCACGGCAGCCGCCGCCCCCTCATTCGAGAGGTGACCGCGGCTGCCTATGATCCGGTTCTTCAGGAACCACGGGTACGCGGAGACCGCCATCAGGCGCAGGTCGTAGTTGGCCTCGATCACCAGCAGGTCCACCCCTCTCGCGCGCTCGACCAGCGCCTCGGGAACCTCGCCCAGGTCGCAGGCCACCGCCACCCGGACTCCGTCGGCCGCCAGCAGGAATCCCACGGGATCGGCGGCGTCGTGCGGCAGGGAGAACGGCGTCGCCCGGATGCACCCGACGGAGAAGGTGGAGTCCTCCTTGAACGCCTCGGAGGGAGAGCCGGCGATCTGGGCGCCGGCCGCGCGCAGGGTGGACTCGTTTGCCAGCACCACGGCCCCGGTCGCGCGTGCCACCGCGGCCACCCCCCTGCAGTGGTCGTCGTGCTCATGCGTCAGCAGTATCGCGTCCAGCCGCGCGCAGCCGCCCGGTCCCGGAGCGGCGCCGTCGATCTCGCGGAGGATCACCTCCGCTGGCAGCCCGGCGTCTATCAGGAGGCGTGTCCCCGGAGACTCGACCAGGATGGCGTTGCCGGCGCTGCCGCTCCTGAGCACGCGGACGCGGATGGGGCTTGGCTGCGACGAAGGGTTCATCTCGCCCGACACGCTACCGAGGGTTCGTCGGTGAAGCGGTCAATCCTCCATAAGGAGCAGCGCCGGCTCACGCGACAGCTCCCGGATCGTCGCCCAGGCGGCTAGCGCCGACGCCACTACCGCACCGCCCAAGGCGAGTCCCGCCGGGGATCCGGCGGGCGCCGGAACGCCGGCGGCCCTCGGCGGGTGTACCGTGATCACGTCCGCCTCCTGCCCCTCTGGGATGCCGGCAAGCTCCCTGGCCCGCCTGACAGCGGAGGTGAAGTCGCCGAGCTCGTCCACCAGACCCCGCTCCGCGGCCTGGCGACCCGTCCAGATCCGCCCCCTGGCTACCGCCTCGACCTCCTCCTCGCTCTTGCCGCGGCCTGCCGCGACCTTGCCCACGAACGTGCGGTAGATCGCCGACATCCTGCGCCGGACCCCGTCGAGCTGATCAGGGGTGTAGGGCTCAAACGCGGACTCCAGGGTTGCGGCCTCACCCCTCGCCACGATCTCCCGGTTCAGACCGAGGCGCGCGAGCATCCCTCGCGCCGTCATCTTCCCGCCTATGACGCCTATCGATCCGGTGATCGTGGAGGGGTGCGCCACTATCCGGCTGGCTCCGCACGACACGTAGTAGCCGCCCGATCCGGCCACGTCCCCCATGAACGCCACGACCGGCTTCCTTGCCTTGAGCCTCTCCACCTCGCGCCAGATCAGGTCGCTCGCGAGCGCGGATCCGCCCGGGGAGTCGACGTGGAATACGATCGCGCGCACCCGCGGGCTCCGCTCCGCCGCCCGGAACGCCCTGGCCACCGTATCACAGCCGGCGTACCTGCTGCCGACCAGGGGCAGCGGCACCGGGAGCTCGCGGCTCTCGCCGGGCACGATCGTGCCGACGAGCTGGACCACGCCTATCGCGGGCCGGCGGCGCCTCCAGGCGTAGGGGAGAGGCAGCCTGCGGTGGGCCAGTGCCCAGGGCTTGACCGCGGCCGGGCGCTCCTCGGAGCCGAGACGCGCGGGGAGCTCGTCCTCGTAGCCGACCCCGTCTATCAACCCTGCCTCGCGCGCGGCCTCGGCCTCGAGCGGAGCCTGATCGATCGCCGAGCGCAGTGCGCCCGGCTCAAGATTGCGGTCCTTCCCCACGTCGGCGGTGAACTCGGCGAGAACCGAGTCGAGCACCGACTCCAGGACCTCGCGGTGCTCTTTCGAGATGCCGGAGCGCATGAAGATGTCGGCCGCGGTCTTGTACTCCGCTATCCTCTCGTACTCGGGCACCACGCCGGCCCGGTCGAGCGCCCCGCGAAGGAACGTCACCTCGACGCGCAGTCCGAGCGCGTTCCAGTGGCCCGGAGCGGGCATCCAGATCTCGTCCGCGGCCGCGGCAAGGTAGTAGGTTGGCAGGTCGGCCTCGGGCAGGTAGGCGACAACCCGCTTCCCCTTCTCCCTCAGCCCCAGGACTGCGCCCCTCAGGCTCTGCACGGTTGCCGCGGTCGCGACCCCTCCGTCGATCCCCCTGATCCGCAGGACCACTCCCCGCACGTGCGCCGCGGCTCCGATCCTGTCCAGGCGACACCGGAGCGCCTCCAGGCTCTCCCCCGGCTTCTTCCACGGCGGTGCGACCATTCGCTGGAGCATCGGCGGCCTGGGCGGCTCCCTCTCCGGATACGATCCGGCCACCTCCACGACGACGTAATCGACCCGGGGGTGCGGGATTCGGGCCAGCATGTTGTGGAGGAGACGCAGGCAGTTAGGCAGCAGGTCGAGAATCCACGTCATGGGGTCACCCCGGGCAGGAGGCGTCAGGAAACCACAACCACATACTACCACCGTGCGGAGGGCGGCACATGAGCACCAGATGGTGGGGTTGGGGAGATGCCTCAAGGAGCTATGATCTCTCGCGTCGTCCCGGCTTCTGGCCGTTCCTGGAGTCGAAGCTCGGACCGCTCCCCCTGGAGTCGGTCCCGCCCGTCCCGATCGAGTCGATACGGATTCGCCGGCACCGCGTGCCGGAAGGGCTGCTGGATGAGCTCGCCGCCCTGCTCGGGAGCGAGCGTGTCTCCACCGCGGACGAGGAGCGGATCGCCCACGCCTACGGCAAGGGCTATCTGGACCTGCTCCGCCTGAGGCGCGGCGAGGTCCCTTGCCCTCCCGATGCGGTGCTCTTCCCCTCCACCGCGGACGAGATAGCCGGCATCCTCGCCCTTGCATCCCGCGGCGGGGTGAGCATCATCCCCTTCGGCGGCGGCACCGGGGTCGTCGGAGGCGTAGAGGTCATCGATGAGGGGGGCCCCACCCTCAGCCTCGACCTTGGGCGGATGAACAGGGTAGTTTCCGTGGACCCGGAGGCGCAGACCGTCACCGCGGAGGCCGGAGTCCTGGGGCCGGCGCTGGAGTTCGCCCTCAACGCCGCGGGCCTCACGCTGGGCCACTTCCCTCAGTCGTTCGAGTTCTCGACGCTAGGCGGGTGGATAGCCACCCGCTCCGCGGGGCACGCCTCGACCGGCTACGGCAAGATCGAGGAGATGGTGGTATCCCTCATCCTCGTGTCGCCCGCGGGCACCATCGCGACGCGTGAGGTTCCGGCGAGCGCCGCGGGGCCGGGCCTGAAGGAGCTTCTCATCGGCTCAGAAGGGACGCTGGGCGTAATCACCCAGGCCACGATGAGGACGCGCCCGCTCCCGGCCGCCAGCGACTACCGTGCCTTCCTCTTCAGGAGCTTCGAGGAAGGGGTGGCCGCGGTCCGCGAGCTGATCCAGACAGGCCCCCTGCCCGCTACCGTGCGGCTCTCGGACGAGGAAGAGACCGAGGCCTCGGTGGCGATGCGCGAGCGCAGGGGAGAGCAGGCCTCAGGGCTCGGGGGACTGCTGGAGCGCGCCGGACTCGCCTACCTGCGCCACCGGGGATACGAGGCGCACAAGATGTGCGCGGGCATCCTCGGGTTCGAGGGCGGCGAAGGGATTGTCGCACAGTCGTGGTCGTCCGCTTCGGCGCTGCTGCGCAGGCGCGGCGGCTACCCGCTGGGGCCGGGCCCTGCCAGGGCTTGGCGGCGCGACTACTTCGAGCTCCCCTACCTACGCGATCTCCTCCTGGACCACCGGATCATGGTGGATACGCTCGAGACCGCGGCCACCTGGGACCGGCTGGCCGGGCTGCGCGGTGCGGTCGCCGGTGCCCTCCGCGGGGAGATCGGAGGGGCAGAAGGATCGTCGGAGCCCGGGGGGCTCGTGGCCTGCCACGTCTCGCACGCGTACCCCGCCGGCGCCTCGCTCTACTGCACCTATGCCGCGCGGCAGTCGGGCGGTAGGGAGAGTGAGCAATGGCTGGCGGCCAAGCGCGCGGCCACGGCGGCGATCATGGCCGCCGGCGGCACGATCAGCCACCACCACGGCGTCGGCTCGGTCCACCGGGAGTGGATCGGCGAAGAGCACGGCGAGACCGGGGTCCGGGTGCTGCGGGCGGTGCGGGCCGCGCTGGACCCGGACGGCATCATGAACCCCGGGAAGGTGCTAGGTTGACTGCCCTGGAGTGCTCGGCCGCGACGAGGCGTGAAGGCCTGGAGCGGCTGGCCCGGGAGTCCTGGGACATCTTGGTGGTGGGCGGCGGAATCACCGGCGCCGGAATCGCGCGGGACGCCGTGTTGCGCGGATTGAAGACCGCCCTGGTCGAGCGGGAGGACTTCGCAAGCGGCACGAGCAGCAGCACCGGGCGGATGGTCCACGGCGGGTTCCGCTACCTAGAGAGCGGCCAGGTCAGGCTCGTGATGGAGTCGTTGGCGGAGAGGAACCTGCTGCGGCGCACCGCGCCGGGGCTCGTGTTCCCCCACCCGTTCCTCATCCCGGTCTACGGCTCATGGCTCGGGCTCGCCAGGATCGCCGCGGGCGTCGCGCTCTACCAGCTCCTCGCGCTTCGCAGGACCGCGGGAGCGGCAGGGGTCGTCCTTGGGAGGAGCGCGCTCGATCTGGAGCCCGCGCTGCGAGCCCGCGACCTGGCAGGGGGCGCGCTCTACTGGGACTGCCTGACCGACGACGCCCGCCTGGTCATCGCTGTCGTGCTCGACGCGCACAGGCGCGGGGCCGTGGTGGCCAACCACGCGCCGGTCGTGGGCCTGCTGCGGGCCGGAGGCCGCGTCGCCGGAGTGGCCCTGCGCGATGAGCTGACCGGGGTCACCTGCGAGGCGAGGGCCCGCGTGGTGGTCAACGCCACCGGGCCGTGGCTCGACCGTGTCGCGGCGATGGCAGGGACCCGCGAGCCCGTGCTGAGGCCGACCAGGGGGAGCCACATAGTGGTCCCGAGGGATCGCCCGGGTGCGCGTCGGGCCATCATATTCAAGTCACCGGCCGACAGGCGGTACCTCTACCTCGTTCCCTGGCAGCGCCAGGCCATAATCGGGACCACGGAGACCGATTACGAGGGGGCGCCGGAGGAGGCGTACGCGACGCAGGAGGACGTGGCGTACCTGCTCGACGCGGCGGAAGGCGCCTTCGGGGCCTCTGCGCCGCGCTCCGGGGACGTTCTCAGCACCTTCGCGGGGGTGCGCCCTCTGGTGGATAGGCCCGGGGTCTCGGCCTACCGCCTCCCGCGCGACTACCACATAGGCGAGGGGCCGGACGGCCTGATCTCGGTCGCGGGCGGGAAGCTGACGACCTTCCGCCGCATGGCGGAGGAGGCGGTGGACGAAGCCTGCCGGCGGCTGGAGCGGCCCGCGGACGGGCGGCCCTGCCGGACGGCCGCCGAGCCGATCGTACCCCATCCCGAGCAGGAGGCCTCGGGCGACCTGGCGCGTCCGCTGATGCCCGGCCTTCCCTACCTGAGGGCCCAGGTCGTGGGCGCGGCTACCGCCGAGATGGCCGTCACGCTCTCGGACTGCCTGGTGCGCAGGCTCCGCCTGATCCACGAGGCGCCGGACCAGGGGCTCGAGTGCGCGGAGGAGGCGGCCAGGCTGATGGCGCCTCGGCTCGGCTGGGGAGAGGACGAGGTCAGGGAGCAGATCGTGGGGTACGGGCGCGAGGTGGCGCGCACCCGGATGCATCGCGGCGGCGGCGACGTGCGTGCCGCGCGGTAAGGGGGGCCGAGGTGGGCAGGGTGCTGAGCGAGGGGGAGAGACGCACGCTGCGGGTGCTCTGCGATGCGCTCGTGCCGAATGTGGGGTCCGCCGGGCACGAGTTCCTCGCTCGCCTGGCCTCTGACTGCGGCGTCCCTGAGTTGATCGAGGCGGGCCTGGCAGACGCACCCGCGCACCTGCGTGCGCAGTTTCGAAGGCTCCTCCGGGTCATGGACGGCCGCGCCGCAAACCTGCTCCTGACCGGACGACCGGTTCGCGTCTCGAGGATGGATGCCGAGCGGGCAGGACGCTATCTGAAGGGTTGGGGGCTCAGCCGCCTCGCGATCAAGCGCACCGCCTTCCACGCCCTCAAGCAGGTGGTAGCATTCCTCTTCTACGCGGCCCACCCCCCGGGCGAGCCCAACCCGAGCTGGCCGGCGATCGGATTCGCCGGCACGCCCCCCCCTGGGCCGGCCGGCGCCCCGCGGGTGAGGGAGCGCATCCCCACGCTCCAGGTGACCTCCAATGCGCGGCTCGACGCGGACGCCTGCGTGATCGGATCGGGAGCGGGCGGCAGCGTCGCGGCGGCCGTGCTGAGCAGGGCGGGCCTCCGCGTGCTCCTGCTGGAGCAGGGGGGCTACTACGACCAGGCAGACTACAACGGCGACGAGTACGAGATGCTGCAGCGGCTCTCTCTGGGTAAGGGGCTGTTCGCCACCGCGGACAACGGGTTCGGGCTGCTGGCGTCGACCTGCCTGGGCGGGAGCACGATAGTAAACTGGTGCACCAGCCTGCGCCCGGCCAGGGACGTCAGGGAGGAGTGGGAGCGAGTCCACGGGATAGACGGCGTGGCCGGGGGAGAGTTCGAGGCGTCGCTCGAGGAGGTCGAGCGCAGGCTGAGCGTCACCACGCTGGAGAGCCGCCACAACCCGAACAACCAGGTCCTGGCGGACGGCGCCGGGGCGCTCGGCTACCGGGTGGAGACGCTCCCGCGCAACGTGCGGGAGTGCGAGGAGTGCGGGCCGTGCGTCTACGGCTGCGCCCGCGGGTCCAAGCAGGACGCCCTGGCCACGTACATCCGAGATGCCTGCGGCGCGGGCGCGGAGGTCCTGGTCAGGTGCAGGGCCGAGCGGATCCTGGCACGGCGGGGAGAGGTCCGCGGCGTGGAGGCGGTCGCCACCGATGAGCTGGGGAGGCGCCACCCAGTCGAGATCCGATGCAAGAGGATCGTCGTGGCCGGGGGAGCGGTCTTCTCGCCCGCGCTCATGCTCCGCTCGGGACTGGGCAACCGGATGGTCGGCACCGGCCTTCGGATCCATCCGGTGACGGCGTGCCTCGGCATCTACGACCGGCCGATCGAGATATGGGCGGGGCGCTCGCAGACCGCGGTCTGCACCGAGTTCGCGCGGGTCGATGGAACGCACGGCTTCTGGATCGAGGCCTCCCCGGCCCATCCCGGCCTCGCGGCCGCGGCCCTGCCCTGGTCCGACGGAGCCGGCCACAAGCTGCTGATGGCGCGGCTCGCGAACACCGCGGGCTCGATCGTGCTGGTGCGGGACCACGGCAGCGGGCGCGTCGGCGTGACAGCCGCGGGGAGCCCGGTCGTCAGCTACCCCCTCGATCCAAGGGATGCCTCGCTGATGGTGAAGGGCATAGGCGAGATGGGAAAGATACACCTGGCAGCGGGCGCGAGCGAGGTGCTGAGCCTGCACACCCGTACCGTGCGGGTCGGGAGGGACGAGCCGGACGCCGCCCGGCGCTTCGCGCAGGGCGTGGAGAGGGAGGGCATCAGGCCCGGGGCGCTCGCGCTGTTCAGCGCGCACCTGATGGGAGGCCTTCCGATGGGTGCATCCTCGCGCCGCGCGGCGGTCGATCCCTCGGGGCAGGTCTACGGGGTGCGCAACCTGTACGTATGCGACGGCAGCGTCTTTCCCTCGGCGCCGGCGGTGAACCCGATGATCACGATCATGGCGATGGCCCACAGGGTCGCGCTGCGGATCGCGCGCTCCGCCTAGCAGGGGCCAACGGTTCAGTCGTAGCCGAGCTCGGCCAGCCGGTCCTCGTCGATGCCGAAGTAGTGGGCGATCTCGTGGACCACCGTCCTGCGTATCTCCTCGCGGACATCGTCCTCGCCCGAGAACTCCTCCTCGAGGGGCCCCTGGAAGATCGTTATCACGTCGGGAAGCGTGTAGGGGAGGAGCGGGCTGCGATCAGGCAGGGGCGTCCCCTGGTAGAGCCCGAACAGCAGATCCTCCGGGCCGAGCCCGGCGTCGGCGAGTTGGTCGTCGGTGGGCCAGTCGTCCACGATGACCTCGATGTTGTCGAGGGCGCGGCGCAGATCCGGAGGGATCGCGCGCAGCGCCTCGGCGACGAGCTGCTCGAACCGCTTGCGGCCAAGTCGTGCCATGGCGACAACCAGCATAGCACGAGGGGGCGCGCAAACGGCGTCCGGGAATACCTCGGACGAAGCCGCTGTTGTACAATGAGCGCCGTAGCACACAATTCGGAGAGACGTGGGATGCCGATCTACGAGTACATCTGCAGCGAGTGCGAGGAGCGGTTCGAGCAGTTCATCTGGAGCAGCGCCGACGCCGGCGAAGTCCGCTGCCCGTCGTGCGGCGCCGGCGGCCCCCGCAAGGTGATGTCCACCTTCGGCGTCGGGAGGTCGTTGGGTGCCACCGCCTCCTGTCCCAGCGCGGCCACGTGCGGGACGGGCGGCTGACCGCTCAAGTAGGGCGGCCGTGCGCCGCCCGGATCCCAGGGAGCATCCAGCATGAGCAGCCGGTGGCAGAGCGTGCGGGCGGCCTCGAAGCGTCACATCGGGCTGATCAGCTAGGTGGCCCTAGGCCTGCAGCCAGCCCCTAGTCCTCTCCACCGCCCTCTTCCAGCCCGCGATCGCCTCCTTGCGCCTGGCGTCGTCCCATGCGGGCTCGAAGGTTCGATCCGCCTGCCAGAGGGTTCGAAGCTCGTCCGTGGATCCGAACGCCCCTACCGCGAGACCGGCCGCGTACGAGGCCCCGAGCGCGGTCGTCTCGCGCACCAGCGGCCGCACCACCGGCACCCCCAGGATGTCCGCCTGGAGCTGCATCAAGAAGTCGTTGGCGGTGGCGCCCCCATCCACCTTCAGCACGCTGACGGCGCGCCCGCTGTCGGCGAACATCGCGTCCAGCACCTCGCGACTCTGGAAGCAGATCGCCTCGAGGGTGGCCCTGACAAGGTGCGCCCGCCCCGCGTAGCGGGTCAGGCCGACGATCGCGCCCCTGGCGCTCATGTCCCAGTGCGGGGCGAAGAGGCCGGAGAACGCCGGCACGAAGTAGACGCCCCCCGAGTCGGCCACCTCCTGGGCCACGGCCTCGGACTCGGCCGCGCTCGATATAAGGCCCAGGTTGTCGCGCAGCCACTGCACCGCGGCGCCGGTGATCGCGACCGAGCCTTCCAGGGCGTAGGCGCGGAGGGCGCGCGTCGAGGCCGGAGTGGCAGTGGCGCTCCCGGCGCCCTCCAGGACGTAGGCGGCGGTCCCCAGCAGCCCGTGCTCGCTGCGCGATGGGGCGCGGCCGACGTGCTGCAACAGGAAAGAGCCGGTGCCGTAGGTGTTCTTGGCCTCGCCCGGCTCGAAGCATGCCTGCCCGACCAGAGCCGCCTGCTGGTCTCCGAGGTCGCCGCAGACCGGTATCCCCTCGCCAAGGGGCCCACCGGCCCGCGTCTTGCCGTAGGGTTCCGACGAGGCCGAGGGACGTATCTCGGGCAGCGCTCCCTCGGGCACTCCAAACCGCTCGAGTAGCTCGCCGTCCCACGCGAGTTCCTCGAGCCCGCACAAGAGGGTGCGGGAGGCGTTGGTCGGATCGGTGACGCAGGCCCCGCCCGAGGGGCCGCCGGTCAGGTTCCAGATGATCCAGGCGTCGATAGTCCCCAGCCGAAGGTGACCGGATCTCGCCAACTCCTGCGCCTCGGGCACGTTCGCCAGCAGCCACCTGGCCTTGGTCGCAGAGAAGTAGGTGCTTATCGGCAGCCCTGTGCGCCGGCGTACCTCGTCCTGCCACCCCTGCTCGATCATCGACCGGCAGTCCGGCTCGGTCCGGGTGTCCTGCCAGACGATCGCGTTGTAGACTGGGCGGCCGCTGCGGACGTCCCAGGCCACTGTCGTCTCCCGCTGGTTGGTGATGCCGACCGCCGCTATCCGCCCCGGCGGCGCAGTGCGCAGGGCCTCGTCGGAGACCTCGGCCGTGCGCTCCCATATCTCCACCGGGTCGTGCTCGACCCATCCGGGCTGCGGGAAGATCTGCCTGTGCTCACGGTAGGCCGAGGCGACGGCACGGCCGGAGAGGTCGAACAGGATGCAGCGGGTGCCTGTAGTACCCTGGTCGATCGCCGCCAGGTAGTCGGCGCGTGTCACGTTGCTCATGCGTATCCATTCGCCGCCGTCGCGGCGCTCTTCCTCCGGAGAGGGAGCTCCTTCCCGCCTCCGGCAGGTCGCCTGAGGCGGCCGGGGAAGAGTACGGCGGCAGGCCGCCGCGGAATCAGCCGCCCCGTTCCGGCGGTTCACATGGGGAAAGAACATCAGGAGGTCCACTCTATGAGAGCAGTCGCATATCTCGTGCTCGCCATCCTGCTGCTGACGCAGTCGGCGGCCGCCTACGAGGGGCGGGTGACGGTACGCTACTACGGCCAGTCGTTCTTCGTCCTCACGACCGCATCGGGGCTGCGCATCGCCATCGACCCGTACGGCGAGATCGGCTACCCCCTGCCCGCCGTCGAGGGCGACGTCGTCCTGATCACCCACGAGCACAGGGATCACAACAACGCCGGCTTGATCCGCGGGGCGACGCAGGTGCTCCGCGCGCTCACCGCCGACGGCAGGGACTACACCAGGATCTACGCCCGGATCGGCGACGCCCTGATCTACTCGGTGGCGTCGTTCCACGACAACGACTCCGGCACGGTCCGCGGACTGAACGGCATCTTCGTCGTGGAGACGGCGGGGATAAGGTTCGCCCATCTGGGCGATCTCGGGCAGCACGCCCTCAGCGAGAACCAGGCGAGGGCCATCGGGAGGGTGGACGTCCTCATGATCCCGGTCGGCGGAGCCCCGTTCACCATCGGTGCCCGCGAGGCCACTCAGATAACCGCCCTGCTTCGGCCGCGGATCGTGATACCGATGCACTACAAGACGGCGGTGCGCCCGGACTGGCCGGGAACCGATGAGCGCCCGTTCCTTGAAGGCAAGCCCGTGGTCCGCCGCCTGGACGGCCACACGCTCACGGTGTCGCGAGACAGCCTCCCCTCCTCGACAGAGGTAGTCGTGATGAACTACAAGTAGGCATGGGGGAAGGCGCCGCCCCCAGGCACCGGAGGTGGGCAGGGACAGATGGAGAGGCATGTGTGGGTAGAGGAGTTCCCGGGATCGGTGACGGTCTGTGATCCCGAGGGTAAGATCGTGGAGATGAACGACCGGGCGGCGAGCGCCTACGAGGAGCAGGGCGGGAGGCGGCTGGTGGGCTCGAGCCTGCTGGACTGCCATCCCGAGCCCTCTCGGACGAAGCTCCGCGAGCTGCTCGATCGCCCGCGGATCAACGCCTACACGATCGAGAAGAGCGGATCGAGGAAGCTGATATACCAGGCACCGTGGTACGCGGGCGGCAGGTACGGCGGGCTGGTCGAGATATCGCTCGCGATCCCTGACGTGATGCCGCACTTCGTGCGCGACGCCGCGCCGAAGGCCGGTGAGGGCGAGGGGAGAGGCGATGGCTGAGGAGACGGTCGTCTGTCCGAGGTGCGGCGCCGAGATAGCTCTCGGCGAGGCGTTCCGATCGCGGATCGAGGAGCGCCTCAGGCACGAGTTCGAGGAGAGGCTGGGCGCGGAGAGCCTCAAGGCGCAGAAGCGGGCCGATGAAGCCCACGCGCTCGCCAAGTCCAACCTGGAGTCGGAGCTGCGAGAGAAGGCCAGGGCCGTGGAGGAGAGCAGGAAGCGCGAGCTCGACCTGCTCAAGCAGAACCGTGAGCTGGAGGAGGCCAAGAAGACGGTCGAGCTGCAGGTCGCCAGGCGGGTCCAGGAGGAGAAGACGATCCTCGAGAAGGCGGTCCGCGACCGGATGGGCGAGGAGCACCGCCTCCGCGACCTCGAGAAGGACAAGCAGCTGGGCGACCTGCGCAGGCAGATCGAGGAGCTCAAGAAGAAGGCCGAGCAGGGCTCGCAGCAGAGCCAGGGCGAGGTGGCCGAGCTCGACCTCGAGGCGTTCCTTCGCGCGGTCTTCCCCCAGGACGAGATCGATCCCGTCCCCAAGGGCGTCCGGGGCGCGGACCTGGTGCATAGGGTGATCGGGCCCGCGGGCATGGGTTGCGGATCGATCGTCTGGGAGGCGAAGAACACACGTGTCTGGAACGACGCCTGGCTTGCGAAGCTGCGCGACGACCAGCGGGAGCTGCGCGCCGACATCGCCGCGATCGTCACCACCGTGCTCCCGAAGAGCGTCCGAAACGCCGCGTTCGTCGAGGGAGTGTGGGTCACCGACGCGGCGACCCTGCACGGACTGGCGACCGCGCTTCGCTCGCAGTTGATCCAGGTCGCGGCCGCGCGGGCCGCCGCCCAGGGCCGGGACTCGAAGATGGACCTGCTCTACGACTACCTGACCGGGATGGAGTTCAGGCAGCGCGTGGAGGCCGTCCTCGAGGCCTTCTCAGGGCTCAAGGAGGATCTGGAGCGAGAGCGCCGTGCCATGGAGAGCTCTTGGGCAAAGCGCGAGAAGCAGCTCGGCAGGGCGCTCTCCGGGCTCGCCGGCATGTACGGCGACATGCAGGGCATCGTGGGCTCGAGCCTCCCGCGGGTCGCCAGGCTCGAGCTCGGCCCGGGAGAGAGCGAGGCCTAGATCGCTATCGCGTAGCCGTCCCGCCTGGGATCGGCGCCTCCCTGCAGCGCCCCTGAGTCGGGATCGCGGACTATTCCCTGGCCGCCCCCGACGATCCAGGACCAATCCTCTATGGCGTTCACCTGGTGGCCGCGCCGCGACAGCTCGGCCCGGACCTCCTCCGGCACCCTGCCCTCGACATCCACCAGCCTGTCCCGGTAGACGCGCACGCGCGGCGCCTCTATGGCCTCCTGGATGTTCATTCCGAACACCAGCACGTTGAGGACCATCTGGGGGGTGGTCTGAAGGATCCCGTACGAGCCGGGGGTTCCGATCGACATGAAGAACCTGCCGCCCCTGAACAGCTGCATCGGCGCCATGTTGGCACCCACCCTGCGGCCGGGCGACATGCGGTTGGGGCTGGCCGGATCCAGGTCCTGCCAGTTGAGCAGGTTGTTCAGCAGCACGCCTGTTCCCGGCGCGACGAACCCGGAACCGAACGGCACGCCTATGGTCTGCGTGACGGTCACCACGTTGCCCTCCGCGTCTGCGCAGGCGAAGTGGGTGGTGTGCTCCTTCATGAAGTCGGCCGGGTGCCCCTCCTCGATCTGTCCGGGCAATCGTTCCGGGTTGAAACGCTCGCCCTCGCCGACGCCGGCGCTTCGCGGATCGATCCTGGCGCGCTGGGAGCGGCCGTACTCCTTGGAGACCAGACCCGATACGGGGGGCTCCTTACTGAACCCAAATGCGAGGCGGTCGGCCGATGCCAGCTTCACCGCCTCGATCAGGTGGTGCAGGTAGTCGGCCGAGTTGTGCCCCCAGCCGGCGAGATCCATCTCCTCGAGGATGTTGAGGGTCTCCAGCGACTGGAAGGCGACGAACGGCGGAGGCACTGTCGCGATCTCCAGCCCGGCGAGCGGGGCGCACAGCGGCTCCAGCCACTCGGGCTCGAAGGCGGCCAGGTCCTCCTCACAGAGCCATCCCCCGGCCTCCCTGACGCCGCGGCAGATGGCCGCCCCCACCTCCCCCCGGTAGAAGACGTCGGCCCCTCCGAGGGCGATCTTCGTGAAGGTCGCCGCGAGATCCGGCTGGTGGAGCGTCTCCCCCGGCCGCCGGGCCTCCTCCGATCGCCCGAGTGTCTGCCGCCCCTTCTCGAAGAACTCGACGCCCTTCCACGTGAGCGGGGTGCCCTCCTCGGCCATCCGGATGGCCGGCGCGAAGAGCGCGTGGCGCGGCAGCCGCCCGAAGCGCTCGTGCGCGGCGAGCCATCCCCCGAGGTTCCCGGGGGTGAGGCACGATCGCGGGCCGCCTGCCAGATCTTCCCTGGAGGCGCCCTCGGGATCGGCCGCGCGAGGCACCCTCCCAACGAAGTTGAGAACGTGCCTCGCGCCCCCGGCCGACGAGAGCACCATCACGCCGATCCCGCCGATCCCCGACATGAACGGCTCGACCACGTTGAGCGCTGCGGCGGTCGCGACCGCGGCATCCGCGGCGTTCCCACCCTGGCGCAGCATCTCGACCCCCGCGGCCGAGGCAAGCGGGTGCGCTGATGTGACAACGCCCCTGCTTCCCATGACGACGGGCCTGTATGAGCGGCGATGCGGCGGCATAATAACCTCCTGGACGGTAGGCGCTGGCGGCCGGTCCGGTCGCTGGCCGACATCGATACCTTTGCCGAGGGCCGCGCGGGCTCCTGCGGTGGAGGATTCGAGGACGCCTTGCTGGAACTACGCGCCACTCCTTCGAGGGGAGGTCGACCATGACCGATCGCACGATCGAGTCGCTCCTCGACGAACGGCGCATCTTCGCCCCCTCCGAGTCCTTCCGAAGCAGGGCCGTCGTCTCCGACCCCGCGCTCTACGACCGGGCCGAGGCCGACCCGGAGGGGTTCTGGGCTGAAGCCGCCCAGGAGATACACTGGTTCAAGCCCTGGAGAAGCGTCCTGGAGTGGGATCTGCCCTACGCAAGGTGGTTCGTAGGCGGCAGGACGAACGTCGCCTTCAACTGCCTGGACCGCCACCTGCGCGGGCCGCGCCGCAACAAGGCCGCGATCATCTGGGAGGGCGAGCCCGGGGAGGTGCGCGTCCTCACGTACTGGGACCTCGCGCGCGAGGTCAACCGCTGCGCGAACGCGCTGCTCACGCTGGGGGTGCGGCGGGGAGATCGCATCGCCATATACATGCCGCTGATCCCGGAGGCCGCGATCGCAATGCTGGCGTGCGCCAGGATCGGAGCTGTACACACCGTCGTCTTTGGCGGGTTCTCGGCCGAGGCGCTGCGCGACCGCATAAACGACGCGCAGGCGAAGGTCGTAATCACCTCCGACGGTGGGTACAGGCGCGGAGCGATCATTCCCCTCAAGCGACAGGTGGATCAGGCGCTGACGGATGCGCCCACCGTCAGGCACGTCCTGGTCGTCCGGAGGATCGGCGACGCCGCCGCCGCGCAGATGACGGAAGGCCGCGACCGCTGGTGGCACAGGGCACTGGAAGGGATGCGAGCGGACTGCCCGGCCGAGGAGATGGAGAGCGAGGACCCCCTCTTCATTCTGTACACGAGCGGGACCACGGGGAGGCCGAAGGGCATCGTCCACACGACCGGCGGTTATCTCGTCGGGACCTGCCTCACCACGAAGTGGGTCTTCGATCTCCGGGAAGAGGACCTGTTCTGGTGCACCGCCGACATCGGATGGGTCACGGGCCACTCCTACGTGGTCTACGGCCCCCTGGCCAATGGTGCGAGCGTGCTGATGTACGAGGGCACCCCCGACTGGCCGGAGCGGGACAGGTTCTGGAGCATCATAGCCAGGTACGGTGTCACGATCCTGTACACCGCGCCGACCGCGATACGGACCTTCATCAGGTGGGGTCCGGAGTGGCCGGCCCGCCACGACCTCTCGACGCTGCGACTGCTGGGGACTGTGGGCGAGCCGATCAACCCGGAGGCGTGGATGTGGTACCGCCGCCACATAGGCGGGGACAACTGCCCCGTGGTCGACACCTGGTGGCAGACGGAGACGGGAATGATACTCATCTCCCCGCTGCCGGGAGTGACCCAGCTGAAGCCGGGATCGGCCACGCACGCGCTGCCCGGCATCACGGCCGACGTGGTGGATGAGAGAGGAGAGCCGGTGCCGGCCGGTTCTGGCGGCTACCTCGTGCTCAGGAGGCCCTGGCCGGCGATGCTCCGGGGGATCCACGGCGATCCACAGCGGTTCATGCGTGAGTACTGGACGAGGATCCCCGGAGCATACTTCACGGGCGACGGGGCGCGCCGCGACGAGGATGGATACATCTGGCTCCTGGGCCGCGTCGACGACGTCATCAACGTGGCCGGCCACCGCATCGGCACGATGGAGGTGGAGAGCGCGCTCGTCTCCCACCCCGACGTGGCCGAGGCCGCGGTGATCGGGATCGAGCATGAGATAAAGGGACAGGCCCTTGCAGCGTTTGTGACACTGAAGGAGGGCCGGCCGACCGACGTCGCCGCGGTGGCCTCGCTGCGAGATCACGTGGCCGAGAAGATCGGCTCAATCGCGAAGCCCGAACGTATCCTGTTCGCCGCTGAGCTGCCCAAGACGCGCAGCGGCAAGATAATGCGCAGGCTGCTGCGGGACGTGGCCGAGGGCAGAGTGCTCGGGGACACGACAACGCTCGCGGATCCGACGGTCGTGCAGCAGCTCAAGGAACGCTACGAGGAAGACCTACAGTAGCGGGCGCGCGCGGCCTCGATACGGCGACTGGACGACCTTCGGATGCGCGGCGAAGCTCAGAGAGCACGACTCGGACGGCACGGTTGACTTCCTGCCGCGGAATCTGCGAGCATTGCTGGGGGAATCCACAGACAAGAGAGGCAGTGCTGGGCAATGATCTCGGCCGGGAGCGCGCAGCGCTACAGCTGCGGCGAGGAGATAGCAAACGGCATCACGCACGGCCTCGGGCTGGTGCTGGCGATCGGCGGGCTGGGGGTGCTCACCGCCTTCGCCAGCCTGCGCGGCGACGCCTGGCACATCGTCGGCGTCAGCGTGTTCGGAGCCACGCTCGTATTCCTATACGCGGCATCCACGCTCTACCACAGCATCCCTCTGCCGGGGGCGAAGAGCGTGCTCCGGATCCTCGACCACTCTGCCGTGTTCGTCCTGATCGCGGGAACCTACACCCCGTTCACGCTTGTGAACCTGCGGGGGCCCTGGGGCTGGTCCCTCTTCGGCACGATATGGGGGCTGGCGGTGGCAGGGACCGTGCTGCGGGCGACGGTGATGAGGCGCCTGCCCGCATTCTCGGTGGTGATCTCCGTGGCCATGGGGTGGGCGGTGGTGGTGGCCGTCAAGCCGATGCTGTCGTCGGTGGCCGTGGGAGGGCTGGTGCTACTGGCCCTCGGCGGGATCGCCTACACGGCGGGCATCGGGTTCTACGCCTGGAGGAAACTGCCTTACCACCACGCGATCTGGCACCTCTTCGTTCTCGCCGGCAGCATACTCCACTACTTCGCGGTGCTCTTCTACGTGATCCCCCTGGCTGGGGGCGGCTAGGACTCCGGCGGACGGATCAAGGCGCGAGCTCCGCCACTACCCGTGCTACGGCGCTGGCTGCCAGGATCGTGGGCAGGCCTGAGGCCTCTGTCACTACGCGCTTCTGCGCGGTCGAGTAGCCCATGCAGTCCATCACGATTACCTCGGCGCCTCCGGCGCGCAGCGAGCGGGCCGCCGCCTCGAAGTCCGCGGGGCGGTACGGAGAGGCCGGCTCGACCAGAGCGGAGCGTCCTATCTCCTCCCACCTCCCGCGCGCCGGCGCGGCCTGATCCGGGTGGGGGATGATGACGCCCAGCACACGCCCGGCCGCCGCGGCCGCCACGAATCCCCGAAGCGCCGCCGAGGGCTCGACCAGCAGCCGCTCGCAGCGCAGCCCGGGGAACTCGCCGGTGCAGAGGAACAGCACGAGGTCGGTGCGGGCGGCGAGACGGTCCAGCGCTTGCTGGACCAGGCCGGAGATCCTATCCCTGCCGAGCACGGCCTCCCGGCCGTCGCGGAGGCGCGAGACGAGCACGTAGTCGGCCGGTCCGGGAGCGAGCGCCTCGATCTCGGAGTCCGTCAACCCGTCCAGCGCCCCGGCCTGGACGATCTCTACTCCTTCCAGGATCTCTCCCACGACCGACAGGACATCCGGCCTGGGCGACTGGCCTATGGTCAGGGCTCCGACTACCACCGCTTCCTACTCCCTGCCCTGCCCCTTCGGCCCGAGATCCGCGGCCCAGGGCCGAGGGGCCTGGAGGTGGCCGAGCGAGCCGTAGAGGCGCTGGATCAGCTCCCACTGCTCCGGCTCGTAGAAGCTGCAGGCACCGCGGCCAAACGCCTTGGCTGTCTCCACGCAGAGCCGCGCGGCCATCTCGATGTCGGCAATCTGGCTGGCTCCGGTGGCCGGCCCGGGCACCGCTACCTCCGCGGTGAGTGCCAGGCCTATCACGGGGGCGGCGGTCACCGTGGAAGGCTGCAGGATGCTGTTGAGGTGGTAAATGCCGTTGCCGTAGGGGGTTATGTCCTGGATCGTGATGGCAAAGACCACCGGCGGGCGGCCGGTGACGGCCTCCATTATCGAGAGCACGTCATCGCTGACGCGCAGTATGTAGCCCTCCTTCACGGTCGGTGAGATCGCGATCCCTCTGTGGTTGATCACCCGGTTGCCTCGGGTGGTGTCTACCGAAACGATGGCGTCCATCTCGGGGTCGGTCAGGCCGCGGGCCAGCACGTCGACACCGACCGGCGAGCTCATGAATGGGACCGGGCGGTGCGGGATGGTGGGCGCGTTGGGACAGATGTGCGTGGTCACGATGACGTCGCCGCTCAGGCGGTCACCCGCCCTGACCATGTCGGCGATCTTCAGGGCCGCCGCGGTCGCCACCACCGCGCCGTCGGCGTCGGAAACGAGGCCGATCTGGGTGGGTCGCGCTCCGATCCCTCCCAGGAAGCCGATGATGCCGAGCGTGGGAGCCGCGCCGCCGGCCCGCCGCCCCTCGGTACCCGGAACGAAGGCCCTGACCGCCTCTGTGTGACCGGTGCTCCCCTCGAGGCGGCGCGCCGCCGCGTCTAGGCCCCGCTCTCGCAGGAGCGCCGCGACCGACTCTCCGCTCACGCTGGCGGAGTCGAGCAGCTCATACGCCTCAATGGCCTGCTTCATCGCCAACTCGGATCACCTCGCGCGCCGGTGGATCGAACGCTCGCCCAGATCCGGCGTCATTTGAAAGCGTACGGGATCAGGCTCTTGCCGGTCACCTGCTCTGCGACGCGGAACAGCTCGGGATCGCGCATGCCGGCCCCGAGCCGCAGCGCCTCCTTCGGGGCGGCGACTACGGCCACCCTCTGCCCTTTGCGGATTGCCGAGGTGGCAAGCGGCAGCCCCCGGTCATCCAGCGTTGCTATGAGGTCCGGGAAGGTGGCCAGGCGGCGCCCATCCCGCTCGAGGGTCATGTACTCGTTCCAGAAGGCGAGCTCGCACCTGGCCTCGCCGTCGATCTCCACAACGCCCCTGTCGAACCCGCCGGTGGTCTCCAGGGAGAGCCCTACCACCGAGCCCACCTCGATCACGCTGCCGCCGACGGCCTGCGCGGCGGCCTCCCACGCGGCGGCCGCGCCCTTCGGGATCGCCTCCAGCAGCGCGCTGCCCGCGCGCAGCGCCATCGATACGGCGCCGGGCGCACCGTGGGAGGCAAGGTAGCGCGCCTCCACGGGATTCCTGGCCACGGCCACCAACCCGCCGGCCTGTATCGAGGCCTGGCGGACCAGCGCTGAGGCGACCTCCACCGGGGCCGTGACCGTTATCTCCAGATGCCTGGTGCCTGGGGCGCCGCCGACCGCGGCCTGGAGTGACGAGTAGCCGCTCACGCGGTGCAGTCCCATCGCGCCCATCACCGCCGTGGGGTGCGCCCGGCCGTTGCACGGCGCGTCGACCAGCGGCAGGCCGAGCGCCGCGGACTGTACCCATCCGTTGACCGACGCGAAGCCGCCGTTCTCGTTGCCGTTCAGCGCGTCGATCCGCAGCGAGAAGCGCTCCGAGAGGAGGCGTACCGACCGGACCAGGTCTTCCACGGCGACGTACTGGTCCGGAGCCGAAGGCGCGCCCACGAGCGCGACGGTGACGACAACGGCGTCCGGCGCGAGCTCCTCTACCTCCACGAGGCGCGGCGCTCCTGCCTCCAGGGCCGTCCGGGCGAACCTGCGGCCCTCGTCGGGGTCGCCGCCGCCCCCACCTCCCAGGAGCGCGCCGCCCAGCACGAGCGGCTCTATGTGGCCGGCCTCCAGCCTCATCGCTTGGGCCTGTACCCCGACACCTTGCTCGTCCGGAGCCCCGCGGAAGCCAGAGCGCACGCCAGCGTGAAGGCGGCGGCGACGGGATCTATGACTGGGAGTCCCAGCTCCTGCTGGAGGCGGTCGGCGGCACCGGCGAGCGCCGCGCATCCCAGGATCACCGCTTCGGCGTTATCCTCGTCCCTGGCCGCCCGGGCCTGGTCGCGGATCACGGCCATGCATCCCTGGGGGTCGTCGTGCATCTCCTGCACCGAGCGCTGCACCGAGCGCCATGCGCATATGCGGTGCTCCATCCCGACGCGCCGCACGTTCTCAGACATCTTCGGGACCCACTTCCTGTCGCCGACCAGTACCGCGATCCGCGAGGCCACCAGGCTTCCGAGGAGGAAGCTGGCCTCTCCGACGCCTACGACCGGGACCTCCAGGACCTCGCGCAGCTCCCACATGCCGGGATCGTAGAAGCAGCCGACGCTGACCGCGCCGATCCCATGCTCGGTCACGTACCCTGGGAGGATCCGCAGCATCTCTCCCACGGCCGCGTGTTCGTACACGAAGTGCTCCAGGTCCGCCGGCCCGTCCGGGAGATCGATCACGTGGACCTCCACGCCCCGGACCAGCGGCTCGAGGTGCGCCCGAACCTGCTCAAGTCGGCCGGGGCGGGCCCGGACCGGTACCACGTGGAGAACCGCACCCATCGGTAGCTACCTCACCCGTCAGTATCCGGGAACGCCCAGCTCGCGGCAGGCCTCGGCTATCTCGGGATGGACATACCGGCCCGCCTCCTCCAGGGGCTGCCCGTCGAGGATCACTGAGGGGCTCAGCATGACCCCGTCGGTGTGAGCCGCCGCCTTCCATCCCACCGCCTTCATCTGAGGCCCCTGGGTGCCGATGCCGATGGTCACGCAGCCGAAGAGACGCTCGTCCTCGACGATCCGCCCCGTTGGCTTGGTCACCCCGTTGTTGAAGCCCAGGGAGTAGTGGGCGATGCGGTACATGTTGGGATCGCCCAGCGACGCGAGCCACCTCTCGTAGATCCGCGCCTCGCTTCCACCGTCGAGCCCGGTGACCACACCCTTCTCCACGGTGAGGCCCACGGGCGACCGCACCGCGCCGATCTCGGCGGGCGGCCAGATGGCGCCGTCGAAGACGATCCTCCCGTTGATGGTCTCCTCGATCGGACACCAGGAGACCTGGCCTCCGAGCATGATCGGCTCGCCCGGCGTGTCGGCCAGCTTGCCTGAGTGGCGAACGTACCTGCCGCCGTTGTCGGCCACCAGGTCGGTGCCGGCGGGCGAGGTTATCCTGACCTCCCTGGCGGCGGAGAGCAGACGGACCAGCGCCTCGCCCATCGCCACCATCTTGGGGTAGTTGACCCTGCCGACGGACCGGACCATCAGGTCGACGTCCATGCCTGATAGGCAGATGTACCTGGTGCCCTGCTCCATGGCGCGGCGATAGGCGTTGGAGTAGAGCGCGTATCCGACGGCGTACTCGATCCAGACGTCGGCCTCCGCGATCGCGGCGGCGATAGGCCTGGGCGGCTCGACGCCGCTGCCAAGTACGGTCTGGTACCACAGCACGGACGGAACGGCACCCGCGGCGTAGGCGGCCTGCGCGGTCGCCTCAACCACGCGGGGGTCGCTGCTCGTGTCGGCCGTTATCGCGACGTGCTCGCCGGGCTTGGCTAGCATCACGTCCGCAACGAGCTTGCGGGCGGCGCCGGCCACCTCGTACGAGAGGTACTCCCTCAGCGTCTCGGTTCCGAGTGCGAACTCCATTCAGCTCCCTCCTCGCTCTCGCCGGCCCGAATCACCTGGAGTCCATCGAACCAGACGTCCGGTTTGGGCAGGACGAAGTCCTGATGGTAGTCGGCCACGACCGTCCCTCCCATGTGCGAGCTGTCGCCCAGGGCCAGGTGGACCGTTCCCTTGATCTTCTCCGCCTCGACTGTTATGTCGGTGCGCCTGGCGTTGGGGTTGGTGCCGACGCCTAGCTCGGCCAGCATCCTCCGGGGTCTCGCCGCGTCTCCGCGTCCGGGCAGGTCCAGGATCCTGGCGATCTCAGCCCCGGCCGCGCCTCCCCCTTCGACGGCAACCGCTTCGCCCGAGTCGAGCCGTATGGTCATGGGTTCGGTCAGCCCGGGGTGCCATCCCGGCTCTACGACCAGATGCCCCGTGCCGGTGCCGTCCAGCGGCGCGCAGTAGGCCTCGCCCGCCGGGAGGTTGCCCCAGGTGCCCGGCGAGGTGTAGATGCCGCTGTCGCAGTACCCGTCCCGCCCCTCCACGCTGAACTCCACCTCTGTCCCCGCGGGGTTCGCGATCCTCACCTTCCGCGCGCCGGTTATGAGGCTGGCGATCCTCTGCGTCGCGGCCCCGATCGCGGCGTAGTCGGACGCCATCGGGCCGTCCGGGTAGAACATCTCGGGCAGGAACCGCGGCATGCTCGCCACCCTGGCGCCGCTCCGGCAGGCCTCCTCGCGCGCGTCCGTGTGCGACAGCGAGAACGAGGTGATCATCATCACGACGTCCGCCTCGCGCATGGCCCGGGCGGTCTCCTCGGGAGGCTCGACCGCGCTGCGCCCTGTCGAGGGATAGGTTACGAAACCGACGGTGCACCCAGGGTTGGATTGGGCGGCGATCTCCGACACGATCCGCGCGAGGTATGCGCGGCGCAGCATCACCTCCACCGCCGCCGCGGGCATTCCCGCCCACTGCTCCGGGGTCGGGAGGTCTGCTACGACCACGATACGCTCCCCCGTTCGCACGCCCATGTTGACCCGGAGCATCGCCTCCACTCCCGGGACGACCGCATCTCTGTCAATCCACCGCATCCGCTCCTCCATTGGGGTCCACCCCGCCGCAAGCCGGGGCGTAGAGTATGCACCGCACGTTGTGTCCCTGTGCGACCGAGACCGGCTCCGGGACGATGCGATCGCACCCATCGATGCGCGCGTAGCACCGGGGATGAAACGGGCATCCCGAAGGGACGCGGGACGGGCTGGGCACCTCGCCGGTGAGCACGATCTTCTCCGGGATCAGGGCGCTCTCTTCGTCCGAGACCGTCGGGATGGCCGACAGCAGCGCTCTCGTGTAGGGGTGGACCGGCCGGGTGAAGAGATCCGCCGCCGGGGCCATCTCCACGATCCTGCCCAGATACATCACCGCTATGACGTCTGCGACGTTCCGCATCAGGCTGAGGTCGTGGGAGATCACCAGGTAGGTCAGATGCATCTCGGCCTGGAGCCGCCTGAGCAACCCGATGATCTTGGCCTGCACCGACACGTCGAGCGCCGCGGTGGGTTCGTCGAGCACGATGAACCTGGGGTGGAGCGCGAGTGCCCGGGCCACCGCCACGCGCTGGCGCTGGCCTCCGCTCAGCGAATGGGGGTAGCGCAGCATGAAGTCCCGGGGTGGGAGCTCGACTGTCTCGATCAGCTCCTCGACCCGCCGCCAGCGCTCCTTCGGCGTGCCGATCCTGTGGATCAGCAGGGGCTCCTCGATGATCTCCTTCACGCGGTGGCGGGGATTGAGCGAGGAAGCGGGGTTCTGGAAGACGATCTGCGCCTGCCTCCTGAAGGGCCTCAGCGCCTCGTCGTCTAGCCCCGTGATCTCCTCCCCGTCGAAGAAGACCCTGCCGGCGGTCGGGGGCAACAGCCGGACCACCATCCTGGCCAGGGTAGTCTTGCCGGAGCCGGTCTCACCGACCAGGGCCAGGGTGGTTCCGGACTCAACCTGGATGCTCACGCCGTCCACCGCCTTGACATCGCCCACCTTTCGATGGAGGAGCCCCGCGGTGATCGGGAAGTGCTTGACGATGCCCCTGGCCTCGACGAGGGCCACTACCCGCCTCCCGGATATCCGCCGTACAGGTGGCACGCGACCTTCCGGCCCGGCTCGATCTCCACCACGGGCGGGGGCTGCCTGTCGCACACCTCCATGCGGGCGAAGCACCGCGGCGCGAAGCGGCAGCCCGGGGGCGGCGCTATGTAGTCTGGGATGCGTCCCTCTATGCCGCTTCCTATGGTTCCGGTGAGGCGAGGCACCGCCGCCAGCAGACCCTGGGAGTACGGGTGGTGCTGCATGCGGAACATCTCCGCGGTGGGGGCCACCTCGGCGATCTCGCCGCCGTACATCACGTAGATGCGGCCCGAGACCATGCGCGCTACGCCGAGGTTGTGGGTGATGTAGAGGACCGAGAGGCCCTGGCTGCGCACGAGCTCGGTCAGCTCCCCCAGGATCTGGTCCTGGACCGACACGTCGAGCGCGGTCCCGAGCTCGTCCGCTATCAGCAGCTCCGGCCGGCCTGCCAGCGCGAGGGCGATGAGCACCCGCTGCCGCATGCCGCCCGAGAGCTCGACCGGGTAGCGGTTGAGCATCCCTTCGGGATCCGGGATCCGGACGAGGCGCAGCAGCTCTATGCTCCTCGCCCGGATGTCGCCGCCCCGCCGCCGCGGGTAGGCGCGAGCCGCGCCCTGCCAGACGATCACATCGCCGAGCTGCTCGCCCACGGTGAACACGGGGTTGAGCGCCGTGGAAGGGTCCTGGAAGACCATCGCTATCTGGCGGCCGCGTATCGCGCGGATCTCGGGCTCCGGAAGCCGCAGCAGATCCCGGCCCTTGAAGCTCACGCTCCCCGAGACGACCTCGGCATTCGGGGGGAGCAGCCCCATGATCGCCTTCGCCGTCACCGACTTCCCGCAGCCGGTCTCGCCGACCAGCGCGACGCTCTCGCCCCTGGCTATCGAGAGGTCTACGCCGTTGATGGTGCGGGCGCGCCCCTCGTAGGTGAGCAGGTGTATTCCCAGCGCCTTGACCTCGAGCAGCGGTCGGTCCATCGTCACGACCCCGTCCGCCACTGCTCGATGTGAACGTCGAAGACGTCGCGCAGGCCGTCCCCGAGCAGGTTGAAGCCGAGTACCGCCACGAAGATCGCGAGCCCTGGGAAGGTCGCCGCCCACCAGTAGCCCGGCAGGTAGTTGCGCCCCTCGGCTATCATCGTGCCCCACTCCGGCGTCGGAGGCTGCGCGCCCAACCCCAGGAAGCTCAGCCCCGACGCGGTCAGGATGACGAAGCCCATGTCCAGGGTGGCCTTTATCAGGATGGGCGACCAGACGTTGGGGAGGATCTCGCGAAAGGCGATCCGCATCGGCCCGGCGCCGAGGCCGCGGCTCGCCTCGACGAACTGCTCCTCGCGAAGCGAGAGCACCTGCCCGTAGACGAGGCGCGTGTACCAGGGCCACCAGGCGAAGGAGATCGCGAGCATCGCGTTGGTCAGGTTGGGCCGGAGCGCGGCGGTCACCGCAAGCGCCAGGGCGATCGGCGGCACGGCCAGGAAGACGTCGGTGACCCGCATGATCGAGCTGCCTACCCGACCGCCCCAGTAGCCGGCCACGAGGCCGAGCGGAACGCCGATGACCACCGACAGGACAAGGACCGCGGTGCCCAGCGAGATCGAGATGCGTGCCCCGAGAGGACGTCGCGCCCGGCGTCGTCGGTTCCCATGACGTAGGTCCGCGACGGGGGCTTGAGGCTCGCCTCGAAGTTGACGAACGACCCGGCGTGCCGGGGATGGGGCGCTATGTACGGGGCCAGGAGGGCCGCGCCGACGATGACGACCACTATCGCCAGCCCCAACACCGACAGGGTCGACTGGCGGAAGCGGAACCACATCTTCCCCCACTCGGCCGCCCGCGTCGTCATCTCTCCCCGTACCTCACCCTGGGGTCGATGTACCCGTAGAGGATGTCGACCAGCAGGTTCACGAGCGCGAACGCCATCCCCACTACCAGCGTCACCGCGATGACGCCGTTGAAGTCCTTGAAGAGAAGCGCGTCCACCCCGTAGAAGGCCAGGCCCGGCCAGGCGAAGACGTACTCGACGAGAAACGCGTTGCCGAGCAGGAAGCCGTAGCTGAGGCCTATGATCGTGAGCGTCGCCGTGAAGGCGTTCTTGAGAAGGTACTTGTAGACGATCAGGTTGGAGGGAAGACCGTAGGAGCGGGCGGCGAGCGCGTAGTCCCGCCTCGTCTCGTCTATCATGCTGGCCCTGATCAGCCGCATTATCTGCGCCAGCGTGCCTACCGACAGCGCAAAGGCGGGCATCGCGATGTGCTTGGCGGAGATCAGGAAGGACCGGAAGTCGAGCACGATCAGGCTGTCGACCAGGTAGAGACCGGTGATCGCCACGGGCGGCGCCGGGCCGCGCCCGATCGTCGGCAGCAGGCCCAGCTTGTAGGCAAAGAGGATCTGGAGGAGGATCGCGAGCCAGAACCGCGGCAGCGCGACCCCACCGAGCGCAATGAGCCTGCTGGCGTGATCCCCGACGGAGTCCTTCTTGACGGCCGAGACGATACCCAGGGGCACTCCGACGGCGATCGATATCAGCATCGCTACGGTCGTCAACTCCAGGGTGGCCGGGAAGAAGTCCAGCAGGTCCTTGGTGACGTTGCGGTGCGTGCGCAGCGAGTAGCCGAAGTCCCCGCGCAACAGCCCCCCCACGTAGTTCAGGTACTGGACGTGCAGCGGCCGGTCCAGCCCCATCTGATGCCGGAGTTGCTCCACCTGCTCGATCGTGGCCTCGGTTCCCAGGGCCAGGCGCACCGGGTCTCCCGGGATGACGCGGGAGATGGCGAAGATGAGGATAGAAAGCCCCACCATAACCGGGATGATGTGCAGGATTCTCCTGAGCAGGTATGTCCGGAAGCTCATCGCTCTGCGGCCCGGAGGGGGTGGCTACAGGCCACCCCCTCCTCGCTGCCTATCGGGCTATCGTGTAGTCGTAGAAGGCGTTGTCGAACCCCAGCAGGCCAACGTAGCGGTACCCCTTGACGTACTCGCGGAAGGCGATCCTGTGCAGCGGGTTCGCAATGTAGAGGCTTGGGGCGTCTCTGACTATCACGCCCTGGGCCTCCATGTAGAGCCGCATCTGCTCCTTGGTGTCCACGGACCGCCTGGCCTGCTCGAGGAGCTTGGTCGCCGCGGGGTTCTCGTAGAAGCTCATGCACCGAAACGTGCCCCAGCAGCTTGGGTGGTACATCCCGTAGGTGTGGCTGTCCACGTGCGGATACTTGAGCGTGTCGAAGATCGCCGTTAAGTGGGGGGTGGTCTCGACCTTGGTGGCGCGCTCCACCACCCTCGACCAGGGCTCGGCGATCAGCTCCAGCTTGATCCCGATCTCCTCCAGGTTGTTCTTGAGCAGCAGCCCTATCAACCGCTCCATCGGGATCGCGGGGATCCACAGGTACTCCAGCGTGACGCCCTCGGTCCTCACGCCCGACTCGGCCAGGAGCTGCTTCGCGCGGGCGACGTTGCGGCCGTAGACCGGCACCTGGGGGTTCCAGCCGGGCACCCGCACCGGCACCGGGCCCTTCGCCTTTGTCGCGCCGATGAAGATCTGCTGGATCGCGATGTCGTAGTTGAAGACGTGAGAGATCGCCTGTCGGACCTTCACGTTGTCCAGCGGGGCCTTCTTCGTGTTCATCGGGAGATGGAACAGCTGGACGCTCGGGTCCTCCTTGACGACTATCCCGGGCACCTTGAGCTCCTGGAAGCTGGCCGGGGAGAGCCACTGGTTGACCATGTCGGCCTGCCCCGACATCAGGAGGGTCTTGACCGTCGCTTCCTCCATGACGGTCTTGTAGAAGACCTTGGTTATCTGGCCGGGCTTCCATCCCCGCCAGTAGTCGTCGAATCGGGCCATCACCATCTCGGTGGCGCGCTCCCAGCGCTCCATCCGGTAGGGGCCGGAGCCGGCGTCGGTCCGCTCGAGCATCCCGGCGCCGTAGTCTCCGAACTCGCCGTGGGGGCCGGGGCGGAGGTTGGCCATGATCAGGTCCCTGTCCATGACGAAGAGGAGGAGCAGCGTCCCGAGGAACGGCGCGTAGGCCTCCTTGAGCTCGAACCGCACGGTGTGCCTGTCCACCGCCTTGGTCCGCCCCACCTCCAGAACCGGCGTCCAGGTCCAGGAGAAACCGCGCTTGAGCCGCAGCGCGCGGTCCATGGAGAAGACCACGTCCTCGGCGGTCATCTCGCGCCCGCTGTGGAACTTCACTCCCCTGCGGAGCTTGAAGGTGTAGGTCTTGCCGTCGGGCGAGATGGTCCACGACTCGGCCAGGTGGGCACGGGGCTCCATCGTTCCCTTCTCCACGTTCGGGTAGAGAAGGGGATCGTACAGGTTGATCGCCGAGTGGAGGCTGCTCTCATCCACCGCGGCCTGCGGGTCGATGGCAGTAACGATCTGCTGCTCTATGTATGTGAACGGAACCTCCCGGGCCTGGGAGGAGACCGAGGCGGGAACCGCGCAGAGCGCAACCACCGCGGCCGCTGCCAGGACGATCTTGGGCACACTTCGCCTTGCCATCGTACCTATCACCTCATCCTCACCTCGCTTCCCTGCGACTTCGTTGCAGTTCGGACGGACTGCTCACGTTCCCTGGGAGGCGGCCTCCTGCAGCAGGGCAGGGTTACCCATCATCCTTTTTGAGATCTCGCCGGCGGCCCTGCGCACCTCTCCTATCAGGTAGGGCAGACGGTCGTCGCCGAACCTGAAGGCAGGTCCGCCTATGCTCAGCGCGGCAACCACCTCCTGCCTGCAGTCCACGATCGGCGCGCTGATTGCCGCGACCCCCGGGTCGAACTCACCGACCGTGAACGCCACGCCCTGCCGCCTGATCTGTGCGAGGCTTCTCTGCAGCAGATCCGGGTCGGTGATGGTGTTCTCCGTATACCGCATAAGCCCCCGATCGACTATCCTCCGAATCCTCTCCTCGGGCAGGTACGCCATGTGTAGCTTGCCGGCCGCGCCCGCGTGCCACGGCGTGGTCCTCCCCACGTGGAACCCCACCCTGAGGCGCTGGGGGCTGTCCACCGTGTCCAGACAGATGACGCCGTTTCGGTTCGGGGCCGTGAGGACGACCGACTCCCCGGTGCGCTCCGCCAGCGCAAGCATGGTGGGGCGGGCGACCTGGCGGACCTCGAACTGCCGGAAGACCGCTCCGGCAAGCTCCAGTGCCTTCGTTCCGAGGACGTAGCGATGGTCATCCGACTGCACGGTGTACCCGTGCCTCTCCAGCGTACGCATCAGCCGGTAGACGGTTGCCTTGCTCATGCCGGTGGCTCTGGAGAGCTCGCTGATCCCCCAGGAGGAGATGCCGCTGGCAAAGAGATCGAGCAGCGCGAGCGCCCTGTCCACCGATTGGACCAGTGCGGTCCTCGCTGCCCTGCCGGTAGGCTCCTGCGCGTCGTTTCTCATAGCGGAACGCCGTTTCTGAACGATTTGACCCGACAGGTTCGACACTTCGGCCCAGAACCCTTCCCCGTCTCGACCAGAAGATGGCGGAACAGGACGGCGGAGGCGGGCGCAGAATTGGGGAGCGGATCGGACCGCACAACGGAGACGGCACAGCCGCAGGAAGGAGCAACGCGAAGTGACCGTCGCAGCGCCTCCAACGACTTCGCCCAAGGGGCTGAGCCTCTTCGAGAGATACCTGACGCTATGGGTCGTGCTTTGCATCGGGGGAGGGATCCTGCTGGGCAAGATCGCTCCCGGCGCAACCCGCGCGCTCGACCGGATGGCCGTCTACGTGGGCGGCGCGCCGGTGGTATCGATACCCATAGCCGTCGCGCTCTT
>JBBIJB010000008.1:70350-80149 GCA_037446215.1 Armatimonadota bacterium
GTTTTTCATGATGTATCCCATCATGGTGAAGATCGACTTCGCGGAGGTGGTCAGAGCCGGAAGGAGCTTCCGCCCGGTCGGGCTGACGCTGGCGGTCAACTGGGCGGTGAAGCCGTTCACGATGTACGGGATCGCGCTGCTCTTCCTGGGGTTCCTCTTCAGGGGAGTGATCGGCCCCGAGGCGACCGACCTGGTCCGGCTCCCGCTGGGTCTGCACGATCTTCCGGTGGGCGCCCGACACGGGGAAGGCGTCGTGGTGATCCACGAGGGGATCAAGATGCTTCAGGTGCCCTTGTGGCGCAGCTACCTCGCGGGCTGCATCCTGCTGGGCATAGCGCCCTGCACGGCCATGGTCTTGGTTTGGGGCTACCTCGCCCGAGGCAACGACGGCCACACGCTAGTGATGGTCGCGATCAACTCCCTGACGATGCTCCTCCTGTATGGACCGCTGGGCGGACTCCTGCTCGGGATAGGCCGGCTCCCCGTGCCCTGGCAGGCACTGGCGCTCTCTATCTCGATATATGTGGCCCTTCCGCTGGTCGCCGGCTACTTCAGCAGGCGGTGGATAGTGAGGGCACGGGGAGAGCGGTGGTTCAGGGAGCGGTTCCTGCACGTGCTGACCCCCGTCACCATCGGGGCCCTGCTGGCCACCCTGGTACTGCTCTTCTCCTTCAAAGGTGAGACGATAGCCGCCGATCCGCTGACCATCGTGTGGATCGCGATCCCTCTCTTCATCCAGACGGTGCTGATCTTCGCGCTGGGATACGCGGCGGCCAGGGTACTGCGCATGAGCTACGCCGATGCCGCGCCCTCGGCGATGATCGGCGCCTCCAACCACTTCGAGGTTGCGATCGCGACAGCGGTGCTGCTCTTCGGGCTCGGCAGCGGGGCGGCCCTGGCCACGGTCGTCGGCGTGCTGATCGAGGTCCCGGTGATGCTGATGCTCGTGAGGATCTGCCTCCAGACGCGAGGATGGTTCGGGAGCTAGGGGCGTCCGCGCCCTGCACGGGGGAGGCCTCAGATGATCTTGCCGTCTATCCCAACGACGACCCTGCTTGGGACTATCCCGGTGCCCGAGGCGGCCGCGGCGGCCTCGACCATGCCGTAGAGGGCGGAGCAGCACGGGACCACCATGATCGCAACGGTCAGCGACCGGATCTCGTTGCTCCGCAGGATCTCCGTCAGCTTCCGCACGTAGCCGGAGGTGTCGTCCAGCTTGGGGCAGGCGATGACGAGCCGCTTCCTGCGGAGCAGCTCCTGGTGGAAGCTTCCCAGCGCGAAAGCGGTGCAGTCGGCGGCCACCAGCAGGTCGGCACCCTGGAGGTACGGTGCGAAGGGCGGCACGAGGTGGAGCTGTATGGGCCAGTGGGTGAGCTCGCTCTGGGCCGCAGCCCCGTGCACTAGTCGGGCGGCCTCCTCGCCACGGGTTCTGAGCACGTGCGCGTGGGTGGCCTTGGGATCGTAGGCCGCGACCTCGCGCTCGACCACCCGGAGGGCGCCCGGAGCGCAGACGTCGAGGCATGCGCCCATCCCGTCGCAGTAGATCTCGCGGACCAGCACGGCCTTGCCGTCGGCGTCGAGCTCGAGGGCCCCCTCCATGCACGCGGTGGTGCAGAGCCCGCACCCGTTGCACAGCTCTCGGTCGATCTCGATGATCTTCCTTCTGGTCGTGGTTGCCTGCATCGTGAGCACCCCCCCCGCGTACTGATTCCAGCATGGGCGGCGGGACTGCGTCTTTGACCTGGGTCAAGAAGCGGGGGTCACTCCCCGGCTTCGGAGCGGAGCCGGTCGTAGTCCTTGATCAGGATCGAGGCGCCCCGCACCTCGATCACCCCGTCCTCCTGCATCTGCCTCAGGGTCCGCGAGAGGGTCTCGCCCGCGGCGCCGAGAAACCGCGCCAGCTCTCCCTTCTTCACCTTGAGCCTTACTACGGAAGGCCGCTGCTCCGTGCTGCTCGCGCAGAGGAATCGCGCGAGGCGCTGGCGGACAGTCCGCAGCCCTAGGCTCTCCAGGCGCCCGCTAAGCAGCAGGCACTTACGCGCCAGCAGGTCCACGAAGAAGCGCCCGGTTCCGGGATGCGTCTCAACCGCCGAGAGCACGCCCGCGGCGTTGAAGGACAATACGTGGGTCTCCTTCACTGCCTCGGCCGTGAATGGGTAGCGCCCGCCCGCGAGCGCAACGGCCTCGCCGAGGAACTCCCCGGGGCCGAACCTCGCCACCTCGAGCTCCCTGCCCTGAGCATCGGTCTTGTAGACACGGACGGCACCGGAGACGATGTGGAAGAACTCCTTGGCCGGCTCATCCGCGCGAAAGAGGAGCCCCCCGCCGGGGTAGAGGCGGCGGGTGGCCAGGGAATCGATAGCTGAGGGAAGCTCGCCCATGGGCTGCCTACTTCTGCACTCTACGGGAGGAGTTCCTACTCCATCCTCAGCAGGGCCGCCCTGGCGTGGGCCTCGAGCCCCTCGAGCCGGGCGAGCGATGCGGCGTCCTCGGCCAGCAGGGAGGCGTCTTCACCCTCCGCCATCGCAAGCCAGGTGCGGATCCGCAGGAAGTGGTAGACCGACAGGCCGCCCGTGAACCGGGCCGCGCCGCCGGTGGGCAGGGTGTGGTTGGGGCCGGCGCCGTAGTCGCCGAAGACCTCGGCGCTCCGTGCGCCGACGAAGAGGGCACCGTAGTGCCGCAACCGGCGTGCCAGGGGCTCGACGACCTCTCCCACCACCATCAGGTGCTCGGGCGCGAGGCGGTCGCAGAGTGCCAGCGCCTGCTCCGGGCCGTCGGCCACCACCGCAAACCCGCGCCGGATCGCCTCCGAGGCGACCTGCGGCGCCGGCAGCGCGCCAAGCTGGCGGCGGATCTCCTCGTCCACCCTGTCTGCCAACGGCTCATCCGTCGTGACCAGCACGGGCAGCGCGTCCGCGTCGTGCTCGGCCTGGGCCAGGAGGTCGGCCGCGACGACCTTGGGCGATGCGGTGCCGTCGGCCAGCACGACGAGCTCCGAAGGGCCGGCCGGCGGGCCTATCCCCACGCGGCCGGATACCAGTTGCTTGGCCGCGGTGACCCAGCGGCTGCCGGGACCGACGACGACATCGCAGGCCGGCACAGGTCCGGCGCCGAAGGCGAGGGCGGCCACCGCGTGCGCGCCGCCGCTGGCCAGCAGGGCATCGGCGCCGGCGGCCGCTGCCGCGGCCTTGGTGATCTCGGCAGGCCTCGGCGAGGCGACCCACACCTCTGGAACGCCCGCGGCGCGTGCGGTCACCGCGGTCATCAGCGCGGACGAGGGCAGCGGGAACCGGCCGCCCGGCGCGTAGCATCCGGCCCGCTCCACCGGCGCGATCCTCTGCCCGGCGCGGCCTCCGGGTACCGCCACGTCGAGCTCAGAGAGCGCAGCCCTCTGGGCCAGCGCGAAGCGGCGTATCCGCTCGGCGGTGCGCTCGAGAAGCCCCCGCTCGCCGTCGGGGAGCGACCGGAGCGATCGGTCCAGCTCATCGCGGCCGATCACCAGCGGGGCACCCGGCTCCAGGTCGCCGTACCGCTCTGAGCAGGCGCGCAGCGCCCTCTCGCCGCCGGTGCGGACCTCTTCCACTATCGCCGCGGCCGCCCCCAGGGTTGCCGGGTCTGCGGGCTCCCGCCGGAGCAGGTAGACCTGGTCCGGGCTCAGGCGTCGAAATCCGTCGCTGCTCATGGCTCCTCCCGGCTCTCCTCTTCTCGGAAGGTGCGGCTGCCGTCCCTTCTGCGGACGGTCAGCGCGCGCCGGTCGAGCTCGGCGAAGACCTCCGCCAGGGGGACGCCGCGGGCCGCCAGGGCTGCCGCGACGAAGTACAGCAGGTCAGCGGCCTCCCATGCCGTCGCCGCCCTGTCCGAGGCGGCGGCTAGCTCTCCGGCCTCCTCGGCGAGCTTGGCCGACAGCAGCCGCGGGTCTTCCGCCAGGCGCGCGGTGTATGACTGCGCGCTGCCGCCTGCGAGGCGCTCGCGCAGACGCCTCTCCAGGGCAGGCAGGCCGCCCGCCGCCCCCCAGCACGACCAGTCACCCAGGTGGCAGAAGCCGTCCCCAAGCTGCCGCACCACGAACTTGAGCGCGTCACGGTCGCAGTCGGCCGCCACGCGAAGCAGTTGCTGCGCGTTCCCCGAGGTCTCGCCCTTCGCCCACAGCCCGCGCGACCGCGACTGGTAGATCCCGCGCCGCTCCTCGAAGGCCGCCCGCAGGCTCTCGAGGCTCGAGTAGGCGAGCCCTAGCGCGACGCCGTGCTCGTCGGTCACCACGGTGGGCCACAGGCCGTCCGGGCGGTCCGACCTGAGGGGCGCCGCGAAGGCGTCGGCGAGCGGCAGCCTCCCGGTGTAGAGGGCCATCCCCACCTGGGCGTCGGCACCCATCCGATCGAGCGCCGCCACCTCGGAGGCGGTGGTGATCCCTCCGGCGATCGTGACCGGTATCGGCGAGGCGGCATCGACGACGGCGCGGGCCGCCTCCAGGTTGGTGCCGGCGAGGCGGCCTTCCAGCTCGACGAACGTCGCCAAGAACGAGCCGGCGTAGGGGCAAAGCGCCCGGATCCGCTCGAGGACGTCGAGGCCGGTGCCCCGGCGCCAGCCCTCGACGACCACCTCGCCGTTGACGCTGTCGAGCGCCACCATCACGCGTTCGCGCGGCAGGCGGCGCAGCACCTCGGGCGTGGCCGCCGTCCCTAGGATCACCCGGCGGGCGCCGCGGTCCAGCCAGTCGAGGGCCGCCTCGGCCGACCTGATCCCGCCGCCGACCCGGCACGGGAAGCGCCTCACCAGCGCCTCGACCACGCGCCTGTTGTCGCCGCTCCCGGTGGCGGCGTCCAGGTCGATGACGGCGATCTCTCCGGCGAGCGCGAACCTCTCCGCCACGGCCAAGGGGTCGCCGGCATCCAGCGCCCGCTCCTTCCCGCCGACCAGCTGGACTGCCGCGCCTCCCATGACGTCGATCGATGGGACTATCACCGGCGGACCTCCACCCCTAGCCGGGCGAGCTCGGCCTTGAGATCTGGAACAGATGTGACGCCGTCGTGGAGGATCGAAGCCGCCAGAACGGCATCGGCGCCCGCGCCGACCGCGGCGGCCATGTGCTCGGGCCCCGCGGCCCCTCCCGAGGCGATGATCGGCACCCCGACGGACGCCCGGATCGCCGCGATCAACTCCAGGTCGTAACCCTCCCCTGTGCCGTCCCGGTCCCAGCTGGTCAGCAGGATCTCGCCCGCGCCGAGCTCCGCGGCCCACCGCGCCCAACCCGCCGCGTCACGGCCGGTCCGCTCGCGCCCCGAGAGGACCACGACCTCCCAGGCTGCCCCGGCGCGGGCCGCGTCGAGCGCAAGCACCGTGCACTGGCGGCCGAACCTCAGCGCCATCTCGCTCAGCAGCTCCGGGCGCAGCACCGCCGCGGTATTGACGGCCACCTTGTCGGCGCCGGCCTCCAGCAGCGCCTCCGCGTCGGAGGCGCCGCGTACGCCGCCCCCGGCGGTGAGCGGCAGGGGCAGCACCCGCCTTATGCGGCGCACCACCTCCAAGTGGTGGCCGCGCTCCTCGGGCGTAGCGGCCACATCCAGTACCACCAGCTCGTCGGCTCCCTGATCGGCGTAGAGCGCCGCCAGCTCGACCGGATCGCCGGAGTCCCGGAGCCCCTGGAACCTCACTCCCTTGACCACCCGCCCGTGGGCGACGTCCAGGCACGGGATGACGCGTGTCATCAGCACGTGGGGCCCTCCAGCCAGCGCTCGATCAGCGCCTGCCCCCACGCCCCGGAGAGCTCGGGGTGGAACTGGCAGCCGAGCACCGGGCCCCTCTCCACCGCGGCCACGAACGGGCCGCCGTGGTCTGAGAGGGCACCCTGCCACCTGTCGGGGATGCGCTCGATACGGTAGGAGTTGGCGAAGTAGGCGGCGCCGTCGCGGAGCAGGCGGCAGCCATCTGTCGCGGTGACCGTGTTCCACCCCAGCTGCGGCACGCGCACGGCGTCCGGGAAGCGGGTCGCCGTTGCCGCTAACACGCCGAGGCCGGGGACTCCGGGGGCCTCCTCGCTCGAAGAGGCGAGTAGTTGGAGGCCGAGGCATATCGCCAGAGTCGGCCTGCCGGCGCCGATGCGCTCCGCCAGCGGCCGATCGAGGCCGAGGGCCCGCAGGCCGTCCGCCACCGGGCCGAACGATCCCACACCCGGCAGGACCAGGTACGGCGCCTCCGACACCGCGGCCGGGTCGCTCGTAAGCCGCACCGACCGGCCGGCGCGCTCCAACGAGGCAATCACCGACGCCAGGTTCGCCGTGCCGGTCCGCACCACCACCACCGGGGATCTGCTCAACGGAGCACTCCCTTGGTGCTGGGGACCCCTTCGCCATCCCTCAGCGCCACCGCCTGGCGGAGCGCCAGCGCAACCGCCTTGAACGCCGCCTCCGCGCGGTGGTGGTCGTTGCAGCCCCGCAGCAGGTCGACGTGCAGCGCGCACCGGGCCGCGGCCGCCAGCGAGACGAGGAAGTGGCCGATGCTCTCGCACGCCAGCGAGCCGACCACATCGCGTGAGAGGCCGAGGTGGACCTCGGGCCACGGGCGCCCCGAGAGATCCACCACCGCGCGCGCCAGCGCCTCGTCCAGCGGCGCGTACGCGAATCCGAACCTGGCGATGCCGGAGCGGTCCTCCAGCGCCCGGTCGAGGGCCTCGCCCAGGACCAGCGCGCAGTCCTCCGCGGTGTGGTGGTCGTCCACCTGGAGGTCTCCCGAGCACTCCAGCCTAAGGTCGAATCGAGCATGGTGGGCAAGCGCGCCGACGAGGTGGTCGAGGAAGCCTATGCCGGTTCGCACCTCTGCCCGACCGCTCCCATCCAGGGCCAGCACGGCGACGACCTCGGTCTCACCGGTCTTGCGTTCGACCTTCGCGGATCGAGTGCTCACGGCAGAATCACCTCCAGATCGGTAACCGAATCCAGCACGCATGCCGCGCCGGCCCGGACCAGCGCATCTTCGGGGACCGCGGCATCTCCGGGCGCCCGGCATCCCACAGGCAGCACCCCTGCCGCCCGCGCCGCGCTGATGTCGTCCGGGGTGTCGCCCACCAGCCAAGCGCTGTCGACTCCCAGCCTCTCCAGGGCGAGGCGGACCGGCGCGGGATCGGGCTTGGGCGGTGCGTCCTCCATCGCCACCACGGCGGCGAAGCAGTCGCCGATGCCGTGGAGCTCGAGGAACCTCCTCGCGTCGCGCAGCGGCCGCCCGGTAACCACGCCTAGCGGCCGCCTGGCGGCCTGCCGCAGGAGCCAGGCGCGGTCGGCCAGCAGGCCCTCGCCCTGCCACAGCCCGGGCGTGGTGCCGCTGCCCTGGTAGATGAGCTCGAACCTCGATACAACCTCGTCGATCGGGGGCTCCTTGCCGCGCTCGGCGAGGAGACGGCGCGTCAACTCCCAGTCGTTGTTGGTGCCGCCCTCGGCCTTCGCCAGCGCGATCTCGGCGGTGGTGACCTCTACCCCGTAGGAGGCCGCGGTGCGCCGGATCGCCTCGCGGTAGGAGCGCGACTCGTCGGCGAGCACCCCGTCCATGTCGAACAGAAGAGCCCTTGGCGCCATCACGGTGCGGAGCGCCCTCTCCAGGCGGTCGGAGGCCGCATCGTCCTCGGGAACGGTGATGCGCACGTACTCCTCGAGACCCGGCCGTCCCGGGAAGGCGCGCACTCCAATCCCCAGGCTCACCAGTGCCCGCCGCACCCACGCACCGTCGCCTACCCGGGCAAGCACGAAGTTGGCGTGCGAGGGCAGGGTCTCCGCGCCCAGGTCGGTGAGTACGGCGGCGAGCCGCTCGCGCTCGGCCCGCACGCGCGAGATGCGGGAGGCCGGGGGCTGCATCGGGGAGTCGAGGAGGCGGGAGACAAGCAGCACCGATGGAGCGGCCACCGGGTAGGGCTGGCCGAGGGTTCGCAGCCACCCGAGCACCCTGGGGTCGCCGAGCGCATAGCCCACCCTGAGGCCCGCGCTCGACCATGCCTTGGAGAACGTCCTGAGCACGAGCACATTGGGGCGCTCCAGCGCGGTCTCCGTCAGGTCATAGGCGGGATCGGCGTACTCCACGTAGGCGTGGTCCAGCAGCACCAGCGCCCTGGGCAGGCGGTCGGCCAGCTCGATCAGGGCGTCGCGAGAAACCACGGCTCCGGTCGGGTTGTTCGGGCTAACCAGCACCACGACCGCCGTGTCCTCGTTCGCCGCCCGGCACGCATCTGCGACCGGGAAGTCGCCGGACCACCAAGGCACGTACACCAGCTCGGCTCCAGCCAGCCTGGCGTACCGCTCCAGCACCTCGTAGGCGGGCGCCGTGAGCATCGCCCGCCGCCCCGGCCTGCAGACCGCCCTCATCGCACGCTCTATGGCATCGTCGCTGCCCGCGGTTACCAGGACCCTGTCCGATCCCACGCGGTAGCGCCCCGCGATCCTCTGCTCGAGCGCCGCGGTCCGCATGTACCTGTTGGGCTCCCAGCCCGCGGACTCCGCCGCCATCGGCTGCAGGGGATAGGCGCTCTCGTTGCTGTCGAGCTTCAGGTCGATCAGTGGGTCCGGGGGCGCGCCGACATACGGGGTCATGGCCGCCACGACCGGGTTCGGCTCCACCGACAGGTTGCGATCCTTCATCGCCTTCCTCCTCGTGCGAGCACCGTCAGGGCACTATCTGCGCGAGCTTGGTGACCACGATGTCCGTGGCCCCGCGGGCCTTGAGCCTGGGGATCACATCAGGGAGCTGCTCCCTCGGCACCACCGCCTTGACCGCGAATCCATCGTCGCCCGCGAGGGGAGAGACGGTGGGCTGGCGCATGCAAGGGAGCACCTCGATCACCGCGCCGAGCCTCGCGGCCGGAACGTTCACCTCCACCATCACCCTGCGGCGCGCCTCGAGCACCGACCGCACGAGCAGGACCAGCCGCTCGATTGCCCCCCGGCGCTCGGGCTGGGCCAGGGCCTGCGGGCCGGCGTAGAGCCGCGTCGTCGAGGCCATCAGCTCGTCCACCACCTCGAGGCCGTTGGCCGTCAGGGTCGAACCGGTGGCGGTGTTGTCCACGATCAGGTCCGCGTCCTCGGGTGGGAACACCTCGGTGGCGCCGTAGGTGTGCACGAAGCGCGCATCGAGCCCGCGGGCCTCGATCCAGCGGCGAGTGAGGCGTTCATACTCGGAGGCGACCACGAGCGGCCGCTTGGGGAGCCCGCCGTCGCGCAGCAGATCGGCCGGGGCCGCGGCCACCACCCGTACCGGATCGAGGCCGGTGTCTACGAGCTCCACGAGGTGCCCGTCCAGTTCGGCCACCCAGTCCGCGCCGGCGAAGCCGACGTCCCTCGAGCCCGCGTGGAGCATCTCGACTATGTTCTGGGACTTGAGGACCTTGACCTCACAGCCCTCAAGCGAGATCACAGGCCGGTAGCTGCGCGCGGTGTGGGTGAGGCGGATTCCCGCCTCGGCCAGCAGCGCCACCACCTGGTCGTGCATGCGCCCCGCCGGTATGGCGAGTCGAAGTGTCGTGTCCTCACGCGGCCGTGTCATCTGTGTCATCCTCTCGTCGCTCTCCCCGTCCACCCTCCGGCGCCGAAAACGAAAGACGCCGGCCGGGGCCGGCGTCTCTGGTTTCGGGTCTATCGTATGTACCTACACCATCACCGGCCCTCGGCGGGAGGATCACCATGATGATGGTGCAGGCCTACGATCGCCATGGCGCTACCCTACCAGCGGTCCGGCTGGATGTCAACCGGACGCTGGTCGAGTTGGGTTATCCTCAACCGGTGTCTGGGCGTAGCGGGGTCGATGGGACGATTAGCGCAATGAC
>JBBIJB010000009.1:0-11277 GCA_037446215.1 Armatimonadota bacterium
GAGGAAGCGAGGGCGGAGGAACTCCTCCGCCCTCGCCCATTTCTAGGTTCAGGCAGCCAGTCTACGGAGCCGTGAGGTTCAGGCCCAGGTAGAAGCCCTTCCACTCGACGCCGCAAGGGGTGCCGCCGCACATGACGTTGGCGTTGTAGTCCCAGCTGATCCGCCTGTAGCCGAGCTCCGCGCTCCACATGTCGGACAGGCGGTACCCCACCGCGGCCTTGTAGTCCAGGATCGTGGCGTTCGTCCTGACGTTACCCCCGAGTTTCCAGTTGAGCTGGTTGAATGTCGCCTGCTTCAGCGTGTACCCCACGTCGCCCGTCACGTACCAGTTGTCGCGGAGCTTCGCTGTGCCGTCCAGGCCGATGCGCCATCCGGTCTGGCGGAGGTACCTGGGGTACGCCAGGTCCTCAAACACCGCGCCGCCGTATCCTGCGTAGATGCTGAAGACCCCCATGGGCCACGTGAAGTTCCGGTGCACGTTGAGGTTCCAGAACCTGTTGAACGCCTGGGTGCCGCCGCCACCGGTCCAGCTGCTCACGCCGCCCGTATCAAGGTTGAAGCTCGCGGCCCAGTCGCCGTCCATGAAGTTGCGGCGGATCGACACGCCTGCGAGCCCTGAGTTGAAGGTGTGGCCGATCTCGTGCAACTTGTTGCCCGTCGACCAGTACCGGAACTGGAACCAGGTCTGGGCAGACGCCGGCATGCTCGTCGTCAGCAGCAGCGCCAGCACGACCGCCGCAATTGCCACGGTCCTGTACATGCTCTCTACACCTCCCGGCCTTGTCTCTGTCTGGGGCCCGCGGCGGTATCCGTGTTTTCCGCCTCAAGCGCCCGACGTGCTCGCCGCGCTCTTGAACTAACACCATTCGGGGGGGTGGCCCGCCACTCCTGCCGCCCCGCGGCGGCTCAGGCCCCGGCCGGTGGGCCAGCAAATGCAGAGGAGCCGTCCTGCGACGGCCCCTCCGCTGCCACAACTTCGATGTTCGAGCGCTAGGCTAGCGCCTTAGGGTGAAGCCCACGAACCACCCAGACCAGCGGGTCTCCATGCCGTCTATCGACCCTGCCTCCGATACGGTGAACCCTCCGGATCGCCAGCCGACCTCAACGCTTCCGCCGTTGGTCGGCAGGTTGTAGCCCAGCGCGGCGGAGTAGATGGTCGTCTGCGCCTTTCCCGAGAACCGGGGAGGATCTCGCTCCACGTTGCGGTAAGCGTAGTTGTGGCCGGGGCCGAGGGTAGCGGAGCCGGCGAAGTACCAGGGGCCCTTGAGCGGTACCTGCAGGTCCACCCCCAGGGCTAGGCCAGACGACGTCTGCCTGGAGAAGCCCCCGTCGTAGTCGGCCTGCCACCAGTTGTTGCCCCATCCCAGGAAGAACAGGGTCGAGGCAGGCCCGAACTTGATCGGCATGCCCACGCCGACGTCGTACCACCGCCAGCGGCCCCCGGTGTAGAGCCCGCTTGGCGAGAAGGAAGAGAGGCCTCCACTGTCTACATTGAGCCTCAGGCCGTACTTCTGGCCGGGGAACTGCAGGAAGCCCGTGAAGCCCAGCATGGTCGTATTGAATGTGTACGGGAGGTCGCCGAACCCTCCGCCCCTCCAGTCACCGTTGGACGGGTTGACCCTGAACTGGAACCAGCTCTGTGCCGACGCGGGGATCGTCGCACCGAGCACAACGGCGACGACGATCGCCAGCGCTACCATCGTTCTGCGCACACCACACCTCCAAGACAAGTGGCCGGGCACCCAGCCGCGCGGCGACTTCCTGGTCTTCCACGCGCCCGGCAGGCGACTCGGCTCCTGCCTTCTGCCTTCGCGGCCTGGTCTGCCTAGTCCTGCCCGCGTCGCTGCCGGCCGCGCGCCTGCGCCAGCCGCCACAGCCGCTCCGCGGACGCCGGCAGGTCGGTCACGCGAATGCCGGTGGCATCCGCGATCGCGTTGGCGATCGCCGCGGCCGCGGCAACCACCGGGGGCTCGCCGACGCCCCTGGCGCCGAACGGCCCGTCGTCGGAGGGGATCTCGATCAGGACGGTCTCCACGCCCGGGAGGGAGGTGGACCGCGGCAGGGCGTAATCGGCGAAGGTGGAGGTCAGCAGCGCACCCGAGGCGTCGTAGGCCACCTCCTCCTGGAGAGCCCAGCCAACCCCCTGAGCGACGCCGCCCAGGATCTGGCCCTCTATCTCGCCCGGGTTGATCGCGAAGCCCACGTCCTGCACGACGACATGGTCGAGGAGGCGGACGGAGCCGGTCTCGCGGTCGACCCGTACCCGCGCGATGTGGCCCGCGAATCCCGGCGACTGGCGCGTTATCGCGGTCGAGCCCTGGCCGAACACCGGAGGGTACTTCGCTCCGAAGCGCATGCTCATGGCGGCTACCTCTGCCAAGGGAAGCGCCGCCGCGGGGGTACCGCGTACCCTCACCTTGCCCTCGACCACGTCGAGGTCCTCGGGGCGCGCCTCGATGTGGTCAGCGGCGATAGCGACAATCTGCCTGCGGGCGTCCTCGGCCGCCAGCCGGACCGCCGCGCCTACCGTCAGGGTGGTCTTGCTTCCGCCGGCGAGCCCGGCGTAGGGCGCGTTACCGGTGTCGGGGATGACCACCTGCACCAGGCCGGGTGCCACCCCGAGCACCTCCGCGGCGATCTGAGCCATCGCGGTTGCCGTCCCGGTCAGGTCCACGGAGCCGACAATGACCTGGAAGGTACCGTCGGTGTTCGCGCGCACGCAGGCGCTCGCCGACTCGAGACCGCCCGGCCAGCCTCCCAGGGCTACACCCGTTCCCTCTCCCTCGCGCCTCGGCCGCTTCCGGAGCGGGTGCGCCGCGATCGCCTCCAGCACCTCGCGCAGTCCCATCTTCGCCCAGAGCCGCCCGTGGGGCATCGGATCTCCGGGCCTGGCGGCGTGGCGCAGCCTGAACGCGACGGGGTCGGCTCCGAGCAGCGAGGCGATCTCGTCCATCGCCGACTCGATCGCGAACGTCGCCTGGACCGCCCCAGGGGCCCTGTAGGCGCCGACCGGCGGCTTGTTCGTCAGGACCTCGGAGGCCTCGATCGCGATGCTCGGGAACCGGTAGTACCCTGCGAGCAGCACCGCGGCGACCGTGAGAGGAGCTCCGGGCGCACTCCCCGAGTCGAACCACATCGTTCCCCGGAGCCCGCCTGGAAGTTGAGGATTTTGCCTCCGAAGGCGCCGCCGACCGCCATCGGGACCACGCGGACCTTCTGCTGGGGCATCGCCAGCGCCTTGGCGGTCTCTGCGCGGACGTAGAAGTGACCCTGCGTCGAGGTGTAGATCGTGAGCTCGCCCGTCACGGGATCGACAGCGGCGACGTTTGACTGAGGCTCTATGTACCCCTGGTGTATGCGGGGGGTGGTGTAGCTCCTGCGGACCACGACCTCGGCTGTCCGCAGCGCCTCGTCGATATCGCCGCGCGAGAAGGCGACCCGGTTCGCGGTGTTGCCCGGCCTCCCGGCCCTGGCCTTCTCCGCCGCGACCGCCGCATGGGCCTCTGCCTCCTCGTTCTCGGGCAGCTCCTCACCGACGCCGCGAACAAGCGGGGCCCCGTCCGCCAGCGCTTCGCCCACCGTGAGGACCGCCGGCAGCGGCTCGAACCGCACTCCGCCGCGAAGGGCGTCCAGCCCGTCGGCGGCCGACGCCTCGCTCTCCGCCACCACGACCGCCACCGGCTCGCCGGCATATCGCGTGACGCCGTCCGCGAGGAGATCCTGCATCCCCTCCCGGAGCCGGGCCAGATCCCCGTTCGTAACGACCGCGACCACGCCGGGAGTCGCCAGCGCCTGCTCCCTGTCCACGCCGACTATCCTGGAGCTCGGGTAGGGGCTCAGCAGCAGCCGGGCATGGAGCATGCCGGGCAGGCGGATGTCTCCTGTGTATCTGGCGGTGCCGGTTACCTTTGCCTGCCCATCCGCGCGTCTGGTCCTACTGCCGACCGCTGCCATCTGTTCCTCCCTTCCCCGAAGCCGGCCCTGGGCAGTGCCTCCCAGGGTCTTCGGCGCGCGGTCGTGCCCTGCCCTGCCGGCCGCCTCCCGCGGCGGGCCCGACGAGTTGTCGGGGAGTGCCGGGCCGCGTATCATGCAGTCGTGGGAGACAGCCAGGGGAGATGGACGGATGGACTCCAGTGAACGGAAGCCGGGAAGCGCGGTGGAGCGTCGGTGGGACATAGAGGGATACGACGCGATTGCCCCGGGCCTCGTTGAGACCTTCCAATACGAGCACCCGGGCAGCGGCGCCGTGGTGGAGATCTCCACCGATGAGTTCACCGCGGTCTGCCCCTGGTCGGGCCTCCCCGACTTCGGGCGGCTCACGGTGCGCTACGTCCCGCACGAACGTGTCCTCGAGCTCAAGTCGTTCAAGTACTACATCCACTCCTACCGGAACGTCGGCATCTACCAGGAGCACGCGGCCAACCGGATCCTGGCCGACCTGGTCGGAGCGGTGTCTCCGCGGTGGATGGAGCTGGTCCTGGACTACAACCTACGGGGCGGGGTGCACACCACCGTGACCGCGCGCTGGCCCGCGGAAGGGCGGCAGGGCTGACGGGTAGTGGAAGGCGGCCCGAGCCGGCAGCAGGGCCGGCGCCCTCCGGGGCGCGCCTGCTTGCGGAGGTCTGCGTGGTGGCTGCCGCCTACGCCGCCCTGACGATTGCCCTCGGCCCGATCAGCTACGGGCCCCTGCAACTCCGCATAGCCGAGGTGCTGAAGTCGCTGGTGGTGTGGCGGCCCCACCTCGTCGCGGCATTTGTGGTCGGGAACTTCCTCAGCAACATCACCAGCCCACAGGTCGGCCCGTGGGAGCTCGCGTTCATGCCGATGGCCAACCTGATAGGCGCCTCCCTATGCGTGGCGCTTGCCGGGCGGCTCGGCTCGCCCTGGGCGGGTAGCGCCGTCTACGCCGTGGTCATAGCCCTCGCGGTGGCCCTGATGCTGTCGGTGGTGGTCGGCCTGCCGTTCGCGGCGACGGTGCCGCCGCTGCTTGCCAGCGAGATCCTGCTGATCGTGGGCGGGGTGCCGATCATGAGGCGCGTGCACCTCGCCGTGCTGGATCTGCGCCGCGGGGCGCCGCCGCGCTAGCGCCCGTCCTGCTCCAACGTGCTCGACCAGCCGCCTCCCTGTAGCTCCTCTAGCCAACAGGGGACGGCCTCGCGCAGCGTCCACGGCTGCAGGTTCGCCCCGGCCAGGTCCAACTGATGCTGCCAGAGGAACTCCAGGTGGGGCTCCCTGGAGCAGATCTCCTCGCGCCCGTCCAGGTCCGGGGAGGTCGCGAGGAAGACCAGGTTGATCTCGTGCACGCGGCCCGAGGGCTCGTCCCAGGCATGCTCGGCGGCCCCGAGGAACCGTCCGACCACTACCTCGAAGCCAAGCTCCTCGGACAGCTCCCGGGCCAGGGCGGCCCTCGCCGGCTCCCCGAACTCGATGTGCCCTCCGGGCAAGAAGGCGTGCGTGGCGCCTCGCCTGCGTGCCAGCAGAACCTGGTCGCCCCTGCTGAGCACTGCCCGTGCGATCAGCTCTGTGTGGCGTGCCAGTTCGTCCCGGTACTCCATTACGGGCAGGCCTCCCTTGGCGATCCCCCCGGCTTGATATAATGAAGGACGGCGCCGGGCCCGTCCAGACCGGCGGTTCCTCGCGAGGTGAAGTGGAGGAGGCAAGAACGAATCAGATGGCCGGGCCCGCTCGCGAGGAGCGGATGTACCGGGTGCAGTCCGCGATGCGCGAGCTGCTCGGGCCGCGCCGGCTGGTCGTCATAAGCAACAGGGAGCCCTACGAGCACAACCGCCGCGGCCGGGCGGTCGTGATGACCAACCCACCCGGCGGCCTCGTCGCGGCGCTGGACCCTGTCATGCAGGCCTCGGGCGGCGCCTGGGTGGCCTGGGGGAGCGGGGACGCCGACTTCGAGGTCACCGACGAGCACGACTGCGTGCGGGTCCCCCCAGAGAGCCCCGCCTACACCCTCCGTCGGGTTCGCCTCTCACGGCGAGAGGTGGAGCGGTTCTACCACGGCTACTCCAACCAGGCGCTCTGGCCCCTCTTCCATCTGGCCATGGACAAGGCCCGCTTCCTCCGGCGCAACTGGACCGCCTACCAGGAGGTGAATCACCGGTTCGCGCGGGCCGCCCTCGACGCCGTCGCCCCTGACCGCGGCGAGCGCGTGGTCTGGATCCACGACTACCATCTTGCGCTGTGCCCTCGCCACCTGCGCGAGGCGGCCCCCGAGCTGTTCCTCATGCACTTCTGGCACATACCTTGGCCGGCCTGGGACGTGTTCCGGATCTGTCCGCAGAGCGCGGAGCTGATGGACGGTCTTCTCGCGAACGATCTCCTGGCATTTCACCTGCCGCGCCACGTGGACAACTTCCTCGACTGCGCCAGGAACGAGCTGGGAGCGGAGGCAGATCCTGAGGAGGGAGTCGTAGAGTACCGGGGGCGGTTGACGAAGGTCATGGCCTCTCCGATAAGCATCGACGTCGACGAATGGGAGCAAAGCGCCGCCTCCCGTGAGTGCGAGCGCTGGATGGAGCGGTTCCGGCGCCGACTCGGCCTGAACGGCAGGGCGGTGGGGGTGGGCGTCGATCGGCTCGACTACACCAAGGGCATACCCGAGCGGCTACGTTCGATAGACCTGCTCTTCCAGCGCTATCCGGCGTTTCGAGAGAAGTTCGTCTTCGTGCAGAAGTCCGCCCCGAGCCGCACCCGGATCAAGGCCTACCGCGACCTCCAGGACCGGGTGGAGGCCGAGATCTCGCGGATCAACGCCGCCTACGGAAGCGAGGGCTGGCAGCCGATAGTCCATCTTCCCAGCCCGATCCCCCAGCCCGCCATGGCTGCGCTCTACAGGATGGCCGACCTCTGCGTCGTCTCCTCGCTCCAGGACGGGATGAACCTGGTCGCCAAGGAGTTCGTCGCCTCGCAGGTGGACTGCAGGGGAGTCCTGGTCCTCAGCCACCTCGCCGGGGCCTCAGACGGCAGCCCGTGGCCGCTCGCGATGAACCCGTTCGATCAGGAGAGCGGCGCCGAGGTGATGGTGCGCGCGCTGCGCATGTCCGCGGCCGAGCGGCGTGAGCGGATGGAGCAGATGCGCGGGCAGCTGCGGGGGCGCGACATCTACAACTGGATGGAGCAGCAGTTCCGCGCGGCGGCTCACCTCCTTGCGAGGAGGGTCGCTACCCGCTCAGTCTTCGACGACCTCGAGGGGATTCGCGACCTGGTGGCTTCGCGTGACTTCCTGGCGGTGCTGCTGGACTTCGACGGCACCCTCGCGCCGATAGTCGCCCGACCCTCGGAGGCCAGGCTCCCGCCCCTGCCGCGCTCGGTGCTCGCCCGACTGGCCAGGAGGCAGGGCTGCCACGTCGCCGTGATCAGCGGGCGGTCGCTCCCAGACCTGAGGGAGCGGGTCGGGCTCCGAGACCTAGTCTACGTGGGCAACCACGGGCTCGAGATTGCCGGTCCCGGATGGGCCTCGGAGAGGAGAGACGCCGCCGAGGTCCGCGAGATGATAGCAGCCTGCACGCGGCGGGTGGAGGCCCGGCTGCGCGGAGTGCGCGGCGTGATAGTGGAGGACAAGGGGCTGACCTCCAGCGTCCACTACCGACTGGTAGGGCGCGCCGATGTGGAGAGGGTACGCAGGGACGTCCTCACCGAGGTAGCCCATCTCCCGCCCGGAAGCGTCGAGATCAGGCGCGGGAAGATGGTCTTCGAGATCCGGCCGGCGATCGACTGGGACAAGGGCAGGGCATCCCTATGGCTGCTCGATCAACTGATCGACAGGGAGTGGCGCAGCCGGTGCGCCGTGATCTACGCCGGGGACGACCGTACCGACGAGGACGCGTTCCTCGCCCTGGCCGGCACGGGCGTCACGATCAAGGTAGGTAGAGGGACCTATCCCACCGCGGCCGGCTACGCGGTGCAGGGCGTGGAGGAGCTGGCCAGGATGCTGCAGGCGATTCTCGGCTGGGTCTCTGAGAGACCTGCGAAGCCCCGCTAGACCCGCGCTAGCGAAGGCCCCTGCCATCCGTGATCGCCATGACCTCGGCCCCGATCAGCGATATCAGCGCCGCCAGGTAGACCCAGACCATGAAGATCACCACGCCCGCCAGATGGCTGTAGACCAGCGGGTACTCGGCGAGCGTCCGCACGTACCAGAAGAACGCCAGCTTCGTCGACTCGAACAGCACCATCGCCGTAAGCGCGCCGGCGATCAGGCTGCGGCCGTGCACGCGCGTGTTTGGGAGAAAGCGGTAGACGATAGTGAACGCGGCGCCCGAGAGAACCCAGGGGCCGGTCTCCGCCAGCAGCGCCACGGCGCGGCTCTCCCTGAACGCGCGCGTCGCGCTCGCCAGCGGCGGTATTGCCTCCAGCAGCGTGGCGATGGTGCTCGTCGCGAGCGACAGGCTTATCATCCCGCCGGCCAGCCCTACCATGGCGAGCTCCACCCCCTTGCGCCGCCAGAAAGGTCTGGTCTTGTCGGCGGCCAGCACCTTGTTGAGGGTGTGGCGCAGGGCGCTGGCCACCGCGGTCGCGGCCCAGAACAACCCCACGATCGCCACCAGCCCGGCCGCGCTGCGCGCCTGGATCGCGGCGTCCAGCGTGCCGCCGACCAGGCTCACCACACCGGGAGGCAGGTAGGGGGCGAGTGCGCGCTCGATAGCGTGCTGGGCCTTGGCCTGCTCGACCCACCTGCTTAGGAGGGCTATCAAGCCGATCAGGAACGGGAAGAAGGAGATGATCGCCGCGTAGGCGATCGATCCCGAGAGCAGGAAGACGTCGTGATCGAGGAGGTTCCTGTACAGCCTTCCGAGACCCCTCCACAGACGTCTGGGCAGTCCTCTCACCCCGCCGCCCACCGCCCTAGGGTGAAGCTGGGGCGTCGCCCCGCTCCACGTATAAGGTCCGGGTAGGGTAGGCAAACCTGATTCCGTGCTCGGAGAACCTGGAGAGCAACTCCAGGTTTATCGCCTGCTGCGTGTCCATGTAGACGTTGTAGCTTGGGTCGGTCACGTAGTAGACCACCTCGAACAGCAGCGCGTAGTCGCCGTATGCCTTGAAGTGGGCGCGGTCGAAGCGCACCATTTCGCGGGACTCGACTATCTCCCTCACGATGCCTGGGATCGCTGAGAGGTTGTCCAGCGGCGTGTCGTAGGTCACCCCGAAGCCGAAGAGCGCGCGCCGCTCGGTCATCCTCTTGTAGTTGCGAACCCTGCTGCCCAGCAGATCGCCGTTGGAGAACACCAGCTGCTCCCCGGAGAGGCTGCGGAGCCGCGTGGTCTTGAGGCCTATGTGCTCCACGGTCCCCGCGAACTCGCCCACCACGATGAAGTCTCCGATGACGAACGGCTTGTCGATAACTATAGAGAACGAGGCGAAGAGGTCACCCAGGACGTTCTGGAGGGCCAGGGCCACGGCGATTCCGCCTACGCCCAACCCGGCGATCAGCGCGGTGACGTTCACTCCCAGGCTGGCCAGGCCGACAAGCACGACTATCGTCCAGAGGACCAGCCTTCCCACGAACCCGAAGGCGCTCATCGTCGTGGCGGCGGCGGGGTCCTGCTCCACCGTGCGACTAACGTATGCCGCGATCAGGAACGCGATGAGGCCGTTGCCCCAGACCCCGATCTGGATCAGTACCGCGATCGCGACGGCGGCCCCGAGCACCCTGGACGGGGTCTTCTGCAAAGTCAGGGCCTGCGAGCCGGCGTAGGCCGCCACCGCGAGGATGAAGTAGAACCGGAGCCGCATCGCGGCATCCGCGAAGAGCCGGGCCGCCTCACTCCCGGTCCTCTCGGCGCGTCCCGAGAGGGCGCGCCCGGCAAGCCCCCTGAGCAGGAACAGCGCGGCGGCGGTCGCCACCGCCGCGGCGGCGGCGATGGCCCACGCCCGCAGGTCGCTACCGTAGTACTTGAGCTCCAGGAGCCCCATGGTCGCCACTCCCATCTTCCACGGGCCGGGCCGCAGGCGAGGACCCGCCGCCACCCAAGGTGCCGTCTCCGACGTTCGGGGGGGTCTCGGGCGACTCCTCCACGGCACCCAGCCCGCTGCCGCCGGGGTCACCGCCGGTGAGCCCCACGGTCAGTAGCGGAACACCGCCGCGAGCGGCGCCGGAGCCCCGGCCGACGGGACCTCGGCGGGAGCGACCGCGTAGACCCTTCCGCCGTGAACCATGGCCTGTGTGGCGGCCACGTTCAGGAGGTCTTCGTCGCCGGGCTGGGCCTCCTCGTGGGGCGCTGCCTCGCCGCTTGCCGGGTCCACCTTGCCCCAGCGCTGCTCGCCAACCGCGACGAAGAGGGTGTCCACCCGCCCCTCGTGGGCCGCCCTAAGCACGGTGAGGAGGTCGCCGGAGGCACGTCCCGTGCCTGCCAACGCGTGGAACCGACCGGCCGCGACCTCCCTGGCCTTCAGGAAGGCCGGCTCGACCAGAGGCCAGGCCTGGGTCCGCAGATAGTCCGCGCCTTTGCCCTCCGGGTTTCCCGCGATCCCTGCCTCGACCAGGTGTGAGTAGGAGCTGATCTGGCGGTAGATCGGCATGAGGTAGTCAACCGCCGCCAGCACCAGCGGTGCCCGCTCCTCCTTGAGATGGTCGCTCAGCCCCTCATCCACCAGGAGGAAGAACCGCCGCAGGTCGTCCTTCGCATCCTCCTCGCTGGTGCCGTGGCCGTGGAACATCGCGCCGCGCGCGCCACCCGCCGACGGCGCTCCGGTGTGGAACTGGAGCTGCTTCTGCGGGGAGTCGTACTTGAGCGCCTCCTCCATGCTCTGAGGAACGCCCTTCAGGTCTACCTCCCGGCTCCAGTGGCGCGTCATCCTGAACAGCCGCACGTCGTTCTGGCTGATCGCAAGCACGTAGAACCGGTCCTCCTCCAGCAGCGACAGCAGCGGCTTGACATGGAAGCTGTCCGCGACCACCACCACCTCGGGCAGCGCCACGGGAGCCCTGAATACGCGCATTAGGTCAGGCGCCGCGAACAGGGCAAGCCCCTCTGCCTGGTGCTGCCAGAAGAGGCCGTCGCCCTCCATCTCCAGCGCCGGCCCAACGATCTCCGAGATCTCCGGCTTCCGCGCCCCTCTCGAGGCGAGCAGGCGCTCCGCCTGGCGCACGAGGTTCTTGAACCGGATCCTGTCTTCCTGGATGTCGGGTCCGGTCCGGTGGGTGGGAAGGAAGATCGAGACGCACCGTTCGCACCGGTGCGCTACAAGCTCTCTGAGGTCGTCCCTGGTGAACTCGTCCATGCCATACCTCCTCGCTGACAGCGTGAACCGCAGATAGCTCTCAAC
>JBBIJB010000009.1:11377-13464 GCA_037446215.1 Armatimonadota bacterium
AGGTCGCGGTCTTGGACGGCCGGGTCGAGGTCGTTTTGGACAGCCCGCAGGTGTTCCGTGGCGTGAAGTCGGCTCACTTCAACTTCCCTGCCGCCGTTGTGGCGATCGCCCGGCGAACTCCCCTGCTAGGGTACCTTGATCCTGACCGCGGCCAGGGTCGCCGTTACGGCGACCGCCCCTGCGGGAACCGAGACGTGCCCCCCTCGCACGAGCGCACCGGCCGCGATGCCGATAGGCCCCAGCAGGATCAAGCCGACCGCACTCGTGGCCACGGCCCCACCGGTGTCCGCCGTCTCCCTGAGGCTGTCGGGTGTGACGTCTATGGGCGATACCCGGACGGGCCGGTTGTCGACGGCCGTGACCTTGATGAACGAGATGTGGATGCGGGCGTTCTGCCCGAAGATCCCTGGAGGCGAGACCGACGAGATGAGGCCCTGCGCCGAGGCGCCCTTCCTTATGACGACCCGCCTGCCGACGACGACGTCGGCGGCGACCCTCATCCGAACGGTCTGGCCTTCCTTCGCGGTCTGTGACTCCAGCTTGCCGACGAAGTTCAGGGGTACCTTGGCGGCCATCGGGACCACAACCTCGGTGGCGGCGTGGGCCTGGACCGGAAGCAGGAGCGAGGCCAGGATGACGATCAACGCTACGCAGCCGGGCGAGCGCACGGCAGGCATGGCGTAACCCTCCCGATGCGGTTGTGGTGTGTGTCTACGGTCCATTTCGCGGCGCCGGATCACGCCGTAACTCAATTCTAAGCCGCACGCCTCACGCTGTACACTGCTGGTGGCCGCGCGCGGTGACCGAAGGGTGAGGACATGGGCGATCACGGTCCTGGTATCGTCGCGAGGAGCGCGGCCGCCCTCGGGAACGAGACCCGCGTGCCCGAGGCCACCGGCGGATTGGGTTCCGGCGTGTAGCGCGCCTCCTCGGTGCTCCAGGTGGGAACAGCCCCGCCGTCGAGGGGCAGCGTGACCCCGTCTCTCAGCGCCACGAGGAGGAGGTGCCCTCCCCGCCTCAGCGCCAACCCTCCGTCGGAGGGACTCTCCACGGAGAACTCGCCCCCCAGCCCCTTCCTATGGGCCAGCAGGTCCCTGTAGAGCCGCAGCATCCCGGCGTGAGGCTCTCTGTCCTGCTCGTCCCAGGCGAGCCTGCTGCGCTCGAAGGTCGCCGGATCCTGGGGGTCGGGGATCTCGGTCTTGAAGCCCTCGAACCGGCTGAACTCCCGCTTCCTCCCTTCGCGGACCAGGCGGCCGAGCCCGGGCTCGTGGTCGGTGAAGAACTGGAAGGGCGAGCTCACCGCCCACTCCTGGCCCATGAACAGCAGCGGCATCTCTGGTGCGAACAGCAGCATCGCCGACGCCGCCCGGTAGGCGTGCAGGGGGACAGAGGCGCTCAGCCTGTCACCGAAGGGCCTGTTTCCCACCTGATCGTGGTTCTGGATGAAGTGGACGAAACGGCCAAGTGGTATTCCTCCTGGGTCGGTGCCCCTGGGCCGCTCGAAGAACCGGGCGTACTGGCCGCTGTAGAGCCATCCCCGGCCGATTGTCCGGGAAAGAGCCGCGGTGGTCCCCGTGAAGTCGGCGAAGTAGCCGTCGTGGTCGCCGGCCAGCAGCCGGCGCAGCTCGTGGTGATAGTCGTCGCTCCAGACGCCGTCGAGACCGAACCCGCCGGCCTCCTCGGGCAGGACCAGCGCGTTCAGGTTGCGGTGGTCTTCCGCGATCACGTGCCGCCTGCGGCCCGGCAGGCCGTGCACCGCCGCGGCGAGCTCCTGCAGGAAGTGGGTGGGGCTCTCGTCTACGACGGCGTGGGTGGCATCGAGGCGAAGGCCGTCGAGGTGGTACTCGACCAGCCAGTGGAGGGCGTTCTCGATGAAGAAGCCCCGAACCCCGACGGCGTCCTCGCCGTCGAAGTCTATCGCCGGCCCCCACGGTGTCTTGTGCTCCCTCGAGAAGAGGCGGCCGCTGAAGGCGGGCGCGTAAGCGCCGTCAGGCCCGAAGTGGTTGTAGATCACGTCCAGGAAGACGGCGAGCCCAAGCCCGTGGGCCTCGTCAACCAGGGCCCTCAGGCGGTCGGGGCCGCCGTAG
>JBBIJB010000009.1:13474-15690 GCA_037446215.1 Armatimonadota bacterium
CCACGGTGTCTTGTGCTCCCTCGAGAAGAGGCGGCCGCTGAAGGCGGGCGCGTAGAACGCCGCCGCATCGTACCCCCAGTTCCACCTCCCGGGGAAGTCGGCGACGGGCATCAACTCGATCGCGGTGACCCCGAGATCGCGCAGGTAGGGCAGCCTCGCCCGTACGCCGTCGAAGGTCCCCTCGGGTGAGAACGTGCCCACGTGCAGCTCATAGATGATGAGGTCGTCGAGGGGGACGCCTCCCCATGCGGCGTCGCTCCAGGAGAAAGCGGTCGGATCCACTACCTCCGAGGGGCCGTGGACTCCCTCCGGCTGGAAGCGCGAGGCCGGGTCCGGCCAGGGCTGCCCGCCGTCCAGCCGGTAGCGGTAGCGCTCTCCGGCCCCTGCGCCCGGCGCAAGGGCCTCGAAGTAGCCGCCTTCCTGCCTTTCCATCGCGAGGCGCACGCCGCCGGGCTCGAGCACGAGCTCGACACGCCGCGCCTCGGGCGCCCAGACGCGGAAGCGCACGCCGCCCGGCTCGACCAGGGCTCCCAGCGATGGGTAGCTATGCACCGCTCTTGAAGAACAGGGCGGAGAGCGGAGGCAGCACCAGGACCAGCGACCAGGGGTGGCCGTGCCTGGGGACAGGGGCCGCCTCTATCCCGCCGAAGTTGCCCTCCCCGCCCCCGCCGTAGTCAGCGGCGGCGCTGTTGAGCGCCTCGGCCCACATGCCCTCTCTGGGGACCCCCACGCGGTAGTTGTTGCGTGTGACCGGCGTGAAGTTGAACACCGCGGCGATCAGGTCGTCGGTCGACCGCCCGCGCCGCACCATGCTGATCGCGCTCTGCTCGGCATCGTTCGGGTCGATCCAGGCGAACCCCGCCGCGTCGAAGTCGAGCTCGTGCAGGGCCGGCTCCGACCGGTAGAAGTCGTTCAGGTCGGCCACCCAGCGCCGCAGGCCGTCGTGTGACGGATCGCCCAGGAGGTGCCAGTCGAGGCTCTGGTCGTGGTTCCACTCGGCCCACTGCCCGAACTCGCCTCCCATGAAGAGGAGCTTCTTGCCCGGCTGCGCGTACATGTAGCCCAGCAGGAGCCGGAGCCCCGCGAACTTCTGCCAGTTCTCGCCCGGCATCTTGGAGAGCAGCGACCTCTTGCCGTGCACGACCTCGTCGTGGGAGAGGGGCAGGACGAAGTTCTCGGTGAACGCGTAGAGGGGCCGGAAGGTGAGGTTGGAGTGATGGTACTTGCGGTAGATGGGGTCCAGCTCCATGTACTCGAGGATGTCGTGCATCCAGCCCATGTCCCACTTCATCCCGAAGCCCAACCCACCGGAGTAGGCGGGGCGCGAGACCATCGGCCAGGCCGTGGACTCCTCGGCCACGGTCAGCACGTCCGGGTGCGCGCGGTAGACCTCCTCGTTCAGGCGGCGGATCAGGGAGATCGCCTCCAGATTCTCACGCCCTCCGAACTCGTTGCGGATCCACTCCCCCTCACTGCGGGAGTAGTCCAGGTAGAGCATCGAGGCCACGGCGTCCACGCGCAGGCCGTCGGCATGGTATCTGTCCAGCCAGAAGAGGGCGCTGCTGATCAGGAAGCTGCGGACCTCGTTCCTTCCGTAGTTGAAGATGAAGGTATCCCAGTCAGGGTGGATGCCCTTGCGGGGATCCGCGTGCTCGTAGAGGTGGGTCCCATCGAAGTAGCCCAGGCCGTGCTCGTCGTTCGGGAAGTGCGACGGGACCCAATCCAGGATCACCCCGATCCCGTTCTGATGGAACTGGTCGATCAGGTACATCAGGTCCTGCGGCGATCCGTAGCGCGCCGTCGGGGCGAAGTACCCGGTGACCTGGTAGCCCCACGACCCATAGAAGGGGTGCTCCATGACCGGCATGATCTCGACGTGCGTGAAGCCCATCCGACGCACGTACGGCACCAGCCTCTCGGCCATCTCGCGGTAGGTGAGAGACCGCCTCCCCTCCTCGGGGATCCTCATCCAAGACCCGAGGTGGGCCTCGTAGATCGAGACCGGGGCGTCCCTCCTGTTGTGGCTGCTCCGGCCTTCCATCCACTCCCGATCGCCCCACTCGTACGCCAGGCCTGTCACGATTGACGCCGTTCCGGGCGGGGCTTCGGTGGCGAAGGCAAAGGGATCCGACTTGTCGGCGCTGTAGCGGCGGTATCTCGAGGCTATGTGGTACTTGTAGCGCGCTCCCTCGCCCACCCCCGGCAGGAACCCCTCC
>JBBIJB010000009.1:15700-53662 GCA_037446215.1 Armatimonadota bacterium
TCCCAGATCCCGGAGCGCCCGATGGGGCGCAGGGGATGGCTGCCCTTGTCCCAGTCGTTGAACTCCCCCATCACGTGAACGCTCTCGGCGTCCGGCGCCCAGACCGCGAAGCTCGTGCCCTCCACGCCTCCCAGCGTCAGCGGGTGCGCCCCCAGCTTCTCGTGGAGCTTGAAGTGCGTCCCCTCGTTGAACAGGTGGAGGTCATCGCCTGAGAGCGGCATGGTAGTCTCCTGCGTCCGGCTAGCGCGGCCCGATCAGCTCCAGCACGCCCTGGAGCGGGATCCGCACCCAGTCGGGTCGGTTGTTCAGCTCGTAGCCGATCTCGTAGATCGCCTTCTCCAGCAGGAAGGCATCTATCAGGACCCTCGTCTCCGCGCTCGTCCTTGGCAGGAACGCCCCGGTAGAGGCCGCCTCCAGGTAGGCGCCGAGGAAGGCCGCGCCTACCCACCTGTACCAGAACTGCGCCCAGGGCAGGAGGCTCCGCCCGGCCTCCGGGGTGAGCGCGCCTGCACCACCCGGGGAGAGCAGCGCGAAGTGCGCCGCGCAGTGGAACGAGCGCAGCATCCCCGCCACGTCCCGGAGAGGGGACCTCTTCAGGCGCCGCTCCGCGATCGGGCGGGCCGGCTCGCCCTCGAAGTCGATTATGACGAAGTCCTTTCCGGTGTGGAGCACCTGGCCCAGGTGGTAGTCGCCGTGGATCCTGGTGCGGAGCCCCGAGATCCTCCGGTCGAGCAGCGCCCGCAGCCTCCTCAGGATCTCGGGCTGCCCCTCCAGCACCCGGCGCGCGTCCCCGGCGGCGGCCTTCGGGAGGGTATCGGCGCGCCGGCGGAGCAGCGGCAGGACCTGGCCGGCGAGGCTGCGCATCGACTGGTAGACCGAGCGCTGGTAGAGCGTCGAGAAGGGTTCGGGCGCGAAGGCCGGGTCGGCGGTGTTCGAGGCGAGGACGGCGTGCATCTCGGCCGTCCGGATCCCAAGTAGCCGCGCTGCCTCCAGGTAGGGCGCCGTCATCTCGAAGACCAGCGGAGGAGGTGGCTCCGCCGCCAGGTCAAGCAGGCTGCCTTTGGGAACGGGCGCTTTGCGGATCTCGGGCTGCCCGGCAAGGGCGCGCTCGTGGAACGCGCCCATGTGGTGCAGCGTGTACTGCCAGCCGTCGCCCTGGTTGGGTACGAAGGCCTGGGCCACCGCCACCGTCATCGGTTCCGCCGCCTCGGGGTGGAACTCGAGCGCCCCGGTCACGGCCGGGATGTGCGGGAATCCCCTCTCGGTCAGAAACCTACCCAACTCGAGGTCGGGGTTCGGGCCCGGGTCCAGCCGCCTGAATACCTTGAGTATCAGGCGATCGCCGAACGTCACCGAGGTGTTTCTCTGCTCGGCGCCCATCGGTACGGGCTCGGACGGCGCCTCGCCGCCTCCCATGACCTTGCGAAACGCGCGCGTGCGCACCGCCAAGAGCCTGCCGTCGACTCCGACGACATGCCTCTTCCGCGCCACCATCTCCAGCAGCCTGCCGGAGAAGCCGGGATCCACGAGCGCGTCAAAGACGATCCCCGCGGGTGCTCCCTCCGCGTCGACGGCGCGCGCCACAACAGCGCCGGGATACTCGCTGGCGACCCGGGCGGCGCGCTCGCCCGTGGCGCGTGCGAGCGGCAGCAGGTAGGTCTCGGGCTCACCCTCCGCGTAGTCGACGCGGACGAACAGCACCACCCCGTCCGGCGGTATCTCCACAGCGTGGGAGATGCCCGTGGATTTCAGCCTCCTGGCCTTTCCTCCGAACCACCTCCGCTCGCGCACATAGGAGCCGAGCGCCCTCTCCAGCGCGGGCCTCTCCGGGCCTTTGAGAACCTCCCGCCAGGGGGCGGCCGCCACCATAGGAGCCGGGCCTGCGCCGCCGGGGTCGGCCCAGGCGCGCGGGGCCGCGCCCCGGTTGGGTTGCAGCGCGAACCAGTAGAAGGAGTGGGGGCCCAGCGTCAGGAAGTAGGGTGCCTCTCCGATCGGCGGGAACTCCTTCCTGCCGAAGAGCTCGACCGGGACCATCCCCTTGTACGCGGCAAGGTTCAGCTCGGCGTACTCGACGAAGCGCGACAGGTTTGCTATGACGAGTATGCGCTCCTCTTCGTGCCGGCGAACGAAGGCGAGCACCCCGCGGTTCTCCGGGCTGATCACCACGAGGTCGCCACGGCTGAACGCCTTGTACTGCCTGCGCAGTGCGACCAGGCGCCTGGTCCACCACAGCCGCGAGTGAGGGTTGTTCTGCTGCGCCTCGACGTTCACCGACTCGTAGTGGTACTCGGAGTCGATGATCACGGGCAGGTATAGCCGCTGCGGGTTGCAGCGGCTGAAGCCCGCGTTCCGATCGGGGCTCCACTGCATCGGCGTCCGCACCCCGTTGCGGTCGCCGAGGTAGATGTTGTCCCCCATGCCGATCTCGTCGCCGTAGTAGATGATCGGAGTCCCGGGAAGCGAGAACAGCAGCCCGTTCATCAGCTCGATGCGGCGGTGGTGGTTTCCGAGCAGCGGCCCCAGACGCCGCCGGATGCCCAGGTTGATCCGCGCCTGGGGATCGTGGGCGTAGACCCTGTACATGTAGTCCCGTTCCTCGTCCGTCACCATCTCCAGGGTCAGCTCGTCGTGGTTGCGCAGGAAGATGCCCCACTGGCAACTCTGGGGGATGGAGGGCGTCTGCTCGAGCATGTCCAGGATCGGGTAGCGGTCCTCCATCCGGATGGCCATGAACAGCCGCGGCATCAAGGGGAAGTGGAACGCCATGTGGCATTCGTCGCCTTCGCCGAAGTAGGCCGCGGCGTCCTCGGGCCACTGGTTGGCCTCGGCCAGCAGCATCCTCTCCTGGAACCTGCCGTCGACGTGCCGCCGCAGATCCTTCAGGAAGGCGTGGGTCTCCGGCAGGTTCTCGCACATCGTACCCTCACGCTCGTACAGGTAGGGTACGGCGTCGAGCCGCAGGCCGTCTATCCCCATGCGCATCCAGAAGTCCACCGCGCGGAGCAGGGCTCTCCTCACCGCCGGGTTCTCGTAGTTGAGATCCGGCTGGTGTGAGTAGAAGCGGTGCCAGTAGTAGGCCTTCGCCACGGAGTCCCATGCCCAGTTGGAGGACTCGAAGTCCTTGAATACTATCCGTGCGTCACGGTACCTGTCCGGGGTGTCGCTCCAGACGTAGAACTCCCTGGCCTTGCTCCCGGGCTTAGCCCTTCGCGCCTTCTGGAACCAGGCGTGCTGGTCCGAGGTATGGTTGACGACGAGCTCGGTGATCACCCGCAGCCCCCGCGCGTGGGCCTCGCGCAGGAAGGCTTCGAACTCCCGCAGCTTCCCGTAGCTGCCGTGGACCTCGGTGTAGCTCGAGATGTCGTAGCCGTCGTCCTTGAGGGGGGAGGGGTAGAAGGGGAGGAGCCAGACGGCGGTCACGCCCAGCGACTGCAGGTAGTCGAGCTTCTCGGTCAGCCCGCGGAAGTCGCCTATGCCGTCTCCGTCGCTGTCGTAGAACGCCCGCACGTGCAGCTCGTAGATGACGGCATCCTTGTACCAATGGGGGTCGCCGGCGGGCCGCGCGGCCGCGTTCCCGGCCGGTGCGGCGCCGCGCGCCCGTCGCCTATAGGTAGTACTCAAAGTCGTGCTCCCTGTAGGGCTCGTGGAGGTCCAGGTTGACCACGACGAGTATCACGTTCGAGCGGTCGTGCGACTGCTTCGTGTACGCCCGGATCTTGTTGACGCGCCCGATATGGTCACGCTTGATCTCCCCGATGAGCCGCTCCCAGAACCGGAAGGGTTTGGTGTGCGGGCTGTCCACGCGGAAGAGCGTCACGCCAGGGAGAGAGGAGCACCGGGTCACACGAGGCCTTACGGCTGTGCAGCGCATCTCTATCCCCCCTTAGGACAAAGCCACGCCGCCCGGCGGGGGCCTCCGGCCGAACTGCACGGGGTCGCGTTTCGTCTTGATTCTATCAAGCGGCCCCGGCCAGCGCTAACGCGGATTCGGCTACTTGAGCCTCGGGTCCAGGAGATCGCGCATGCCGTCGCCCAGCAGATTGAACCCCAGCACGGCCAGTAGGATCGCAATCCCGGGGAAAAGGCTCATCCACCACGCATCCCTGACGAAGGCCCGACCCGAGAAGGCCATTGCGCCCCACTCCGGTGTGGGTGGCTGTGCCCCCAAACCCAGGAAGCTCAGGGCGGCGGTCGCCAGGATTGCACCTCCAAACTGGAGGGTGGCGATCACGATTATAGGCGCGATGACATTGCGCAGAACATGAACATGGAGAATGCGCAGGTCTTTGGCGCCCATAGCCCGGGCGGCCTCGACATAGTCGTGCTGCTTGATCGTCAAGACCGCCCCCCGTACGACACGAATGAACGTCGGTGCGGCCGAGATTCCCACCGCGATCATCGCGTTCCTCAGCCCCGTTCCCAAGACGGCGACAATTGCGATGGCTAGAAGGAGGGTGGGAAAGGCGAGCCAGATGTCAACTACCCTCATCAAGACAGCATCGGCCCTCGGGTAGAAACCGCTCGTAACCCCGATGGCAACACCCAAGAACGCCGAGATGCTCACCGCGATCATCCCCGCTATCAGAGATGGTCTGCTTCCCCATATGAGCATCCGGAAGAGATCACGCCCAAACTCGTCGGTTCCGGCTGGATACTGCCGAGAGGGAGGGAGCAGCCGGTCCTCAAAGTGCATCGCGTAGGGGTCGTAAGGCGCGATCACAGGCGCCAAGAGCCCCATGACGATGAGCATGCAGAGGACGGCGAGGCCAACCGATGCGCTGCGGTGACGTCGCAGGCGGACGAAAGGCGTGATCCCAGACGTCTTCGCCTCACGATCCCGCCCGTGCGGCGGTCGGGCTAGTGCAGGGATCCCGCCCATCCATCTACTCATAGCGGATCCTGGGGTCCAGAAGCGCGTAGAGCAGGTCCACGGTGAGGTTCACGAGGACAAAGACCACGGCGAAGATCAGGATCACGCCCTGGATGACCGGGAAGTCACGCTTCGCTATCGCCTGTACCGCGTACTGACCGATGCCGGGCAGGGCGAACACCGTCTCGGTTACCACGGCGCCCGACAGCAAGCCTCCGAACTGTAGCCCGACCAGTGTGATCACCGGGATCAACGCGTTGCGCAAGGCATGACGGCGGAGCACCCTCGATCGGGCGGCACCCTTCGCGCGGGCCGTACGGATGTAGTCCTGCCTGAGGACCTCGAGCAGGCTGCTTCGCGTAAGGCGGGCGATGCCCCCTCCGGAGAGCAAGCCGAGCGTGATCGCCGGCAGCACCAGGGAGTGCAGTCCATCATACCCTGATACGGGGAAGAGACCCAGCCGCACCGCAAAGGCCCACATGAGGAGGAACGCGACCCAGAAGCTTGGCGCGGATATGCCGACAAGGGCACACACCATCAGGGTGAAGTCGGCGGGGCGGTTGTGGTGTGTGGCTGCAACGACACCCGCTGAGAGGCCTATGGCGGTGCCCACAGCCAGGCTCATGAGTGACAGGCGAAGGGTGACAGGGAACCTTGCCCTGATCTCCCGCGATATGGGCACGTTGGTGATCAGCGACCGCCCGAGATCGCCCCGCGCGACTCGGAGCACGAAGCGCACGTACTGCTCATGCGCAGGGACGTCCAGCCCCATGCTCTTCCGGAGCTCGGCGACGGCTTCCGGCGGCGCCAAGTCGCCGAGCATGTATCGCACCGGATCCCCTGGGATCAAGTGCAAGAGCCCGAACGCGAGAGCCGAAACGCCGAGGAGCACGAAGACCGTGCTCCCCAGTCGTTTGGCGATGTAGACCTGCATGCCCGGCCTACTTGCGGGCTATGTACGCGTCGTTCAGGTACACGGCATTCGTGAACGGGTGAGCCTTGACGCCCTTGACGTCCCCCCGGACCGCTATGACGTGCTCCCTCACGTACAGCGGGACCCACGGGGCGGCCTCCACCAGCTTCTTCTGGATCTCGAAGTAGATCTCCATCCTCTTCCGCTCTTCCATGGTGGTCCGGCCCGCGTCAAGGAGCCGATCCAGCTCAGGCGTCGAGTAGTGGACTCGCACGGAGCGGCCCGTGTAGAAGAGCGCGTGCAGGATGTCGGGGTCGTACCAGCCATAGGGCCAGACGATCATCTCGTGCAGCCCCCGCGGCGTGTTGGCACGTATCGTGGCGTCCTCCAGGACCTCCAGGTCAACATGCATGCCGATGGCCCGGAGCTGCGACTGCAGGATCATCCCTATTCTGTGATTGACGGGTTCGGAAGTGACCCAGAGGCTCGATGATAGGCGTCGGCCGTCCTTGACCATGATCCCGTCGGGCCCCGGTTGCCACCCGCCCTCGGCGAGGACGGCGCGCGCCTTTCGGCGATCGAAGGGGTAGAGCTGCTTGCTCATCTCCTCGATCCGGTCCGAGTACCCGGGGATCGTCTGCGGTAGAGGGCCATAGATGGGCTTCGCCAGCCCCTCCAGTGCGAAGCGGATCACGTTGTCACGCTGGACCGCGGTCGAGATCGCCTGACGAACCTTGATGTCGGTGAATGGCCACTTCTTGTTGTTGAAGCCGAGGTAGGTGATTCCGTTCTCTCGCGTCCGCAGCAGTTGAATGTCTTGACGCTCGCGAAGCCGACGAACCTCTTGTGTCGGCACGCTCATCACCACGTGTACCCCTCCCCGATCGAGCTCCATCATTCGGGTCGCCTCATCGGGGATGACACGCAGGCGCACGGTCTCAACATACGGAGCCCGCTTGTTCGTCGCGTAACGAGGGCCCCAGGCGTAGTCATCGGCCCTCCGAAAGACCAGGTGTGACCCGCGGACCCGCTCCACAAACTTGAAGGGCCCGGCGCCGCTGGGCCGCTCCCCAAACTCGAGGCCTTCACGCTCCATCACCGTCGGATCGAACGGGGCGAGATACGCTGTGACCATCGGGGCCCAGATCGGCGCAAAGGGCTCACGGAACCGCATTCGAGCCGTCCTTGTGTCCACGACATCGACGGCTTCCAGTGGGCCCAGCATGAAGGCGGTCGCGGGCGATCTCACGGCGGGATCGCGAGCCCGATCGTAGGTCCTCTTCACCGCCTCCGCGGTGAATGGTGCTCCCGAGTGGAAGCGAACATCGGTGCGCAGCGTGAAAGTTATTTCCTTCCCATCGGGGGAGACGCGCCACGACTCCGCCAGGTGCGGGATGATCTTCCCCTTCTCGTCCATGGCGACGAGCGTGTCATAGGGGAGGTAGTTCCCGATATCCACCCACGTTGTTCGGTGGATGTCCAGGGTGTCCGGATCACGGACGATAGCGACGGTCAGCGTTCCGCCGCGGACCGGTTGACCAGTAGCTGAACCGGTGAGACCAAGCGCTAGCAGCAGGGCCACGCAGACGAAGCTCTTGCTGAACTTGAACACCATTCAGCCCCCCCTTACGATGTCATACCTCCTTCGCCGTGCCCGATTCTTGCACACATGCTACACTCGAAGTCTCCCAAGTTCAATCTGCGGCCGAGCGTCGCTACGCCGGAACTCGCCCAGTCTTCCGGAACCTGTATCGCTCGAAGAGCAGATCGACCCCTTCCCCCGTCGACCTGAACTCCACCGGAAGGCACTGGCCGCCCGCCATGGTCCGAAACAGGGCCACATCGCCCGAGGATGCCTCAGGCCACAGAGGTACTATCTGTTCGGTGTGCCGGTCGCGAATCTCAAGGATCAGGAAGTCGCCGGCGCGCCGCACCGTGGCACCGAACGTCCCCCGATAGGTCTCGTAGACCCCGGCTAGGCGATCCAGGATGCGCTCAAGGCGAAGCGCCGGGATCTCCCAGGGGTTCTCTCCAAGCATCAGCGCGAGCGCGCAGTGAGCGAAGTACTGCATGGGATACCCGCTGCCGTTGGAAAGCACGATTGCGCCTATGCCGGCTTCTGGGACGAACGCCATGTGGGCCGTGCTGACCAAGACGCTGCCCCCGTGTCCCACCAGCTTCTTGCCGAAGAAGTCCGGATAGGCCGACAGCCCGTAGCCGTAGAACCCTGAAGGGGTGTCGCCTTGCGTCCACGGTCTCCTCAGCGGAAGGGGGACGGCGGGGGCCTGCATGGCGTGGAGTGAGTCCGCGCCGATCAAGGGCTTCTCCGAGCCGTCCCCCTGAGTGAGGTACATGGTCACATATGCGGCCATGTCGTCCGCGCTCGAAATCAATCCCCCATCGCTGGTGATGCGCCCGTATAGGTACCGTCCTGGCAGGTGCGCCTTTTCCTTCGTGATCACGTAGGGAACTGCCGCGTCCCCGTCGCCCTCGACAGCTTCGCGGCCGAAGTGGCTGCGAGTCATTCCAAGCGGAGCCAGGATGTGTTCCTTGATGTAGTCGCTGTAAGGTTGCCCCGAGACCTTCTCGATCACGGCCCCCAACAGGACGTAGCCCTCGTTCAGGTAGAACCATCGCTCCCCCGGGCGGCCGAGCGTCCAATCCCCCGCCCCGTTGACGAAGCGCAACATATCGTCGTACCCGCCCAGCGGGAGCCAGCGGTCGCTGCTCCCCTGGCGGTGCCGGATCGCGGCCTCGGCGTAGGCCAGGGCTGGGATGCCAGAGCTGTGTGACATGAGATGCCGCAGCCGGATCGGCTCCCCGCCCGGCCGGATCTCGAGCGGGAGGTACCGCTCACAGAGGTCGTCGACACTCAGCAGGCCTCTCTCCTGCAACTGCATCATTGCCAGACACGTGAACGACTTCGTGATGCTTCCGATGGCGTAAAGGGTGCGAGGGGTTGCGGGCAAGCCCCTCTCGATGTCCCGGAGGCCGAGACCCCTGCGATAGACCACCTCCCCGTCTCGAAGCAGGGCGAGGCTCAGGCCCGGAAGCCGGGTCTCGCCCATCTTCTCCAGGATGAACTCCTCCAGGACTGGGACGAATTCAAGCATGATCCCGCACTCCTTTCCCTTTCTCGATTGGGTTCCGGCTCCCGCAGCCCGAAATGCGGGCTGCCGGCCCCGGCCAGCGCCTAGCGACCCACCAGCCTCTGCGCCTCCTGCTGGAAGCGGCGCTCGATCATCGCCTCGATTGGGATCGGCCCGGAGTAGTCCGCGAGCCCCGCCTCCCGGAACGTCCTCTCCATGTCCACGATGGTGCTCGTCACGATCCTCATGTCCGGATGGTAGAGCAACGGCGGCTCGGACTGGAGGACCTCGTCCCGCACGCCGGTGTACTTCTTGTAGGCCGCGACGTTCTCCGGGTCGAAGAAGCCCTGACCCTGCATCGCGCGCGCCGCCTTCATCAGGGCCGCAAGGAAGCGCGCGGCGACCTCGGGGCGGTCGCGCATGAACCTCCCCGAGTAGGCGAAGATCGTCGAGGCGTTGCCGGGCGCGAAGTTCTCCAGCAGCGGCCTGGCCATGAACTGCGAGAGGGCCGCCGAGGAGAAGGGCGATCCGGTGAGCGATCCGTCCACCCTGCCCGCGCGTAGCGCGGGGCCGTGATCGGGGTTCGGCAGGCTGACCAGGTCGAAGTCGCGCGGCCCGATCCCACCCCTCCGCGCACCCAACAGGAACAGGTAGTGGCCGGCCGAGCCGACGCCGCCGGCGATTGCCACGCGGCGGCCGCGCAGGTCGCGCACCGAGCGGATCTCGCCCGAGTCGAACAGGTCCAGCCGCGCGAGTATCCTCGTCCCGTGCCGCTGTCCCCACGACGAGGTCGAGGCGACGATCCGCAGCTCGAGCTTCCGGTGGAACGCGTTGAAGGTCGACGCCGAGAGACCGACCGCGCCCACGTCGAGCCTGTCCTGCGCCAGGAAGACGAGCGCCTCGGTCCCGGAGGCCACCCGCTGGAGATCGATCTCTATCCCCTGCTCGCGGAAGAGGCCGCGTTCCATCGCCACGTAGAGCGTGGCGAAGTTGATGAGCGGGACGTGCGCGACGACCACCTTCTCGATGCGCCCCCCCGTCCCCGGCGGCGCCGCGTGGAGATCGGCGTAGTACGCGGTGCCGCCTATCAACGCGAACGCGCAGAGCAGGGCGCAGAGGCGCCTGCCTCTAGCCATGATCGACCCTCCCTTCGCCCTGGCGCTCCTCCTGCTGCCAGGGCATCAGCCGGTTGCCGGCCCAACGAACGGCCCCGTACGAGAGCATCCCGAGCGTGCCCACCACGATGAGTCCGGCGAACATCTCCTCTGGGCGCAGCGTGTTCCAGGCAAGCCAGATGAAGTATCCGATCCCGTCCTTGGCGGCCACGAACTCGGCGGCGATGACGACGATCAGCGCCGTCCCCAGCGCCAGCCGGAGCCCGGTGAAGATCGCCGGCAGCGCGCCCGGCAGCACGATGTGCGCGAACATCGAGAGGCGCCTGGCCCCGAACGCGCGGCCGGCCTCCAGGTAGATCGGCTCGACGCCCACGACCGCGGCAGTGGTGTTTATCACCACGATGAAGAACGTGGCTATCGCCACGATGGCGATCTTCGATGCCTCTCCCAGCCCGAATATGAGCATCACCAGGGGCAGGATCGCCACCTTTGGGATGACGTAGAGCGCGGAGATGCTGGGCTCGAGCGCAACGCGCAGCGGCCTGACCGTGCCGAGGACCAGCCCCCCGCCGAGCCCTGCCGCGGTGCCGATTGCGAACCCCGCCAGGACGCGGAAGAGACTGGCGGCGGTGTGGCCCGCGAGGGTTCCGTCCGCCAGCAGGCGAGCGAAGGTCACGATCACGAGTGAGGGTGGCGGGAAGAACCGCGCGTCCAGCAGGCCGGTCTGCACCGCCGCTTCCCACCCCAGGAGCAGCCCCACGGAGGCGCACCCGGCGAGGAGGCGGTCCTGCGCCTCACCGCTCACGGTGGGTCTCCCTGTGCCCGTCGCCGGATGCATAAGCGCGATCGCCCATCGAGGCGACCGCCTCGTCCCGCAGCGCCTCCCATATGCGGTAGGAGAGGCTTGCGAACTCCGGGCGGGCCATCGCCTCCACTCCCCGCGGCCGCGCGAAGGGGACCTCGAACGCGGCCTTGACCGTGCCCGGGCGCGCGGTCATCAGCACGACGCGGTCGCCGAGCAGGATCGCCTCTTCGATGTCGTGCGTTATGTAGACGACGGTCTTGCGGTCGCTCTCCCACAGCCGCAACAGCTCGTCCATCAGTATCAGCCTGGTCTGGGCGTCGAGGGCGCCCAGCGGCTCGTCCATCAGCAGCACCTCGGGGTCGTTGGCGAAGGCCCGCGCTATGCTCACGCGCTGGCGCATCCCTCCCGAGAGCTGCCTGGGGTAGGCGTCCGCGAACTCCCCGAGGCCCACGCGGCCGATCCATCTGCGGGCTACCTCGTCCCTCTCGGCCCTGGGAACCCCGCGCATCTGCATCCCGAAGACCACGTTCTGCTGGACGGTCTTCCAGGGGAAGATCGCGTACTCCTGAAAGACGATGCTGTGGAGCGGTTTGCCCCGCCCTCCGCCCGAGAACGAGACCGATCCGGCCGACTGGGGTACCAGCCCGCCGAGGATCCGCAGTAGGGTCGACTTGCCGCAGCCCGACGGTCCCACCACGCAGAGGAACTCGCCCTCGCCCACATCCAGGGAGACGTCCCTCAGCGCGACGAGCGGGCGCCCGCGCACGCTGTAGACCTTGCCTATGTTATTGAGAACGATTCTCGGTAACATCGCGACCGGACACTTGGATCCCAGCGGCTGCTGCCGTTTGAGCAACTATCCTTCAGCATGCCCTCCTGCCTATCCTGCGTTGCGCCGGAGGGCCTTGCCCGGGCCCGGGCCTTGAAGGAACGCGCCCACGAGCGCGAGAAACTGGAAACCGAGCCTGAGAGGGAGGTACGTTCATGAGGCAGCTCGCAGCGGTACTCTGTATCTTTGTGGCGATCGCGGCCGCGCCGTCTACGGCCGGCGCGGGCCCCGAGTCGTCCTGGCCCGAGGGCCGGCCGGTGACCATCGTCGTTCCGTTCGGAGCCGGCGGCGGCACGGACATCATCGCCAGGCAGCTCCAGCGGGCGATGCAGCGGTTCATCGAGCCCCCGATCGTGATCCGGAACATGCCGGGCGCCGGCAGCGGCATCGGCACGAACGAGGTCATGCGCTCCAAGGCGGACGGACACACCCTCCTGCTCTCCGGGACCCACACCGTCACGGCGACGCTGCAGGGGCTGGCCGCGGGGTCGATAATCCAGTTCGATCACATCGCCAGCCTCAACTGGGACGCGTTCGTCATCGCCGTCCTGGACAACGCCCCCTACAAGACCCTCGCCGACCTGGTCGATGCCGGCAAGGCGTCTCCCGGCAAGATCACCATCGGGCACGCCGGGGTGGGCGCTCTCACGCACCTGACCTCGGAGGCCCTGAACAAGGCCGCTGGAAGCCCCTGGACCGTGGTCCCGTTCGAAGGCGGCGCCCGGCTGATCGCCGGCGTGCTCGGCAACGTGGTGACCGCCGGTGTGTTCTCCCAGTCCGAGGTCCAGGGCCAGGCCGGCCGGCTGCGGCCGCTTGCCGTGACAAGCCTCCGGCGGACGCCGCTCTTCCCGCAGGCGCCCACGGTCTCCGAGCTCGGATACAAGAACATACCCCAGGGGAGCTTCCGCTCCATCAGCGGGCCCAAGGGCATCCCCATGGAGAGCAGGCGCGCGATCGCGGCCGCGGTGGGCCGCGCGATGAACGATCCCGACTGGATCGCGTTCTCGCGCGCCAACGGTCTCGTCAAGACCTACATGACCAACGAGGAGCTGGGGCGCTACTTCGCGGTGCTGACGCTCGATCTCTCCAAGCTGCTGCGCCTTGTGGGCCTGATGAAGTGACGCGCTGCGCGCGGCTGGCCGCCGCGGCGGCCCTGGCCGCCCTCTCGGCGGCGGCCATCTTCCTGGCCCGTGAGATCCCGAGTCGCCACGTGCGCGGGGACCCGGGCCCCCAGGCCTTTCCGATCGCGACCGCGGCGGTCGTCCTCGGTGGCGCCCTCGTGGTCCTGGCCGGCGAGCTCCGCGGCCCCCGAGGCGGGAAGGTGGGCATTGAGCCCTGGAACGACGCCGCGCTCGTCGGCGCCCTGATGGTTGCCTACCTGGCGCTGATGACCCCGCTGGGCTTCGTCCTCTCCACCGCCCTGTTCCTGGCCGCGGTCTCGCGCTACCTGGACAGGGAGCGCCGCTTCAGGGCCGCGGGCCATCTGATCGCCGGCGCGGGGGTGGCGGCGGCGCTGTGGCTCGCGTTCGGCCGGCTGCTGGGGGTCGTGCTCCCGGCCGGGCCGTGGGGATTCTAGACCGTGGAGAGTGACCGGTTGACATGGAACCGCTAGTCCAGGGCATGGCGTTCGTCCTCCAGCCGCAGACCCTCTTCTGGATCGTTGTAGGGGACATCGTCGGGATCTTCATTGGCGCCATGCCCGGGCTTACAGCCACGATGGGGCTGGCGCTCTTCCTGCCGGTCAGCCTTCACCTCGACAGCCTGACCGCGATCGGCCTGCTGCTCGGGCTCTACTTCGGCGCGGTGACCGGCGCCTCGATACCGGCAATCCTCTTTGGGATCCCGGGCAACCCAAACGCGATCGCGACCGCGCTGGACGGCCTGCCGATGGCGCGGAAGGGGCAGGCGGGAATGGCGCTGGGAGGCGCTGTGATCGCCTCGTTCCTGGGGGGACTGATCAGCACGGCCGCTCTGCTGGCCGCCTCCCCGGCGCTCGCCCGCTTCTCGCTGCTGTTCGGGCCGGCCGAGTACTTCGCGCTCGCGGTGGCGAGCCTGACGATCATCGCAAGCGTCTCGGGAACCAACCTGCTGAAGGGCGTCGTCATGGGCGCGATCGGGGTCCTCCTCGCCACGGTCGGGACCGACACGATGACCGGCATCGGCCGCTTCACCTTCGGGGATCCGTTCCTGACCGGCGGGATCGGCCTGGTCCCGGTGCTGATCGGGATGTTCGGCATAACCCAGGCGCTGGACGACGCCGCGCGGAGCCGCACGGTGGGGCAGATCGTGACCCAGCAACTGGGCCGCATGTTCCCCAGCCTCCGCACCCTGTGGGGGATGTGGCGCACGATCCTCGAGTCGGGCTGGATAGGCACCTTCGTAGGCATCCTGCCGGGGGCAGGCGCCAGCGTGGCCGTGGTCCTCGCCTACGAGCGCGCCAAGCAGCGCTCTGCCCATCCCGAGGAGTTCGGCAGCGGGCGGCTCGAGGGGGTCGTGGCGCCCGAGGTGGCCAACAACGCGTGCATCGGGGGCGGCCTCATCCCGACCTTCACCCTGGCCCTGCCCGCGGAGGCCGCCGCCGTCCCGATCCTCGCGGCGATGATTATCCACGGGGTGACGCCCGGGCCCCTTCTCTTCTCGTTCCAGCCTCACTTCATCTACGCCGTCGTCTTCGCGATGATAGTGGCCAACGTCACGACCTGCCTCTTCCAGCTCGGCGGGATCCGGATCTTCGTGAAGGCCCTCAGCATACCCCAGGCGATGATGACCCCGATCGTCATCGTCCTGTCGATACTGGGCGCCTACGCGCTGAACGGCTGGATGCTCGACGCCGTGGTCGCGCTCGCGGCCGGGATCCTGGGCTTCGTGCTCAAGAGGGCGGGGTACCCGCTGATCCCATTGATCCTCGGCCTGGTGCTCGGGCCGATGATGGAGTCCGAGTTCCGTCGGATGCTGATAATCACCGGAGGCGACCTCTCGGTGTTCGCGACGAGGCCGATCAGCGCGGCGTTGCTGCTGCTGGGCGGCGTCTCGCTCGCAAGGCAGTTGATCGCGCAGAGCCGGCTGGCGCGTCTAGGGGGTGGGCCGTGACGGTACCCAGTGAGAGCCAGCACATAAGGGCCTCGGGCGAGGCGGTCGGGATCCGGAAGGTCGCGTCGCCGCAGGCGTGTCCCCTGCAGTTCATCGAGTTCTCGCTAGTCCACCTGACGCCGGAGGCCCCGCGCCTCTCGTGGGAGTCCGCGGAGAGGGAGGCGGTGCTCTACCTGCTGGGCGGCGCATGCGACTTCGAGGTCGCCTCCGGCCCCGCCCCGCTCGCCGGCGCGCTCGACTCCCGGCCCTCGATCTTCGAAGGGCCGCCGTCGGCGCTCTTCGTGCCGGCGGGAGCGCGCCTCGCCGTCGAGGGTCGCCAGGTGGGGGCCCGCCTGGCGCTGTTCTCGGCGCCGTCAGCCGAGAGCCGCCCCCCGAAGCTCGTCGGGCCGGGCGAGGCCACGGCGCGTCAGGTCGGCTCCGGCGCCTTCCTGCGCACAGTGACCAGCGTGGTGGATCAGCACACGGCCAGCCGGCTGCTCGTGGGAGAGACGCTCAACAGGCCGGGCGGCTGGTCGAGCTACCCACCGCACAAGCACGATGCCCTGTCCCAGGCGGAGGCGCCCATGGAGGAGGTCTACCACTACCTCCTCAGGCCCCAGGGAGGATTCGGGCTGCAGATGGTCTACACGCAGCCGGACGACCCCGCGCCGTTCCAGCGGATCTACCGAGTCCGCGACGGCGACACGGTGATCATACCTCGGGGCTACCACCCGCTGGTGGCCGGCGGCGGGTACGAGCTCGCCTACCTCTGGGCGATCTCGGGCGCGCGCGTCCAGTACGCCGCCTGGGCGGACGACCCCGACCACGCCTGGATCAACCGGCCCGGCTAGGAGGACGGCATCGGCATGCGAGAGGTAATCGTCTTCGACTACGACGGCACGCTCGTCGACAACTTCGCCGTCAAGCAGGAGTCCTACTGGCGCGCGGTTTCGAGCGTTCTGGGCCTCCCGCAGGGTGACAGGCCTGCCGTGGACGCGTCGTTCGCCAGGACGAGCGGCGCCCACCGGTTCGTGCAACTGACCGAGACGCTGAGAGATCTCGGCCGCGAAGCGACCGAGGAGCAGCGCCAGGAGTTCTCACGCCGCTTCTCGGCGGCCAACGAGGCCGCCCGGGAGCGGATGCTCGAGTTCCCCTCCGCCCGCCGCACGCTCGAGGCCCTGCGGCTGCGGAGCGACCTGGTGCTCACGAGCGGCCTGCCGCATGCCGACCTGGTGGGCGACGCCGGACGCCGCGGGCTCGCGGCCTACTTCGTGGAGATAGAGGGGGGCGACAAGGGCCGAACGCTCGACCGCCTCCGGGAGGCCGGTAGGAAGGTGGTGCTGTTCGTGGGTGACACGCCGCACGACGAGTCGGTGGCAGAGGCGCGGGGCGTGCCCTTCCACAGGGTACGCGAGGACTCGGACCTGGCAGGCCTGCTGGAGCCGTCACCGCCCTTCCTGGCCGTGCTGGGCAGCAGCGGCGCGGTCCAGTCGGCCGCGCGCGACAACACCTCCGTCGCGTGCGCGCTCGGCGGCTCCGCGATCCTGCTCGACTGCCCGGGCAGCCCCTACAAGAAGCTGCTGGCCGCCGGGATAGAGCCCATGACACTTGCCGCGGTCGTGCTCACCCACGGCCATCCCGACCACGTCTACGGCCTTCCCTCGCTGATACACCACCTCTGGATGCTGGCCAGGGAAGAACCGCTGCCGGTCTACGCGCCACGGTCCGAGATGGATCGGCTGCGGTCGCTGCTCGCCCTGTTCGACCTCGAGAGGCGCGCCGGCTTCGTGGAGCTCAGGCCGCTGCGCGCGGCCTTCCCGGATGGGAAGGGGCCCGGATCCGGGGCGGAGCCGGAGCCGTTCTGGGAGCACGAGGGACACGCCTTCTTCGCCCTGCCCGCCGATCACGGGCCGCCGGCCTTCTCGATCAGGTGGGATCTCCCCGGCGGGGCCAGGGTGGTCTACTCAGGGGATACGCGGCCGGTCGAGGCGCTCGCTGAGTTCGCGAGCGGCGCCACGCTCTTCGTCCACGAGGCCACCTATCTCGATGCCGACGCCGAGGTCGCAGACGAGGGGGGCCACACCACCGCCGCCCAGGCCGCGCGCCTCGCAGGGCGCGCCGGGGCAGAGCGGCTGCTGCTGGTGCACCTGCGCGGGCGCGTCGATGCCGCCCGCTGGATCGAGGAGGCACGGTCCGTGTTCTCGGGGGAGGTAGAAGTCCCCGACGACGGCGCGGTCTACCCGGTTACCCGTCCAGGGGGCCGATGAAGGGTATCGTCGTTCCCCCGTCCACCGCGATCGTCTGGCCCGTTATGTAGGCGGCACGGGGGCTCGCGAGGAACGCGACCAGCGCCGCCACCTCCTCGGCGGTCCCCATCCTGCCCATCGGGATGAAGCCCACCAGCCGCTTCCGCAGATCGTCGGGGAGGCCCGCGACGATCCCGGCGTCGATCGCGCCCGGTGCAACGGCGTTCACGGTCACGCCCCTGGACGCCAGCTCGCGGGCGAGCGTCTCGGTCAGGCCGATCAGCCCGGCCTTTGCCGCTGAGTAGTTGGCCTGGCCGGGTCCCCCGACCAGGCCGGCAATAGAGGCGATATTGATGATGCGGCCGCTGCGGCCGGCCAGTATGTGCGGGAGGGCGTGGCGGACACAGCGCAGGGCCCCGGAGAGGTTTGTCGAGACCACCGCCTGCCAATCCTCGGGCTGCATCCTCATCGTCAGCATGTCGCGGGTGATCCCGGCGTTGTTGACCAGGATGTCCAGGCCTCCCAGCCGCTCGACCGCCTCCGCCACGGAGCGTTCCACGTCCTCGTCAGAGACCACGTCGCCCTGTATCGCGGCGACCTCGAGCCCCGACAGCTCCTCCAGGAGGCCGCGCGCCCCCTCGGCGTTGGCGCGGTAGGTGAAGGCCACACCGATCCCGGCCCGCGCCAGCTCCACCACGATCGCCCTGCCCAGGCCGGACGATCCTCCTGTGACTAGGGCGGTTCTCTGCCGCGTCTCCACGGCGGCTCCTTCGGTCGAGACGCATCTCATGGCGGCTGTCTGATCGCGCCGGCCCGCTAGGCCCTGCGCGCTACTACCTGCATCCAGACTCGGGGAACCGCGCGCAGCCCCAGCTCCTCGAACGCCTGCCTGACCCCGATCTTGAGCGCCTCCATCCCGGGCTCCAGCGGCACGCCGGGCAGCGCCCCCTCGATGAACATAGAGAACTCGCTGATGTCCTCCCATGCCTCGCGCGGGAGCTCCTTCTGCTGGAACTCGATCTGGGGCTGCTCGAATCCGTGCTCGCGGAGGAGCCGGCGGTAGTCCTCCACCGACAGCCACTTCATCGCGGTGGCCTTCACGCCGCGGGCAACCTCGATGCCGCGCTCCCGCAGGTGGCGGACCGCGCGCAGCACCCACAGCCGGTAGAACCTCAGCGTGTCGTCGGCGTACGCCCCCTCGTAGAAGGTGGTGTTGAACGCGAAGACCCCGCCCGGCCGGAGCACCCTGCTGACCCCGGCCACCACCCGCTCCTTGTCCTCCACCAGGTGGATGGCGTTGCAGAAGACCACCGCGTCGACCGCGGGGACGCTTCCGTTGATGCGCTCCGCGGTCCCCTGGATGAACCTGACGATCGCGGACTGGATCCGGGCGGCCGCCTGCGCCAGGGCGGCGCGTGACGGATCGATGGCGAAGACGTGGCCGCTCGGCGGCACCCCCATCCGCTGGAGGATCAGCTCGGTTACCGCGCCCGGGCCGCAGCCGAGGTCCACCACGTCACTTCCAGGCCCTATTCCCGTGCGGGCGACGAGCCACGCGTTGATCTCCCTGAAGAACGGGTGGGCGGCGAACTTGGCAAACGAGAACCTGGACTCCGAGGTTTCCATACGGTACACCTTCGGTATTTGGTTGTGCTGTCCAGAGGGAATTGGCCGGATGGGGCACAATCCCCTTGTTATAATCGGCGCGGAAGGGCCGCGATCCCAGCCGACGGAGGAGACGACATGTTCGGATGGACGGGCAACATCCTCAGGGTCGACCTGACGGCGAAGAGCTTCAAGGTGGAGACGTTCGACGAGGAGTTCGCGCACAAGTGGGTCGGCGGCCGGGGATTTGCCCTCAAGACCCTCTGGGACGAGCTCGAGCCGGGGATCGATCCACTGGGCCCCGAGAACAAGTTCATCGTGGCCCTCGGCCCGATCGCGGGCATCCCGGCTCCCAACACCGGCAAGACGGTAGTCGCGGCCAAGTCCCCCCTTACAGGCGGCTACGGAGACGGCAACCTGGGCTCCAGGGTCACCGAGCAGCTCCGCAAGGCGGGCTACGACATGCTCATCGTCGAGGGCGTCGCGGCCGAGCCGACCCTCCTCTACATCGAGGACGACAGGGTGGAGTTCCTGCCGGCCGGCGAGGTCTGGGGGCAGGGGACCTACGCGACGAACGACTGGATCTACGAGCGGTACGGGAGGAGGGTCGGGGTCCTCAACATCGGTCAGGCAGGCGAGAACCTCAACCGGTACGCCGTCGTGCGCAGCCTGGAGGGGCGGGCAGGCGGGCGGCCCGGGATGGGCGCCGTGATGGGATCGAAGAAGCTCAAGGCGATAGTGGTCCGGGGGAGCAAGCCGATTCCCCAGGCCGACCCGGAGGCGATGAAGAAGCTCGGCGCGGCCGATCTACGCAAGGTCCACGAGACCGACAAGGAGTCCGGCTGGTCGATCCAGGGCACCACCGGCATCCTCGCCTGGTGCAACGTGGTGGCAGCGCTTCCGGTCCGGAACATGCGCAAGACCAGCCACCCCGAGGCCGGGCTGGTCGATGGAGAGCGGTTGAACGAGGCCCGGGTGGCCACCTACGGCTGCCCGACCTGCACGATGCACTGCGGCATAGCGATCCTCGACGGCGAGGGCCGCGAATCCGAGCTCGACTACGAGAACATAGGCATGCTCGGCACCAACCTCGAGGTGTTCGACCTCAAGCAGGTGGGGTCTCTCAACTATATGTGCGACGACTACGGGCTGGACACGATCTCCGTCGGAGGCGTGCTCGGGTTCTACGCAGACGCGATCAGCCGCGGGGCCGTCGCGGGCGACTTCAGGTTCGGGGACGGCGAGAGGGCCAAGGAGCTCCTCCGGCTCGCGGCTCTTCGGGAAGGCGAGCTGGGCGAGATGCTGGCCGAGGGGACGATGCGGATGGCAGAGATGATCGGCCAGGGCTCCGAGGCCTACGCCATGCACGTCAAGGGCCTGGAGATCTCGGCCTACAACTGCAAGCTCTGCCCGGGCATGGCGCTCTCGTTCGGGACCAGCCCTATAGGCGCCCACCACAAGGAGTCGTGGGTAATCACCTTCGAGCTCAACCAGACCGTGCGGGACTCCTACGACCGCGCCAAGGCGGAGAAGGTGATCGAGCTGCAGCGGATCCGGGGAGGGCTGTTCGAGTACATCATCGCCTGTCGCTTCCCCTGGGTCGAGATCGGATGGGAACTGGAGCACTACCCGGTCTACTTCAACACCATCACCGGCCTCAACTGGACCCTGGAAGACTTCTGGAAGGTCGCAGATCGGATCTACGCGCTGATGAAGCTGTTCTGGCTTCGGGAGATGCCGGAGTGGGACAGGAAGATGGACTACCCGCCCGCGGCCTGGTTCGACCCCGCGAACGCCGACGCGGATGGCCCGATCGCCGGCAGGGTCCTCGATCTGGACAAGTACGATGCCCTCCTCGACCACTACTACGAACTGCGCGGCTGGGACGGGCGGGGCATGCCGACCCGCGGGACCGCCGCGGCCCTGGGCCTCGAGGAGGAGGCTCGGCGGGCAGAGGCGTTCGCGAAGCTGGAGGAGTAGAGCGGGCGGGCTCGGGTGGTCTTCCGATGAAGGTCACGGTCAAGCTGGTCGGGTCGCTGGTCCACTCCGTCGGTTTCAGCGAGCGGCTCTTCGAGCTCGCATCAGGCACGACGGTCGGCGAACTGCTCGAGATCGCGAGGATCGAGAAGTCGCCGCCCAAGGTGATCTCGCGCAACGGCCACGCCGTTGCTCCGGAGGAAAGGCTCGAGGACGGCGACCGAGTCGTCATCGCGCCCGTGTTCTCGGGCGGATAGGCGGCCCGTCCTAGCGCCAGCCCTCGCGGTGGATCACCTCGTGGGTCAGATTGCGGGAGCGCGCGGCCGCTTCCCCGTCGGGTGAGACCATCAACGTGCCGCCGCGGCCCTCGACCCTTCCCTCGGCGAGGACAACCTTCCCCCTGGCCAGCGACCAGGTGGCACGCCCGGCCTCGAGGTCGACGATCGTGACGTCGGCATCGGCGCCGATCCCGAGGTGACCCTTGTCCGGAAGGCCCAGCATGCGGGCCGGGTTGACCGCCGCCTTCGTGACGAAGTCGCGCAGGGTCCAGGCGCCCATCGCCACCAGCATCAGGCCGTGGCGAACCAGGAAGTTGCGCGGGATCGCGCCGCCGTCGGTGCTGAGCCCTCCCACCACGAACCCGCCGTCCCGCTTCGCCGTCGCCAGCAGGATCGCGGAGGGGATGTGGTTGACCGGGAACGAGACGCCGGCATCGGTGCCCATCCGCAGCCAGGCCTCCATCCCAACGCGCGGCTCGGCGAGGATCACCAGGCCGCCCTCTATGTGGTGGATCCTGGCGTAGCCGTCGCCAATGGCCGCCCGGAGCCCTTCCTCGCTCTCGTCATAGCCGCCCATCCGCAGGCAGGTCTTGGTGACGTCGCTCGATGGGCTGCCCCCCAAGCAGCGTGCCGAGGTGCCGTTGTAGACCGAGAGGTAGGACTCGCTCACCGCGGCCAGATTGGTGTCCAGGAGGTCGAGCGCCTCGAGGGCCTCGGCGGTCGGGTCGCCGGTGATCTGCCCGCGGCAGTAGGAGTTCACGTGGGCTATGTGGATCCGCCTGCCGTCGGCGAGCGCGAGCGCCTCGGCCAGCCCCCTGATGTTCGAACCGGTGCTCTTGCTTCCGACGTGGAACGCGACGTAGCAGCTCCGCGCCGTCGCCGCCGTCATCGCCCTCTCGGTTGCCTCCGGCGTCAGCGGGTAGTGCCCGCCCAGCAGCTTCACGCCTATGGCGCCTTCGCGAAGCGCCCCCCCGACCGCCTCCTCCAGCTCCGGCCCCGAGGGGTCATCCGTGGGCACGGTGCGGCCTGGGACGAGCGGATGGAGGAATGCCACGTTGAGTCCCGCGCCGCCGTCCTGCAGCGCGCCCGCGAGGTCGTCCACCCCCCCTGCCATGTCCAGCGCCGTGACCACGCCGGTCTGGGCCACCATCGTGTGCCCCTCGGCCCCTCCGAAGTGGCGCGAGAGGTGGGTGTGGCTGTCTATGATCCCGGGCAGCACATACTGCCCGACGGCGTCGATGGTCCGCCGCGCGCCCGAGGTGACCGTGCCGATCTCGCACACCCTCCCGCCCGCCAGCGCCAGATCCGCCTGCCGGTCCACTTCACCGACCGGATCCACCACGTGCCCGCCCCTGATCACCACGTCATGCACGGCTCTGTCCGCCTCCTCGCGACCTCCGCGTGCCCCGCTTCCAGCGACAACGGGCGCGACGGCCCGTACCCGGTCACTTAGATTTGCCGGCGCGGGCCGGTTTCCCTGGAGCCCTCGAAAGAGCCCTCTGATATAATCTGCGGCGGAGAGGTGGCTGAGCGGACGAAGGCGGCGGACTTGAAATCCGTTAGGGTGAATAGCCCTCGTGGGTTCGAATCCCACCCTCTCCGCCAAGCGGACCATCGTTCCTCTGCCCCGCGGAGGGTGGAGTTGATCGCCCTGCCGGTGAGCCCGCCGTGACGCTGCCTGACGTAGTGCCAGCTGCCTCCCTGGCGCTCGCCCTCTACATGCTGGCCTGGTTCGCCGTCTCCCTGGTGGCCAGGCGCAACGACGTGGCAGACATCGCCTGGGGCCCGGGGTTCGTGCTGGTGGGCGCGGTGGCGCTGCTGCACTCAGACAGGACGCCGCGCATGGTCGTCCTCCTCCTGCTCGTGGCCGTCTGGGGGGTTAGGCTGTCCGCCCACATCTACCTGAGGGGCCGCGGGAGGGGAGAGGACCCGCGCTACCGGAGGTGGCGTGAGGAGTGGGGCAGGTGGGTCTTCCTCCGCTCCTTCTTCCAGGTGTTCATGCTGCAGGGAGCGCTCATCCTCGTGGTGGCGGCGCCCCTCCTGGCCGTGAGCGCCCACGATGACGGCGGGTTCTCGCCCGCCAACGCCGTCGGGGTGGCCGTGTGGATCTTCGGCTTCCTCTTCGAGACGGTGGGCGACCTGCAGCTTGCGCGCTTTCTCGGGAGCCCCGACAACCGCGGGAAGGTGATGCAGAGAGGGTTGTGGCGCTACACGCGGCACCCCAACTACTTCGGCGAGGTAACCCTATGGTGGGGAGTCTTCCTCGTTGGGATCTCCGGCCGCCCCGAGTACCTGACCGCGCTCGTCGGACCGCTCACGATAACCTTCCTCATCCTTCGGGTCTCAGGCATACCTATGCTCGAGCGAAGGCGCGAGGGAGACCCGGAGTGGGAGGCCTACAGGCGGAGGACGTCCGCGTTCCTGCCACTGCCGCCGAGGAGGGAGCCCTGATGACCATCCTGATCCACTACGTCGCTTTGACCTCACTTCGCTCGCGGTGATCCGCGACTGGCCGGTGAGAATCGTTCTCATCGACCTGGCGTGGGGCGCGGCGATCACCGGGATCACCGCCCTGGCCTCGGCGAAGATCCTGCGTCTGCTCGGTTGAGGAAGGGCCGAGGGGCGGCTACGTCCCGTACTTGCTCGCGAAGTCGCTGACCACCGGGATCGTCAGGTGCTTCCCGTTGTAGGCCTGGATCGCGTAGTAGATGGACAGTATGAGCCAGGCGAGCCAGACGAGCGGCCCTATGAGGATGAAGAAGATCCAACCCAGGAACGGCACGTTCCCCAGGATGACGACAGCGAACCAGATGCAGAGCCAGGCCACGCTCCAGAACAGCGCGGTCCAGCCGTGGTGCCTCATGTACGGGTCTTTCTTGATGTCGGTGACGACGATGATCATGGCGATCACGAACGGCACCGGGTAGGCGAGCGCCGCGAGCAGCCGGTTGACGGGATCGGCCTCGGAAGGCTGCTGGTTCACGCTAATCCCCCCTCGAGAGCCCTGCGGCTGTGCAGATAGCGCCGGGGCCCTGGCTGTTTGTACGTTTCGGACGCGGGCGGTCCGTTCCTGCCCAAGCCACCGCGGCCCGCTCCCGCTCCGACACGTATAATGAGGTAGCATGGCAGACCCAAGGGATCCCCGCGCGGCGATAGACGCGATATCGGCCGAGATCCGCCAGGTGGCCCGCGGCGCTCCGGTCGCCGTGGCGTTCAGCGGCGGCCTGGACTCGTCGGTCGTGGGAGCGCTCGCCCGCGACGCGCTCGGCCCCGGCGCCGTGCTGCTGGTGACCGTAAACATGGGGCAGTACGCCTACCGGCGGGGGAACGAGATCGTCCTCGAGATGGCCGAGCAACTGGGCCTGAGGCAGCGCTGCCTGCTTGGAGCGGCGCGCCAGCACGAGGTCCAGCGGAACGGTCCCGCCTGCAACCGCTGCACCCGCGAGATCAAGCTGGGAATGGTCGCCGCTGCCGCGCCGGGGCGCCTGGTCCTGACAGGCTCCAACAGGAGTGACACCTGGGGCAAGATCGGCGTCAAGATCAACGCGGGGATCTACTCGCCTCTGTTCGAGATGGACAAGCCCGAGATCCGCCTAGTCGCCGACCAACTCGGGCTGCGAGTGCCGCGCATCGGGGAGCACTGGGTCCGCGAAGGGTGCAAGCTCAAGCACCTGCTCAAGCCGCTCGTCAACCCCGCCTACCACGGGGCGGCGGTGGCCCAGGCGAACGAGGCGCTCTTGGAGGTTCTTGCCTCCGCCGGCTTCGAAGCCGATCTGGCCAACGTCAAGATAGTCGGTCCGCTGCGCCGGAACATCGGTCTGGTCAACGTGCGCCCGGCGCTGCCAGCGCGGATCGCAGCGGGGGTGATGGCGGCACTGGGCGACGTTTCCTCCCTTGACGAGGTGCGCCTGGTCGAGGGGCCTCTCCTGCTGCGCATCAGGTCCGGCCCTGCGCTCTCGGGCGACGCCAACGGCCGCCACTGGGTAGAGCACGGCAGGCTCGCGCCCGACTTCGCCCATCCGATCGAGGCCGACTGGGTGCCGAGCCGGGACGGCCGCCTTCACACCTTTCATGTTCTGGACGCCCTGCCGGCCTAGCCGGCGCCGTGGGAAGGACTCCAAGCCGGGTCGCCCGAACGTGGCTGACAATGATTAGAGTCGTGTCGCGCCGCGCCCCCGCAACTCCCGCCCGATGGTCGGTCGCCCTGCTGGCCGCCGCCCTGATTGTCCTTGCCGGCATTCCTGCCGCCTTGGCCGCGCCTGGCGCCCCTGCCGTGACGATCGAGTTCTGGACGATCTCACTGCAGCCGTTCTTCAACGACTACGTCAACGGGCTGATCGCCTCGTACACCCGCGCCAACCCCGGCGTCCGGGTGCGGTGGGTGGACGTGCAGTTCGCCGCGGTCGAGCAGAAGCTGCTCGCGGCGCTCGCGGGCGGCGTTCCCCCGGATGTGGTCAACCTCAACACCGAGATGACGATCCGGCTGGCGGGGCGCGGGGCGCTGGTGGACATGGAGGGCGCCGTGCCCCCCCAGGTGCGCTCGCGCTACTTCGACGGGCTGTGGGGGTCCACCAAAGTCGGGGGCCGCGCCTACGGCCTCCCCTGGTACGTCGTGCCCAACGTGATCGCCTACAACTCGGCGATCTACAGGCAGGCGGGACTGAATCCCAGCGAGCCTGCCAAGAGCGAGAAGGAGATGATCCGGCAGGCGCGGACGATACGCGACCGCGCGGGCATCTACGGCTTCATGCCCAACGTGGACGGGGTCCGGATGCTGCACCGCTTCCAGGAGGCCGGCCTCCCGGTGCTGAGCCCCGACGGGAAGAGGGCCGTGTTCAACTCCCCCGAGCACGTCCGCTACCTGACGCAGTACGTGGATCTCTTCAAGGAGGGCTACTTCCCCGAGGACACGCTGCGCCGGGGCTACGTCGGCGCCACCGAGCGCTACAGCGCCGGGCAGCTCGGCATGCTGATCACCGGCCCGCAGTTCCTCCTCCGCGTCAAGAGCGACAACCCCGAGGTCTACGCGCGGACCTTCGTGGCGGCCTACCCCAAAGGCGGGGGCAACACCCTGCACCTTGCGACGATGACCGTGGCCGTGCCCAAGGCCAGCCGCAGCCCGGCCCAGGCCGTGGAGTTCGCCCTCTTCGTGACGAGCGACGAGAGCCAGCTCGAGTTCAGCAGGCAGGTCGTCGTCTTCCCGTCGACCCGGAAGGCGGCCGCGGATCCGTTCTTTCGCAGGGGAGGGGCAGGCCCGGAGGACGTCGCCCGCAAGGTGGCCGCCGCCGATCTGGCGCTGGCCCGCGATCTCACGGTAGTGGTCCCGGACTCGGGCGACCTGTTCAGGATCTTCCGAGAGGCGATAGAGAGCGCGTTCTACGGCAAGCGCACCCCCAAGGAGGCCCTGGACTGGGCGGTCCGGCAGTGGAACGCGCGGTTGTAGCCGCGTTCCTCGCCGCGGCGGTGGCAGCAGGGGCCCTCACCATCCGGCCCGGGCCGCTCCGCGCCGCGACCTCCACCCCGGGCGCGCTGCCGGAGGCCTACGTCACGCCCGCGCCCGACACCAGGATCATTCCTCAGCCCAAGTCGCTCCGCTGGATCGGGCGCGGCTTCGAGATCGGGCCTGCCACCCGGATCATCGTCGGCGACGGCGCAGGGCCGGAGGACCTCTACGCGGCGCGAGAGATCAACGAGGAGCTTGCGGCCTGGGGAGCTCCGCCGCTTCCAGTCGTGAGGGTTTCGGAGGCTGCCGGCCCCGCGGGCGCGATAGTGCTCGGAGAGCCGTGGCTCAACCCTCTCGCCTCTGCCGCGCTCGCTGCGGAGGGGCTGCGGGCTACCCCCGAGGATCCCGGCCCTGAGGGCTACGTGCTGGAGATACGTGAGGGGATGGTGATCGCGAGCGGGTCCGACCGGCGCGGCACCTTCTACGCGGCACAGACACTGAGGCAGCTCATCGGGCGAGATCCGGACAACCCTTCGAGGATACGGGTGAAGGGAGCAAGGATCCGTGACTGGCCCGATCACCGGATCCGTGCGCTGCACGTGGTTCTGGACGGCCACTCCGACCTGTTCCACACGGCACTCGTGGAGCGCATCCTCAGCAGGTACAAGTTCAACACCCTGATCGCGGAGTCCGAGTACGTCAGGTGGGAGAGCGCGCCGGCCATATGGCACTCGGGCGGCGCCACCAAGGCGCAGGCCGCCGCCGTGGTAGCCTCGGCCCGCGCCCACCTGATCGAGCCGGTGCCCTTGATCCAGACGCTGGGCCACTCGGGCTGGCTGTTCCACAACGATCAGAACCTGGACCTGCTCGAGATGCCGGCCGAGCTCGCGCCGGCGCGGTTCGCCTACGATCCGCTCAACCCGCGCGTCTACGAGGTCGTGCTCCCCATACTCGACGAGGCGATCGCGCTGTTCGGCGCAGGACGCCTCCACATCGGCCACGACGAGGTACGCAACGTCGTGCCCTTCCCGTGGTCTCCGGAGGGCCGCCGGCTGGGGTTTGCCGAGCTGTTCCTGCAAGACGTGCTCCGGCTGCACGGTCACCTGCGGTCGCGCGGCGTTGAGACGATGATGTGGGGCGACGTCCTGCTGAACACCGAGTACGCGGCCGAGTGGGCGCGCCTGCCCCGCGACATCGTGGTCGTGGACTGGCAGTACCACGCGGCAGTGCGCTATCCGAGCATCGAGCGGCTGCGCTCGCTCGGATTCCCCGTGCTGGCGGCCTCGTGGCACCGCCCGGGAAACATCGCCTCCCTATCCGCGGATGCCCGGCGTGCCGGCGCCTCGGGCATGGTGCAGACCACGTGGACCGGCTACTTCGGCAACCGTGCCGCGCTGCAGTCGCTCTACCACCAGATCTACGCCTACACGGCGGCCGCCGACCACTTCTGGTCGTCCGCGAGGGCGGATCCCTCGCTGTCGCAGGTGGAGGCGGCGGCGCGGTTCCGCGCCGACTGGGCGATCGCGCGTCCCCGCCAGGAGAGGATTCCCGGGCGTGCCCTGGATCTGCGCGCCGCCACCAACCTGGGCCATGTTGACCGGCCGGCGGATCTCGCTGGTGCCGGTTGGCTTCGAAAGGGACCGGGATACGATCTTGGGAGCCTCCCGGCGGGCCCGGTTCGGCTGGGCGGGGTGCAGTACGAGATCCTCGACCCGAGGGAGCGCCCCGGCCGCAGCGTGGTGGCGCTGCGCGGGCAGCGTGACCCCCTGCGCGGCCTGCCCGAGCGCGTGTCCGTGGGAGCCGGGTTGCGCGCGGGCGAGCTGTGCTTCCTCCATACGCTGCCCTATCCGGCGCTGCGGTTCGCAGAGAGGGTGGCAACCTACACCGTGCTCTTCGGCGACGGCGGAAAGGCCGAGATCCCGGTCAGGCACGGAGTCGAGATAGGGACTTGGCTGGACGATCCGCGATCGATCGCGCACGAGATCGCCTGGGCCGGCCGCACCGGTTCCGGGGTCGAGGCCCGGCTCTCCGCCATGTGCTGGCCGAACCCGGATCCCGGCAGGCCCATAGTCGCGGTAGAGCTGGCCGCGTCGGAAGCCGCCGCGGCGCCGGTGGTATTCGCGATCACCGCCCTGGAGAAGCGAAGGGCGCAGGGAGGAAGAGACCGGGAGGTAGGGGATTGATGATGAACACACCAGACGCCTGCGGCCTCGAGCTGAAGGGCCGCGTTGTGATCGAGCAGGTCACCGGCCAGGCTCTCGAGGGAAACCCTCTGGGCGATCCACACATCAGGAGGATCCCTGTCTACCTTCCGCCGGGATACGACGGCGCGGCCGCCTCCTACCCGGTGATCTACTGGCTTCACGGCTACACCGGCTTCGGTCTCTCGGCGCTGTCCCCCAGCCCGTGGGTGCCGACGCTTCCCGAGTGCATGGAGCGCGCCATCGCCGGAGGCGCGCCGCCGGCCATACTGGTGATGGCCGACGGCTTCACGAAGTTCGGGGGAAGCCAGTACCTGGACTCTGGGGCCACGGGCCGCTACGAGGAGTACGTGACGGGCGATCTCGTGACGCACATAGACCGCAGGTACCGCACGCTCGCCGACCCGTCGCACCGCGGCATCTGCGGGAAGTCGAGCGGGGGCTTCGGGGCGCTCGCGCTGGCGATGCGCCATCCCGACCTCTTCGGCGGCGTCGCCTCCCACAGCGGCGACATGCTGTTCGAGGCCTGCTACATGCCCGACTTCTGGAAGTTCTGCAACATCACCGCGAGGTGGGGGGGCGTAGAGCAGTTTCTGCGGGCTTTTCTCGAGATGCCGAAGAAGACGAACGATGCGGTAACCGCGGTGAACATCGCGGCGATGGCGATGGCCTACTCGCCCAACACCGCCCGGCCGCCGTTCCTCTTCGACCTGCCCTTCGATCCGCACACCGGAGAGATCGACGAGGCCACGTGGGCCCGGTGGCTCTTCTGGGATCCGGTCAGGATGGTGGAGCGCCACGCCGATGCCCTCCGCTCGATGCGGCTCGTCTACTTCGTGTGCGGCTCCCGCGATCAGTACCACCTGCACCTCGGGGCCCGGCTGCTGCGCAAGCGGCTGGAGGGGCTCGGCGTCCCTCACGAGCACCAGGAGTTCGATGACGACCACACCGCCGTCAACTACCGGTACATCGAGTCGCTGAAGCGGCTGAGCGCTGCCCTCGCAGGACCTCACGGTGGGTAGCGCGCGTGGATAGCGCTCCGCCGGCACGCCCTCTGCTCGGGCGCAGCCGCAGGGAGTGGCGCACCACGGCCGCGGCGTATATGTTCCTGGCCCCGGCGCTCCTGCTGCTGGGTACCTTCACCTTCTACCCGGTGGCGTACGGCACCGCGCTCAGCCTGTTCGAGTACGACGTGATCTCGCCGCCCCGGTTCGTGGGGCTCGCACACTTCAGGGAGTTGGTGGACGACCGTTTCCTCCACATAGCGCTGGCCAACTCCGCGAAGTTCCTTCTGGTCGTCCCTGTTCTTCAGGTGATGTCGATCGGGCTCGCGGTCGCGGTCAACCGCCCGCTCCGCGGGATCCGCTGGTTTCGCGCGGCCTACTACCTCCCAGTGGTTACATCGATGGTCGCGGCCGGGCTGATGTGGCGCTGGCTGCTCGAGCAGGACGGCCTGGTGAACTACCTCCTGACGAAGGCCGGCCTGCTGGACCGGCCGGTGGCCTGGCTCGGCCATCCCGACCTGGCGCTCTACGCCGTGATGTTCGTCACGCTCTGGAAGGGGCTCGGCTTCTACATGGTGATCTACCTTGCCGGCCTCCAGGCGGTCTCCCCCGAGTTCGAGGAGGCCGCGGTCTGTGACGGGGCGTCGCGCTGGCAGGTCTTCCGCCACGTCACGCTGCCGCTGCTGCGCCCCTCGATCCTGCTCGCATCGACGATCTCGGCGATAGCCGCCCTCAAGGTGTTCGAGGAGGTCTACGTCATGACCGGCGGCGGGCCGATGTTCCGGACCTACACGATGTTCTTCTACATTTTCGATCGGGGCTTCCAGCAGCTCGAGCTTGGATACGCCGCCGCGATCGCGCTCGTGCTGGCCGCGGCGGTGATGGCGCTTTCGGCGGTCAACTTCACCATCTTCCGCCGCGGGGGTTGGACCTACTACTGATGCGCACCTCCGGGCTAGTGCTGCGGTACGCCGGGCTGGGCGCGCTCGCCCTGTTCACGACCTTTCCTCTCCTGTGGCTGCTCTCAGTGGCGCTGCGCACCAGCGGCAGCGTGTTCGGCTTCCCGCCCCAGCTCCTACCCTGGCCGCCTTCGCTCCAGAACTTCCTGGTGGTCTGGAACACGATGCCGCTGCCCAGGTTCTTCCTCAACACGGTGATCCTGGCGGGCGCGGCGGTCGCCCTGAACCTGCTCCTGTGCGCGATGGCGGCCTATCCCCTTGCGCGGATGGAGTTCCCCGGGCGCCGCATCGTCTTCGGCCTGCTGATCTCGACGCTCATGCTGCCGGGTCATGTGGGCCTGATAGTGAACTTCGTGACGATGATGAGGCTGCGTCTCGTGGACACCTACGCCGGGGTCCTGCTCCCCGGCGCGGTCAGCGTCTTCGGAATACTCCTGCTGAGGCAGGCCTTCCTGACAATCCCGAAGGAGCTCGAGGACGCGGCGCGGATCGACGGGGCCTCGGAGTGGACGATCTGGTGGCGGGTGATGCTGCCGGTGGTGTCACCGGCGCTGGCGGCGCTGGCGCTGTTCGAGTTCGTGGCGGTGTGGAACTCCTTCCTGTGGCCGCTGATAGTGCTGAAGACGCCCGATAAGTACCCGCTGGCGGTGGGGCTGCTCTACCTCTCCGGCCTGTTCGGTCACAACACGCGGGCGGTGGCGGCCGGGGCGGTCGTGATGACGGTGCCGATCATCGTGGTCTTCCTGTTCACGCAGCGCTTCTTCCTGCGCGGCCTGACCGTGGGCGCTGTAAGATGATCCGTAGGTGGAGTCTCGGCTGAACGGCGAGGGGGGAGTGAAGTGAACCGCGTGGTGTTCGTGCCGCTTGACGACCGGCCCGCGACCCGGCAGACTGTCACGGACCTGCTGCCGCTCGTCTGCGCCTCGTGGAGCACCCCGCCGGTCGAGATCCTCGGGAAGGGCCACGACGCGCCCGACGGCGAGGCGCTCTTCCGCTGGGTCGAGCGTGAGGTGGGCTCGGCCGACGCGATGATCGCCTCCGGCGAGGCCCTGATCCACGGGGGTCTGGTCCCCTCCCGTCTCTCCAACGCGCCGATGGAGGCCCTCTGGCAGCGGCTCGACCGGCTGGAGCGGGTCGCGGCAAGGGTCCCGACCTACCTCTCAGCGGTCAACCCGAGGATTCCCGCGGCCGAGGGAGGAGAGGAGCCCGGGTACTGGCGGAGCTACGGCGATCGGCTGCGCTCCTACTCGGCTCACTTGGACGCGGGTGAGCACTCGGGCCAGGAGGCCCGCCTGCGCAGCGCGATGGAGGCGCTGGAGGGGCTCCCGTCCGCCGTCGTGGACGACCTGCTGCGCCGCCGCCGCAGGCAGCTGCTCGTCAACCTGGAGTTGCTGGCGATCTCGGCGCGGGGCGGCCTGGCCTCCCTGCTGATCGGGCAGGACGACTCCGAGGTGTTCGGCTTCACGCGCGCCGACCTCGCGACGCTGAGGCGGTTCAAGGTGAGATCGGGCGCGGCCCGCGCGCACATCTCGATCGGGGCCGACGAGCTGGGCGCCAGGCTGCTCGCACGCCTCGCCAACGACACGGCCGGACGCTCACCCCGCGTGGCGGTCCGCTACACCTTCCCCGACGCGAGGCGGAGCATCCCCAAGTACGAGCCCGCCCCCCTGGAGGAGACCGTCGCCGGCCACCTTGAGGCCGCGGGATGCGCCCCGTCCGAGGAGGCGCCCGATCTCGTGCTGTGGGTCCACAACTTCCCCGGCGCGGTGCAGCGCGAGGCCGCCGACCAGCGCGGCGCGCCGCCGGCCCCGGTGAGGAGCGTGGTCGCCGCGATGGCCGAGGCCGCGTCGAGGGGGCAGCTCTGCGGCTGCGCCGACGTCCGCTTCGCCAACGGCGCGGACGACTCACTGGTGAGGTCGCTGCTCGCCCGGGAGGAGCTGGCCGGTCTCTCTGGATACGCCGGCTGGAACACCTGCAGCAACAGCCTCGGGACGGTGATCGCTCAGCTGGTCGCGGCACTCCACGCGCGCGAGAACGTCAGCGCGGTCAGGGCGCAGCAGCTCCGCCGCAGGTACCTGGCCAGGCGCCTGCTGGACGACTGGGGCTACCAGACGGTGGTGCGCCCGCACCTCACCCGCGAGGTGGCCCCGTCGATGGGCGCGGACCCCGCGCATCTCGGCCCTGCCGCACCCACGATCGCGGACGCGGCGCTGCGCAAGATCCGGGAAGAGGTTCTGCCGTCGGTCGAGCGGGCGCTGGGCCACTGCGGCCTCGCCGGGCTCTCGTTCCCCTGGGACAGGCTTTTCGAGGCCGAGGTGCACCTGCCGAATGAGTCGCTCGGGCTCTGAGACGCTCGACGTCGCAGTGATCGGCGGAGGCCCCTCCGGCGTAGCGGCCGCGGTCGCGGCCGCGCGCGAGGGATCGCGCGTGGCGCTCGCCGAGAGATACGGCTTCCTCGGGGGGTCGCTGACGGCGGCGCTGGTCGCGCCGATGATGGGATTTCACTCGGGATCACACCGGGTGGTGGCAGGCATCGCCCAGGAGATCGTCGATGAGATGGTAGCCAGGGGCGCCTCGCCCGGACACGTCCCCGACCCGATAGACTTCTGCCACACCGTCACCCCCTTCGACCACGAGGGGCTGAAGCAGGTCCTGATGGAGACGGCATGCGCGGCGGGCGTGCGGCTGCTCCTCCACTCGCAGCTCCTGGGCGCCCGGAGCGAGCGCGGCACCATACGTGCCGCCACCCTGGCACAGAAGGGCGGCCCGGTCGAGATCCACGCCCGCGTCTTCGTGGATGCCACCGGGGACGGCGATCTCTCCGCGGCCGCGGGCGCGCCCTGGGAGTCCGGGAGGCCGCGGGACGGCCTCGCCCAGCCGATGACGCTGATGCTGAGGCTCGGCGGTGTGCGGTGGGACGAGGTGATGGACCATCTACAGGCGCACCCGGAGCAGATCCAGCACGGGCACGGCGTGCACGGGAAGATAGATGTAGCGTGGCTGCGCGCTCTGCCGTGCCGCGGCTTCTCGGGCTTCTCCGATGCGGTGGCCGAGGCGCGCGAGAGGGGCGAGTGGGCGGTGCCGAGGGACCGGGTGCTCGTCTTCGAGGGAGTCCGGCCCGGGGAGGCCACGGTCAACGCGACGAGGGTGCTCGGCCGCTCTGGGGTGAGCGGCGCCGACCTGGCCCTGGCCGAGGTCGAAGGACGCGCGCAGGCGCGCCAGGTCGTCGAGTTCCTCCGCGGGCGGATACCGGGGTTCGGTGGAGCGCACCTGCTCGAGACCCCTGCCCAGATCGGCGTGCGTGAGTCGCGGCGAGTCCGAGGCGACTACACCCTCACGGCGGACGACGTGCTGGGTGCGCGCAAGTTCGAGGATGCCGTCGCCCGCGGAGCCTATCCGATAGACATCCACGACCCCGCCTCTGGTGGGCTGGCCACCCGGCGACTGCCGGCGGGAGAGCACTACACGATCCCCTACAGGTGCCTGCTTCCCCAGGGAGGCCGCAACTGGCTGGTCGCGGGCCGCTGCATCTCCGCGACGCACGAGGCAGCCGCGTCCGCGAGGATCTCGCCGGTGGCCATGGCGCTAGGGCAGGCTGCGGGCACCGCGGCCGCCCTGGCCGCGCGCTCAGGCATCACGCCCAGGGAGGTGGATGTGGCCGAGCTGCGGCGGACGCTCGCGGAGAGGGGAGCGGTCGTGTGACCCGCCGCGGCCTGTTGATCGTGAGCCTGCCTAGTAACGACGCGGCGCTCGCGCGCGCCGCGGCCGAGGCCGGGGCCGACCTGCTCAAGGTGCACGTCAATGTCCGCCACCGCGCCTCGGGCACGCGGTTCGGGACGCTCGACGAGGAGGAAGGGCGGATCGACGGCGTCTTCGGCGCGGGCCTGCCGGTGGGCCTGGTCCCCGGCGAGGAGGCGATGGTCGCGCAAGAGCAGGTACCGCGGCTGCGGCGCTTCGCGTTCCTCGACGCCTACGTGACCCACCTGCCTCTGTTCCTCTACGACGCCGGTGTGCCCGTGGTCCCGGCGATACCCCATGACTACCCTTCCGAGATGTACGGCTCTATCGATGCGCTCCCCGGCGGGTGGCTCGAGGCCGCGCTCGTACCGCCCGAGGGCTACGGGCTCGATCCGACCGCCGACGACCTCGTGGCGATCGCGCGGCTGGGCGCGGTGACGCGGCGGCGGCTGATAGTCCCCACGCAGCGGCGCATCCGTCCCGAGGATCTCGAGAGGTACTTCGCGATCTCCCATGTGTGGGCGGTGATGATCGGTGCCGTCGTGACCGGTGCCACAGCGGCCGCCCTCGGCCGGGCGACCGCCGCGTTTCGCCGTGCCCTCGACGGGCTCCGGGTGGCCCAATGACCTTCCGCACCGACCCTGCGCTCCGCCTGTTCCTCGTGTCGCTCTTCCTCTGGATGTTCGGGATAGGGCTCTACGAGCAGCTGATACCGATCTACGCGCGCGACCTCGGCGCCTCGGCGGTGCAGCTGGGCCTGCTCTTCACGCTGCGCCACATCGCGCTTGCGGCCGGCTTCATCATCGCGTGGGCCGTCTCCGACCGGCTCAGCAGGAGGACCGTGATAGTGGCCTCCTGGGTCGCCGCGACCCCGGTGCCGCTGCTGCTGGCCGCGGCACCGAGCTACGGCTGGCTCGTGCCCGGCCTGCTCCTGTACGAGGCCACCTACTTCGGGTTTCCCGCGATGCAGGCGTTCGTAGCGCAGCGTGTCCCGCGCTCCGAGCTCGCCTCCGCGTTCAGCATGATGGGAACCGTGACCTCGATGGGATTCCTCATCTCGCCCACACTCGGAGGGGTCTTCTCCGACTGGTTTGGGATTCGTGCCACGCTGCTCCTGGCGACCGCGTTCTACCTCGCCTCGACGTTCCTGATCCTGCGCGTGCAGATAGAGGCCCCTGGAGGAGGCTCTCTCTCGGCGGCCGTGCCGTTTCGCTGGGAGCAGGCCAGGCCGCTCGTGCCCGTGCTGTGGACGTACGCCGGGATACTGCTGGTCATCCTGATCACGGTTCCATTCACGACCCCGTTCCTGCACGAGGTGCGGGGGATGTCCCTGGCGAGCATCGGCTTCCTAGGATCGATGGTGGGGCTGGGAGCCGTCGCGTTCACTCCAGTGGCCGGCCGCCTCGGCGACCGGCTCGGCTTGGCGCCGGCGATGGCGGCCACGCTCGTCCTCTTCGCGCTCGGCATGGTGCTCACGATCTACGGGCCCGTCGCGCTGCTTCCGATCGTGGCGACGTTCAGGTGCAGGTCGCCCCTGAACTCGCTGGGCCACGCTCTGGTCGGCGAGCGCGCCCCCCCTGAGATCATCGGGCGCGCCTTTGCACTCGCCGGGATCCTGGCCGCGCTGCTTGCGGCCGCCGGCTCGTTCCTGGGCGGATTCGCCTACCGTGTTGATCCCGCTCTCCCGCTGCTGGTCTCGGTCGTGCTGGCCGTCGCTATCGCGGCCGGGCTGGTCGCTCGAGGACGGGCAGCGGCGAGGACCCCGGGGGCGTGAGCCCGGAACGCACTCCTCGCAGCGACGCGCTCGAGGTCAAGTCCTGCGCCCGAGAGCTGGGGTTCGATCTCGTCGGCATCGCCTGCGCGGAGCCCTTCCCCGAAGAGGAGGCCGCCTACGGCCATTGGATCGGCCGGGGCATGCACGCCGGGATGTCCTACATGGGGGGGCGCGCCGCCGGCATCGGCGATCCTCGATCCATACACCCGGAGGCGCGTTCGGTCGTGGCGGTGGCTATCAACTACTACCCAGGGGAGTTGGGGGCGGACGTAGCCAAGGATCCGGACGTTCTGCGCGGGAGCGTCGCGAGGTACGCGTGGGGAGATGACTACCACGCCGTCATGAAGGCGCGGCTTGGCGCCCTCGCGCGGTTCCTCGAGTCGAAGGGCGCCGGGCTCGCGCGGCCCTTCGCCGACACCGGGCCGCTCTCCGATCGCGCGGTCGCGCAGCGCGCCGGGCTCGGGTGGCGCGGCCGCCACTCCTGCCTGATCACCGAGCGGTTCGGCACCTGGATCGTGCTCGGCGAACTCCTGACAGACCTGACGCTGGAGCCCGATGCGCCCGCCCTGGGCGGCTGCGGATCGTGCGAGGCCTGCGTTGCCGGAGGCCTCGCCTGCCCTGTGGGCGCGATCGTCGGACCCGGAGTCGTCGATGCCCGCCGCTGCATCTCGTACTGGACGATCGAGCACCGCGGATGGATCCCACGAGAGGTGAGAGCCACGCTCGCCGCGATGGTCTTCGGGTGCGACATCTGCCAGGAGGCGTGCCCGTTCAACCAGGCGGCCCTCACGACCGGGCATGCGGAGTTCCTGCCCGGCGGCACGGCGGCGCGCATGGGTAGCAACGGTCGGATCGATCGGGCCAACCCCGACCTGCGGCTCCTGCTGCGCATGACCGAGCAGGAGTTCGCGGAGGCCTACGGGCGGAGCGCCCTGAGGCGCATGAGGAGGAGTGGGCTGCGCAGGAACGCCGCCGTCGCGCTGGGCAACTCCGGCAACCCCAGGGCGGTGCCGGATCTCGCCGCGGCGCTGGCCGACCCCACAGATCCCCTGGTGCGCGGCCACGCCGCCTGGGCCCTCGGGCGGATAGGCGGCACGCGGGCGCGTGCCGAGCTTCGTAGCGCGTTTGCCCTCGAGGAGGAGCCGCTCGTGCGCGGCGAGATCGAGGCGGCGCTCGCGTGAGCCCTCAGAAGGAGGGGGCCGGGGCTACGCTGAACTTGTACGCTGCCGGGGCCTCCCGGTATAATCAGGAACGGCGAGCGGGTGTAGCTCAGCGGTAGAGCATCGGCTTCCCAAGCCGAGGGTCGTGGGTTCAAATCCCATCGCCCGCTCCAATCCAGTCAGGACGCGGGTTTCAGCCGTTTTCCCCTCTTTGGAACCGGGCGAAAAAGCCGACGCTCACCCCCTCGAGCGCCATGTCGAGGTCTTCTTGCTGGGCAAGCGCGTCGGCGGGTGCACGGCCCGGACCCTGGCCACCTACCAGTGGTGGCTACGCCGCTTCCTCGCCGCGACCCATGAGGTTACCCCCTTGACGGTCCGGATCTTCTTCGCCGGGCTCCAGCACCGCAGCCCCAGCCACCAGCACCAGGCCTACCGGACCCTCAAGACGTTCCTCCGGTGGTGCGTCGAGACCGGGGTGCTCGAAGGCGACCCCATGCGCGGGTTCACGATGAGGACGCCCAAGACGCTGCCCTCGGTGCCGACGGATGATGAACTGCGCGCAGCGCTCGCCGTTTGCCCCGACACCCTTGAGGGCATCCGGAACCGGGTACTCATCCTGGTTCTCGCCGATGCCGGCCTGCGTGCGAGCGAGGCCCTCCACCTGCTCATCGAGGACTGGCGGCCTGCCGACCGTGGGCTCTTCGTTAGGTCCGGCAAGGGGCGGAAGGACCGAGTGGCTTTCGTTGGCCCGACCACCACGAGGGCCCTGAAGGCATGGTTAGCGCATCACCCAGTGCCGTCTTCGGAGTCGTTCATGTTCGTCGATCGACGTGGCCGGCTGTTGAAGCCCCGCCACCTGGTGCAGATCCTCCACCGCCTGAGCCGGA
>JBBIJB010000010.1:0-52740 GCA_037446215.1 Armatimonadota bacterium
GAGATGAGCGCCGAGTGGCCCCCCGAAAAGCGCGCCGCGATAGTGGCGGGCATCCCGCTGGGCAGGCTTGCCACCGCGGACGAGGTCGCCGCGGCGGTGGCCTTCCTCGCGTCGGACGAGGCGGGGTTCATCACAGGCGAGACCCTTGATGTGAACGGCGGGGCGTGGATGGACTGATGTCGCACCGGCGCTCCTGCGCCGGCGCGGAGAGGTAGGGGGGAAACCGACAACATGAGCAGGCGTTTCGCGGCATCGGCGCTTCGTGAGTTCGTGGCATCTGTGCTCGGTCGCGAAGGCGCGCGGCCCGAGGATGCGGCTCTCGTGACCGAGGGGCTGGTGGCGGCGGACCTCCGCGGCGTGCACACGCACGGAGTGCTGCGCGCCGGGATCTACGTCACGCGGCTCCGGGCCGGCTCGATAGACCCGAACGCGGCGCTCGCCGTGGTGAGGGACGCCGGGCCGGTCGTGGTGGTGGACGCGAGGGCCGGGTTCGGTATCGCCATGGCCGCGAGGGCGATGGACCTGGCAGCGGACCGGGCCGCCGCCGGCGGCGCCTGCTTCGTCGGCGTGCGCAACAGCAACCACTGCGGCATGCTCGCATGGCTCGCGATGCGCGCCGTTGCCCGCGGCATGGTCGGCGTGGCGATCAGCAACGCCGACTCCCAGGTCGCGCCGTGGGGCGCCCGCGCAAAGTACCTCGGCACCAACCCGATGGCGATCGCGGTCCCGGCCGGGGAAGAGCCGCCGCTGGTCTTGGACATGGCCACGAGCGTCGTCCCCCACAGCCGTATCCAGGCGGCGCAGGCGCGCGGCGAGCAGATCGAGCCCGGCTGGGCGCTCGACCCGGAGGGCCGCTCCACGACCGATCCCGGGTTGGCCCTCCGCGGGGCGCTGCTGCCGTTCGGCGGCCCCAAGGGCTCAGGGGTCTCCCTGATGATCGACGTGCTCGCCGGGCTCCTGACCGGAGCCCTCTCGGGGCCGGCGATCGCCCCCCTCTACGAGCAGCTCGACCGGCCCCAGGGCGCGGGCCACCTGATGCTGGCGATCTCGGTCGAGGCGTTCGGGCCGAGGGAGGAGTTCGCCGGGCGCGTGGACACGCTGATCAGGGAGGTCAGGGCCCTGCCCCCTGCCCAGGGGTATGACCGCGTCTATGTTCCCGGTGAGATCGAGCACGAGAGGGTGCTGGAGTACACGCGGGACGGCATTCCTCTCCCGGACCACGTGATCGAGGCGACCGAGCGCCTCGCCGCGGAGGTCGGCATCGAGGCGCCGCGGCCGCTGTGAGGATGAGTCGGTGACCCACGGCGGCGGGAGAGCCACGACCGCTCGCGGCTCGGTTCAGGCGGTCGAGCGCGCCATGGCCATACTCGAGGCGATGGGCCGGGCAGGCCACCCCCTCTCGGTGAGGGAGATCGGCAAGCTGGTGGCGCTGCCCAGGCCGACCGTCTACCGCCTGCTCAACACGCTCGGCAGCCACGGCGCGGTTGCGGCCACCGACGGTGGATACGTGATCGGATCCCGCATCCTCTGGCTCGCGGCGCAGCGGCTCGAGCAGACTGAGCTGCGTGCCGCAAGCAGGCCTCATGTGCTGGACCTGCGGGACGACACCGGGCTCACCGTGCACGTGGGGGTCCTGGAGCAGGGGCAGGTCGTCTACATCGAGAAGGCGGAACCGCCCGGGCCGCTTCGCATGGCCTCCGCCATCGGCAGGATAATGCCCGCCCACTGCACGTCGCTGGGCAAGGCGATGCTCGCCTGCATGCCCGAGGAGACGGTGCGGGGATTGCTCCGCGCGTTCGGAATGCCCCGCAGGACTCCCAGGACGATCACGGATCCGGAGAAGATGATTGCCGATCTCGCCGCCACGAGCGGCCGGGGCTATGCCATAGACAACATAGAGAACGAGGACGGCATCCGTTGCGTCGGCGCCCCGATATTCGACCACCGGGGAGCGGTCGCGGGCGCGGTCAGCCTCTCGGGATCGACGAGGAGCGTCACTCTGGAGAGGATAAGGCGGGAACTGGGGCCGCGCGTCCGGGAGGCCGCCGAGCGGATCTCCCGCGCGCTGGGATGGGCCGGAGGCCGGATCGGTGCCTGAGATCATTGCGCTGGGCGAGCCGATGGTCGAGTTCGCGGCCGAGGAGCGCGGCAGGCTCGGCGAGGTTACCGCGTTCCGCCGGGGCTTCGGCGGAGACACCTCCAACTTCATAGTGGCGGCCGCTCGGCTTGGCGCCTCTACGGGCTACGTGACGCGGGTCGGCGGCGACGAGTTCGGCAGGTCGTTTCTCGATCTCTGGCACAGAGAACAGGTTGACACCTCGGGCGTCGTCGTCGAGACAGACGGCTTCACGGCGGTCTACTTCATCTCCCAGAGGAAGGAAGGCGGGCACGACTTCACCTACTACCGGGCCGGTTCTGCAGCCAGCCGTCTCTGTCCCGAGGACGTCGATCCCGAGTACGTCGGTGGGGCCCGGCTGCTTCACGTTAGCGGGATCTCCCAGGCCGTCTCGGAGTCGAGCCGCGCCGCGGTAGACGCGGCTATCGACCACGCGAGGGCCGGCGGGGCGCTGGTCAGCTACGACGCCAACATCCGCCCCAGGCTGTGGCCGCTCGACGCCGCGCGCGCGGCCGCGGACGGCGTCATCTCGAGGGCCGACGTGGTCTTCATGAGCACCGAGGACGCGGGCTACCTGTACGGAGATGAGCCGGCCGAGGAGGTCGCCCGGCGCCTAGTCGCCGCCGGACCGCGCCTGGCAGTCGTCAAGCTGGGAGCCGGCGGCTGCATGGTCTTCTCGTCCGAGGGGGACGCGGTGACCGCCCCTGCCTGGCGGATAGATGTTATCGATGCGACCGGCGCCGGCGACGCCTTCGCGGCGGCCTTCCTGGTCGAGTGGATGCGCGGCGTAGACCCGGAGCCCGCGGCCCTCTTCGCCAACGCGGTGGGAGCGCTGACGGCGACAGGGCTTGGAGCCGTCGCGCCTATCCCGACGAGGCGGCGCGCCGTGGAGTTCCTCGCGGAGCGAGGGGAGTAGCAGGGGGGGGTAGGACGCGCGCGGCCCTGCGCTAGCCCGCAAACCTTCCCAGTATCAGCGCCATGTGCCGGATGCCCTGCCGGTAGTCCTCCAGCAGGATGTTCTCGTTCGGCCCGTGCGAGTTGCCCCTCGCGTGGCCGATCCCTGTCCCGACCGCCGGGGTCCCGAACTGGCCGCACACCACGTGCATCGGCCCGGTCGCGGCCATCGTCGGCAGGACGATCGGCGGGATGCCGTGGATCTCCTCGGCCGTCTCCACCACCACGTCGACGATCGGCGCGTCGAACGGGGTCTTGGCGGGCTCCTCCATGCTCAAAGGCCGTACCTCTATGTCGCCGAAGCCCGTGTCGCGGAGGTGGCTACGCAGCTTGCCCAGGATATCCTCCGACCTCTGGTTGGCCACGAGCCTGAAGTCCACCTTCGCGACGGCGCGCCTCGGGAGGACGGTCTTCGAACCCTTCCCCGAGTAGCCGGAGGAGAGCCCGCAGATGGTGCAGGTGGGTTGGTAGAGGTAGGCCTTCATCAACTCGACCCCGCGTAGCCCTCTCAGGTACGAGGGGATGCCGAGATCGCGCAGGATCGTCTCGTCGTCGCGCTGCGCCGCGATACGCTCGAGCTGACCTACCTCTGCCGGGCTCGGCTCCGCGACATCGTCGTAGAACCCGGGGATCAGGACGCGCTCGTCCTGCCCCTTGAGCGTTGCCAGGGCCCAGACCAGCCGCCAGGCCGGGTTGGGGACTATCGCGCCCGACGCCGAGTGCAGGTCCCTGCTTGCGCACTTCGCCTCGAGCTCCACGTAGCAGATACCCTTGACGCCGAGGTAGATCGTGGGATTACCGTGGATGTCCTTCGCGCCCGACTCCCAGATGCAGGCGTCGGCCCGCGCCAGGTCGGGTCTCTCGCGCAGCACCTCCTCCAGGTGCGGGCTGCCCACCTCCTCCTCGCCCTCTATCAGGAACTTGACGGTCGCCGGGAGCCGGCCCCGCACCCGGAGCCAGGCCTCCACCGCCGCGACCCGCGCCATGATGTTGCCCTTGGTGTCCTGGGCCCCACGGCAGTAGAGGCGGCCGTCGCGTATCTCCGCCCCGAACGGATCCGACTGCCACTCGTCCAGGGGATCCGGGGGTTGCACATCGTAATGGCCGTAGATCAGCAACGTGCGGTCGCTCTCCCCCTGGACATCCGCCGCCACCAGCGGCGGGCCCCCGCAGCCCGGCTCGATCCGAGCCGGTATGCCCTTGGAGCGCATCTGCGCCGCGAGCAGCTCCGCGCACTCCTCCAGGCCGACCTTCTGCGCCGAGATGGAGGGCTGCCGGCAGAGGCGCTGCAGGTCGCGTATGGACGCCTCCGCGTTCGACTCTATGTAGCGGAAGAGATCGTCCATCACTCGGCCTTTCGCTTCTGCTCTACGAAGTTCAGACGGAGGTTGGCGATGAGGTTGTCGAGATCCTTGCGCTCGGAGTCGCCCACGCGCGGCTTCAGCACCTCGGCCAGGGCCGAGGCGGCGTCTATGGCTATCCTCGCCTCGTCGAAGTCGCGCTCTACCTTCCCGGTCGCGGGGTTGGGGACCAGCCCCATCGTCTCCCAGGCCTTGGCGGAGAGCAGGTGTATGCAGGAGGCGACGAGCGTCCCGGAGTCGGGCAGCGGCGCGCCCCTGGCCTCCTCCTCCGGCTTGTGCTCTGCCTCTTCCTTCGGTGCGTCGGTCATCGCCTAGACCACCTCTCCTCTCTTCTCGCCCCTGGTCAGGTACTGGACCACTGCCACAGCCACCACCGCGGCGATCGCCAGGGTGTCCTGGAGGGCGGACGGGTAGATCAACACGATCCCGGCCGCCGCGAGCACCGCGCGCTCCAGCAGCGATGCCCTCCGCAGGAACCAGCCCGTCATGGTCGCCGCGAGCGCGGTGAGCCCGAAGACGGCCGTCACTGAGACATACGCTACCGTCTGCCAAGGCGCCTGCAGCAGCAGCCCCATCCCCTGCTTGTGGAGGGTGAACATGAAGGGCACGACGAACGCGGGCAGCGTGTACTTCCACGCCATCATCATCGTCTTGAAGGGCCTTCCGCCCGTGAGGGCCGCGGCCGCCAACGGTGCCAGCCCGACCGGAGGCGAGACCTCCGAGAGGATCGCGTAGTAGAAGATGAACATGTGCGCCGCCAGCTCCGAGACGCCCAGCTTGGTCAGCGCAGGCGCCACGATCACCGCGGCTATGATGTAGGTCGCTGTGATGGGAAGCGCGAGCCCGAGCACCCAGAGCGCGATCGCCGCGTAGATCAGCGTCAGCAGCAGGTGGCCGCCCGCGTAGGCGATGATCACGTCCGAGATCTTGAGCCCCAGGCCCGTCAGGTTCACGACGCCGACCACGATGCCCGCGGCCGCGCAGGTGACCGCTACGTTGAGCATCTGGCGGCTGCCGTTGTCCAGCGACGCGACCAACCCCGAGGGGTTGACCACCGCGCCCCCGAGGCGCACGCCGCCCCCCTCTGCCCGGAGCCCCCGGTCGGTCGGGCCGGCGCGGCGAAGCGTGACCAGCGCCGTGTCCCGCCGCAGCAGGCTGGTGGCAGCCGCTATCACTATCGCCCAGAAGACCGCCTTGATCGCAGTGAAGCCGATGATCATGAAGACCGGTATCAGGACAAGCGACGCCAGCAGGAACCAGTAGCGCAGGAGCAGCATCCTGACGTCCTGAGTGACGAACTCGACCTTCGCCAGCCCCATCCTGCGGGCGTCGAACTCGATCATCAGCATTATCGAGTAGTAGTAGAGGACCGTGGGGATGGTCGCCATGATCACCACGGTCAGGTAGGAGATCTTGAGCATCTCGGCGATGATGAACGCCGCCGCGCCGAGTATCGGCGGCGAGATGACCGCGCCTATGCCGCCGGCCGACAGCAGCCCGCCCGCCGACTCCCTATCGTAGCCCGCGCGCCGCAGCAGCGGGTAGGTGATCGCTCCCACCGCCACCGTGGTGGCGACGCCGCTGCCCGACGGCCCCCCCAACAGGAAGGAGGCGATCGTCGTCGCCTGTCCCGGTGCCGTCCTCCTGCCCTTGGTCACCGACAGGGCGAGGTCCACGAAGAACCTGCCCGCGCCCGAGGCCTCCAGCGTGGCGCCGTAGATCGTGAAGAGGATGATGAAGGTGGCCGACACCTCGAGCGGCACGCCGAAGATCCCCTCCAGCGTGATGTAGAGCTGCCCGACCACCCGCACCAGGTCGTATCCCCGGTGCGTCCAGGGCTCGGGCAGGTAGGGGCCCACGAAGGCGTAGGCGAGGAACGCGACGACGAGCAGCATCAGGGCTAGACCCACGGTCCTGCGCGTGGCCTCGATCACCAGCAGGATCGTGGCGATCCCGAAGACCATGTCCAGCGTAGTCGGGATGTACGACCTGTAGACGAACGCCTCGAAGTCCGCGAAGACGTAGCCGAGCGAGACCAGGCTCGCCGCGACGAGGGCTATGTCGAAGACCGTCGGAGCCGTCCGCCGCAGCGTCCGGCGCGTCCCCGGGTAGAGCAGGAACGCCAGCACCAGCACGAACATCAGGTGGCGCGTCAGGTGTATGTGGCGTATGAACGTGGCGTTGGCGGCGTAGAGGTGGTAGAGCGACATCGCGACCGCGAGTATCGTGACGGCCGTGCCCCACCCGCCTGCCAGCCTGCGGGTCTTGCCCTCGTACTCCTCGACGATCTCCTTGAGCTCTTCCTCGGACTTGACCGGCGCCGCCTCGTCGCGCTGTGCCATCCGCCTCTCCTGGTCGCGCTTGTTGATACTACGGGGGGACGGTCCTCTCGAGCATCTGCCGCGCGCGTGGGATCCTCCTCACCTCCAGGCGGAGCGCCTCTCCCACGCCGGCCCGGTTGAGAGGGATCGGGCGGCCGTCGACGCGCAGGCGCTGCTGCCCGGTTCTTCCGATCCTGACCACCAGGTCGGTCAACTCAGGGCCCCTCGACTTCGAGACGAGCCGGCCGTCCCTGGCCGCGTAGGGCGGATCCTGCGCGAGGTAGTCGAGGACCGCCTCGCTGGTGCTGGAGATCTCGACGAGCCGCAGGGCGCGCTCCGTCACCGCGAACCGCTCCGTCGTGGGCGCGTTGTAGATCGAGTTGACGTAGTCGAGGTCCACCACGGAGCCGACGCGCACTCGGAGGCGCCATGCCAGCCTGCCGGAATCCGCCAGCGTGACGTCGAGTACCTGCACGGGCGCAATCAGCGAAGCGCCCAGGGCCGCCGCGGCGATCGCGGCCGCTGTGGCGGCGACCCTCGGTGCGAGCCCCCTCGACCTAGAACCCCTCGATGCCCCGCTCCTTGAAGAAGCGGATCGCGCCCGGATGGAACGGTACCGGCGACCGCCCGGCCACGCCTATCGTCGTGATGTTGGCGGCCTCCTTGTGGACCTGCGCCAGCTCCGCGCGCCTCTCGTAGATCAGCTTCGTGATCTGGTAGGCGAGCTCGGCGTCGAACTCCTGGTGGACCACAAGGAGGTTGGCCACGCCGACCGTGGGCGCGTCGGCCGGCATGCCGGGATAGAACTCCTTGAGGATCACCGAGCGGAAGTAGAGGTTGCCGTACTTGCGCTGCAGCGCCGGGATCACGCCGTCCATCGGGACCATGCGTATCCTCACGCCCGGGGAGGCGGCCAGATCCATGATGCCCGCGGTGGGGAGCCCGCCGCTCCAGAACAGCGCGTCTATCTTCTTGTCCTTGATCGCGTCCACCGATGGCGCCACGCCCAGGCGCTCGCGTCGGATGTCGCGGTCGGGGTGGATTCCGGCCGCCTCGAGGATCCGAAGCGCGGTTATCTCGGTGCCGCTGCCCGGCGCGCCGACGGAGACCCGCTTGCCGCGCAGGTCGGCGAGGGTGGCGATGCCCGTTCCCTCTATCGTGGCGAGGTGGTTGAAGTTGTTGTAGAGCGGCGTGAGGGTCCGTATGGGTATCGGTGAGCCCCGGAAGGTGTCCTCGCCCCTGAAGGCGTCGCTGGCGGTGTCGGCGAGCGTGAACGCAACGTCTGCGCGCTTCGCCTGGATCAGCCGCATGTTGTCCACGGAGGCCGGGGTGACCTCTGCGGTGGCCGTCACGCCCCCTATGTACCTGGAGATCATGGAGGCGAGCCCGCCTCCCATCGGAAAGTAGACGCCACCGGTTCCCCCGGTGGCGATCGACAGTCGAACCGCCGGGCCGGCCGTGGCCGGTCCCAGGGCCGCGGCGGCAAGGGCGAGCGCGAGCACGGAGATCGCAAGAGCACGTCCTGTGCGTCTGTTCAACCTGTATCCCCCCTCAGGCAGCGCACTGACGAGCCGTCAATCTGCTCAACCCGCGTGTGTGTTGGGCCTTGTTCTATCCCCGGGCGCGTCTTTCCTGTGGGTGGCGCAGGGGCCCCTGCCTCGGCGGCAACACCCGTATTGCCCATCCAGGATCTGGTAGAATATAAGGTCAAGGACAGCAGCGCAGCCACCTCAGACAGCCCGCAGGGAAGGAGGGCGGGGCAGCTGACCGTGAAGACTGGCCTCCCTGGCCTCCGCCTGCGTTTCGCGATGCGGTAGGCCGGGTGGTCGTGGCTCCCAACGAGATGGACGAGACAATTGGAGAGCAGGCGACCGAACGGCGTGACCGGAGCCGGCAGCTTGTTGGGGCGAACGCCGATCCCGATGCGTCTGCCTACTCCGTGGCGCACGACCCCCGAGTGCCCCTGCAGGCCATGGATAGGTTCACGGCCATCGTGCTCAGGGACGACGCCCACAAGCGCTTCGCTGCGTTCAAGCGACTGCATCGCGCAGACGAGCATGAGGGCACCGCCACGCCCGAGCAGGGTCGGGAGGACGCATCGTGACCCTACCGCTTCGCGTGATGATCCTCGATGACGGGCCGGCAGACGCCGAGCTGATGCTCGATGAGCTCAGGCAGGGCGGGTTTGTCCCTGACTGGACACGCGTCGAGACAGAGGCGGAGTTCGTGGACGCCCTCGACCCGAAGATCGACGTCATCCTGGCCGACTACAACCTCCCCGGCTTCAGCGGGCTTCGGGCGCTGCGGCTCCTGAACGAGCGCGGCCTCGACGTGCCCTTCATCCTGGTCTCCGGCACCATCGGCGAGGAAGTAGCGGTCCGCGCCATGCAGGAGGGCGCCTCGGACTACCTGATCAAGGACCGCCTGGGCCGGCTGGGACAGGCCGTCTCCATGGCGCTGGAGAGGCGCAAGACGAGGCGCGCGCTCACTGAGGCGGAAGGCCGCTACAAGAGCCTCTTCGAGGGCGTCCCCATCGGGCTCTATCGCTCCACGCCCGAGGGCAGGTTCCTGGACGTGAACGACGCGCTGGTCGAGCTGCTGGGCTATCCGGACCGCGCCTCCCTGCTGGAGGTGAGCATTCGGGAATTCTACGAGCATCCCGAAGACCGGGACACGCTTCTCTCGAGCGCCGTGGAGGCAGGCGTCGTCCGGGACGCCGAGATCCGGCTGCTGAGGAGAGACGGCGAGGAGATCTGGGCCTCGCTCAATACCAGGGCGGTGAAGGGCGCCTCGGGAGAGGTCCTCTACTACGAGGGGAGCGTCGAGGATATCACCGCCCGGAAGCGCGCCTCGGAGGCACTGGCTGAGCGCGAGCGCTTCCTCTCGACGCTCAACGAGATCACCCGGGCCTCCCTGGAGTCGTGGGATGTCGATTCGATGTTGCAGACGCTGGCCGAGCGGTTGATGGAGCTATTTGGGGCGGACGGCTGCTTCATCAACGCCTGGGACGAGGAGCGCCGGGTGCCGATGCCGGGGGCGGCAGCAGGCACGGTGAGTGGGGCATACCCCGGGACGGTGCTTGCTGAGCCCGGAGAGCCGACGATCACAGGCGCAGTCCTGTCGGCGGGCCGAGCCCTTCCGGTGGAGGACTACCAGAACAGCCCTCTCGTCAGCCGGCGCATCGCCGCGTCCTACCCGTGCAGGTCGGTCCTGGGCCTGCCCCTCATCTCAGGGCACTACAAGCTGGGGGTGGCGACTATCACCTTCGATGCGCCCCACCGGTTCACCGAGGAGGAGATGGCGCGCGGCGAGCAGGCCGCCCGCCAGATATCGCTGGCGATAGCAAAGGCCCGGCTCCTGGACGAGTCGGAGCGAAGGGCCGAGGAGCTGGCGGCCGCGGTCAAGGTGACCGGCGCGGTGCTGCGCACGCGCGACCTGGACGAGCGCATAGAGGTCATTCTTCGCGAGATGATGTCGTTCGCCAAGACCGAGTATGGGGCCGCCTTCCTACTGGACGGGGACGGGGTCAGGCTGTGCGCGGCGCGCGGCTTCGCAGGATCCCTTCATGTCGAACTGCAGGGCCTCGGCAGGGACCGGGGAGAGTGGCTCCGGACCCCGCGCACGCTGAGCGGTAGCGCGGGCCAGCCGGATCTTCCCGAGTTCGCCCGACGCGAGGGCATCAGGTCATGGATCACGCTACCCCTGAGCCAGCCCCTCGCCCCCGGCCCATCAGAGGCGGAGTTCGCGGCCTCCTTCGTCCTGGCGAGCCGCGACGCGGACGTCGTCACCGACGAGCGTCTGGCGGCCCTCAGGCGGATGACCCCACCGCTCCGGCTTGCAGTGGAGAACGCCCGGGCCTACCGCCGGGCGCAGGAGCGCATGGTGAGGCTGCGCTCCCTCCACGAGATCGACAGGGCCATCACCTCCAGTCTCGACCTCCGTACGACGCTCACGGTGCTCCTTGCTGAGGCCTGCTCGCAGCTCGACGTGGATGCCGCGGCGGTGCGCCTGTTCAACGCGCACACGCGCTCCCTGGAGTTCGCCGCCGCCAGGGGTTTACCGGAGAGCGAGTTGAGGCGCGCGGCCCGCGCCTCACGTCACAGCCACGCCTCACAGGCCGCCACGGAGAGGCGTGTAGTGCACGTACGGCATCTTGAGAAGGAGCAAGCAGACCCCCTCCTGGCGTACCTCTCGGCCGAGGGGTTCGCAGACCTCCTGGCGGTTCCTCTCATCGCCAAGGGGCGCGTGACGGGCGTGCTGGAGCTCATGCACCGGAAGCCGCTGGACCGGGACCCCGACTGGAAGGGGTTCCAGGAGAGCCTGGCGGCCCAGGCGGCCATCGCGCTGGACAGCGCGGCCATGTTCGAGGAGCTGCAGCGCTCCAGGGCCGAGGTGATCCTCGCCTACGATTCGACGCTAGAGGGGTGGGCCCGTGCCCTCGACCTGCGGAACGACGAGACCGAGGGCCGCACGGAGAGGATCTCCGAGGTCACCCTGCGGCTGGCCCAGGAGCTTGGTGTCCGCGAGGTAGACCTGGAGCAGATCCGCCGGGGGGCGATGCTTCACGACATAGGCGAGATCGCGGTCCCGGAAGCCGTCCTGCTCAAGCCCGGGCCCCTGACCGAGGAGGAGTGGGTCGAGGTGCGGCGCCACCCCACGGTGGCCTTCGAGATGCTCTCGGCGATTCCGTACCTGCGTCCCGCTCTCGACATACCCTACTGCCACCACGAGAGGTGGGACGGATCCGGCTATCCGCGCGGCCTGTCGGGCGAGCAGATTCCCCTGGCGGCCAGGATCTTCGCGGTCGTGGATGTCTGGGAAGCGCTCACCTCGAGCCGCCCCTACCGTGAGGCCTGGCCCGAGGCGAAGGCGCTGGCGTACATCCGCGAGAAGTCGGGCAGCCAGTTCGACCCGCGGGTCGTCGAAGCGTTCCTGCGGGTGATGACCGCTACCCCTCGACCGCCTGCCTGACCGCCCTCAGCGTCTCCTCCTGGGCGTCGATCGGGATCACGCAGCCCGCCGTGACCAGCAGCTTCTTCCCACCGACCTGGGAGATCGCGTCCCTGACCTCCTCTGCCGCCTTCTCCGGCGCCGCCTTTCCTATCGTGTCCATCGCGTCCACCCCGCCCGCAAGCGCGCCCGAGTACTGCTCGCGTGCCTCCTTGAGGGTCGGGGGCGTGCGGCGGTCGTGCCAGTTCACGACATGGACCGGGTAGTCGATCAACTGCTCGAACATGATCCGCTCGCCGTGGATGTGAAGCACCACGATCTCGGCGGAGCGGGCCGCGTCCAGGACCCGGAGGTCGTAGGGCCTGCCGAACTCCTCGTACTCCTCGACCGTCATGTAGCCGGTCGTCGCGCACTGCGTGGCGAAGAACAGGCCGTCTGCGCCCGCCGCGAGGCACTCCACGGCGAACTGCGATACCGCGTCGGTGACGATCTCGAGGCCTTCGTGCATCTCATCCACCGAATCGCGCAGGTAGCGCAGCAGGGCGGTCTCCCCGGAGAGCGTGCGGGCCACCGAGAGCGGGCTGAAGACCGTCGCCAGGACGATCTCATCGGGCAGCAGCCTCCGGACCTCGCGCACCGTCTTGATCTCGCGCCCATGGACGCCGGAGCTGACGTCGAGGCGTTTGAGCCTCGGCCAGTCCGTCTCCTTCTTGACGGGCCTGTCGGTGTAGTGCCGCGTCCCCTCGCGGTTGGGCCTGTAGGTGGAGCGCAGGCCCCAATCGTCTCCGTAGAAGCCGCTGGCGGGCGTCACCTTCACGAAGTCCCACTCGTACGAGCCCTGGAACGCCGCGTGGGCCTGGGCGAGAGCATCGGCCTTCTGATCCTGATCGGGGAAGTGCCGCCACAGCGCCACCGGCGGTCTGTCCACGGGCTGGCCGTCAATCGCGGCGAACACCCGTTCACGCCTCTTCACCTATCCACGCTCCCTTCTTCGCTGCGCATCTCGCAATCTAGATTCGAACGCCGCGCCCTATCTCCTCGTCGCAGCTCGCCCGCCGTCAGGGGCGGCCCCGCGCGGCGGCGGGGTTACCGCCTGACCGGGAACTCCTCCACCAAGTAGAAGCGCCCCTCCACGTAATCGACCGCGGCGGCGGCGAGGTCGGGGAGGGCGTCGACCAGATCCCTGGCGAGCGACCTACCCGCGGCCTCCGCGCAGAACGCCAGCAGGATGAGAGGGTGGCTCACCACCAGCGACGCGCGCCCGCATCGCATATCGCCGATCGCGCGAAGCTCCCTTGCCAGGCGTGCCGCGCCGTCGGCCAGGGACTCGCCGTCGGGGGAGGAGCCGTAGGAGTCGAACAGCCGGTCCACCCAGGCACAGTAGTCGGCCTCGCCGCAGGGCGGCGAGGCGGCCGCGATCTCGGCGAGCCCCTCCCGCGGCGTCACGGGAAGCGCGCGGGCGGCGGCGACCGCCTCCGCTGTCTCGACGGCGGCGCGCATGGGTCTCGAGAAGACCGCATCGAACCCGAGGAGTGCCGCCGCGGCCATCTCGGCCTCCGCTAGGCCCTCCTCCGAGAGCGGCGGGTCGCCCTCCTCCGCGGCCGCCCAGTCGACGGCCCCCCGGTTGAGGAGCAACAGCCGCGTCCTGAGTGCATCAGGGGCGTCGTCGCTCATGACCCTAGGTATTATGAGTTTCTTACGGCCCGGCCCGTCTCCTTCGACCTTGAAGATGATATCGTTGGTATAGTCGCTCTGGGAGGTGCTGCCGTGTCGTCGAAGGCGGGCGCTTTGGTCAGGGTCGTGCTGGTAGCGACCGTGGCGGTGACAGTGCTGCTGGGGGCGGCGCCTGCCCTGGCGGTGGAGACGCGCGCGGGCCAGGCAGTCCGAGTCGGCCCGGACGAGGTCGTGAACGACGATCTCTACGTCGCCTCCAGCCGCACGACCGTGGAGGGCCGTGTGCGGGGCGACCTGATCTCGCTGGGCGGCAGCCTCCGGCTGCGCGGCAGCGTGGACGGCGACGCCCTCGTAGCCGCCGGGACCGCGGAGGTGTTGGGCGCGGTTGGGGCGAGCCTGCGGGTGATTGCGGGCACCCTCGTCGTCGAGGGGGCAGTCGGGAGGGATGCGACGGTTGCCGGCGGTACCGTGGAGTTCGAGAGGGGCTCTCGCATCGCCCGCGACGTCGCGGTCGCCGCCGGTACGGTGTCCCTGAGGGGAGAGGTCGGGCGCAACGCGCACCTGGCCGGCGGGCGGACCGAGATTTCGGGCACCGTCGGGGGGAACGTGGTCGTGCGCGGGGGCGAGGTCGTCCTTCTTCCCACGGCGGTCGTGCGGGGCAGCCTCACCTACAGCAGCGACCGTCCCGTTACGATGTCCCCGGGCGCCACCGTAGTGGGAAGGGTCGTCGAGCGTCCCTACGCCGTGCCCAGGCCCTCGGCCGCGCAGGCGCTAAGGGGGGTTCGCGTAGTGCTCGGCATCCTCGACTTCTTCTGGCTGCTGGTCCTGGCCCTCGTGCTGGTCGCCGTGGTGCCCGGTCCCGCGCTGGCGAGCGCGGGGGCGCTCCGCGGCCGGCCCTGGGCCTCCCTGGTGATCGGCCTCGCGCTCGCCTTCCTGATCCCGGTCCTGACGATGATGCTCACACTGACCCTGGTCGGGATCCCGCTGGCGATAGTGGTCGTGCTCGGCGGCACGCTGGCCGTCTTCCTGGCGCACGTGGCCGCGGCGCTCGCGATCGGACAGCTCCTCTTCCCCAGCCTGCGCTCACGGTACTCGGAGGCGGCGATCGGAGCAGGGTTCATCGCGATCGCCACGAACCTGCCGGTCGTGGGCTACGCTCTGCGGATGCTCGTGCTCGCCTTCGGGCTGGGCGCCCTCGTGGTGGCGTGGTGGGGGAGGCGTACTCCTCCTGCGCCGGCCCCGACCGACCGCCCGATGGTGGCCTGAAGTGGAGCTAGTGCCGAGGGTAGGGCTCACAGAGACGGCGGGGTTCGCGGTAGAGGTCGCGCTGGAGGCCTCCGATCTCGCGATGCGGATGCTCTCGGAGCCGCCGGCCGGGAAGGGCGTGCGCTACAAGAGCCCCACCGAGCTCGTTACGCGCGCGGATCACGAGGTGGAGGAGCTGGTGGGCCGCAGGATCCGCGCGCGCTTTCCCGATCACGCGGTCTTGGGCGAAGAGGAGACGGCCCTGGGGACCGCCCCGGCCCACGGCCCGTCCGCCAGGTGGATAGTCGACCCCATCGACGGTACAGCCAACTTCGCCCACGGGATCCCGTGGTTCGCGGTCTCTATCGCACTCGAAGAGGCGGGCCGGGTTACCTGCGGCGTCGTGACGGTTCCACCCACCGGCGAGTGCTTCGTGGCCGAGCGCGGGCGCGGCGCCCACCTGCTGCACGGTCGGGCTGCGCCGGTGCGGCTTGCGGTCTCCGGGACCGGCGAGATCGGGCAGGCCCTGCTGGCGACAGGCCTCCCGCGGGAGCCCGACCGGCCCCGGCTGGTGCGGACGATTCCCCGGGCGATGCTCCGATCGCTGGAGGTTCGTGTCATGGGCGCGGCCGCCGTTCACCTTGCCTACGTGGCCGCCGGCCGTCTGGACGCCTTCTGGGAGGCGGCGCTCAGCCCGTGGGACGTCGCGGCCGGGATTCTCCTGGTCGAGGAGGCGGGTGGGACGGTCACGGATCTGGAGGGCAGGCCGATCCGCGATCTCGGGGGCGATATTCTCGCCACGAACACGCTGCTTCACCCGGCCATGCTCGAGGTCATCGCCGGCTAGCGCTTCGCTGTCCTGTGACCAGGCCCCGCGTCGCCGACGGGATCTGCGCAATTGACGCCGCGATCAGCACGGCGTACGTCGCGCCGAAGCCGACCATGAGCGAGAGGTCCTGATCCCCCAGCGGCGTCGTGAACACACCGGGGTCCGCCATCACCATCACCGACGCGTGTATCGCGCCGACCAGCGGCAGCAACGCGAGCGCCAGCGCCCACCATCCCCCGGCGTGGGAGGGGGTGCCCACCAGCCAGGACGATGCGGCGGGATTCGCCTCGGAGACGCCTATGGCGCGCCTCATATCGAGCAGCCTCCGGAGGCGCAGCAGCACCGTCAGGGCGAGGCCGCCCAGCACCACCGGGAAGAAGCGCGCTACCTCCGCAGGCTGCGCCGGCAGCCAGTCAAGCTGGGCCGTCACGGCGTCCAGTCGCGCCTTCATGGCGGCCTCGCCCGCTCCTACCCGTTCGACCCGCTCCCTGGCGGCGCGGAGCCGATCCCGAGCGTCCGCCCCGGCCGCCGCCAGCTGGAGCTTCAGGCCGCGCAGCCCTTCCTCGATTCCCCTTGCGACCTTCTCCAGATCGGGGGAGGCGAGGCCATACGATGCGCCCGGTGCCTGCCACCGCTGCCAGGACTCCGGGTCGGCCGCGAAGGCGCTTCTCAGCGCGGGGTTCAGCTCGAGCACGCTGCGGGCGACTCCGTTCCTCGCGGTGCGCAGCGCCCCTTCCACCATGGGCAGGTGGGTCCTCGCCTGGGCCAGCGGCTCCAGCGCGGAGTCCAGCGCGAGCGTCAGCGCCTCGGAGTGGACCCCTATCCGGCGGCGGACCGCCTCCTCGACGACCGCGGCCTCCCCACCCCTCTCCACTATCTCGGCGATCGCGGCGTGCAGCTCGAGGGGGCCCGATTCAAACTGCCTACGGAACCGCACGAGAGCACCCGAGGTCGCCGCCAGGGCCCTCTGGGCCGACACGATCGCCGCCTCTTCATGGACCGCGCGCTCCAGAGCGACCTCGACCCGGGGCAGAGACGCCCTTGCCTGCAGGAAGGGCATCAGCACGAGAAGGTGGAGGATCCCCGCCGCCAGGAAGGCCAGCCAGAAGAAGGTGTGATAGGAACGGATCTCGGACGCGTAGACGGCGAGCGCACGCTCACGCTCCTGGTTGTCGGGCACGACGCGCCTCCGCGGTGGATCGTGTTGGATTGGGTATCTGTTGGCTACCAGGCGGCCGCACGCCTTCTTTTTCCGCCCCGCCGTTGACACCGGCCCATCCCAGCGATACCCTGCGACTAGACCGACGCGTCGGTCTGTTGACTACCGCCGCCTATGACCCGACGCAGCAGCCCTGAGACAGCCACCCGCGACCGCCTGCTCGAGGCGGCGCTGGAGGTCTTTGCGAGGCTCGGCTACCACGGCGCCACCGTCGCCGACATAGTCGCGGCGTCGGGCAGCTCCAAGGGCGCCTTCTACCACTACTTCCCGAGCAAGCAGGGGATCTTCCTCGAGCTCCTCCGGAGCCTCTCAGACATGGTCGAGGCGGGTGTCGAGGGCGCCATCGCGCAGGAGAGGGGGGGGCTCGCTAAGGTAGAGGCCGCCCTGGCGGTGGTGCTCGGGGCCGTCTCCTCGCAGCGAAGCCTGGCGAGGATCCTCCTGATCGAGGCGGCGGCGCTGGGGCCGGAGTTCGAGGAGGGCAGACTGGCAATCCACCGCAGGTTCGCGGCCCTGATCAAGCGTCACCTGGATCGAGCCGTGGCCGAGGGCGCCATCCCGGCGCAGGACACCGAGACCGCGGCAACCGCATGGATCGGTGCCGTGAACGAGATCCTGACCCAGCGGCTCGCGGCCGGTGGAGAGCTGATGCCCCTGCTGCCGCCGGTGCGCGCCCTGCTCCTCCGCAGCATCGGGGCCGGAGCAAGGGGCGACGGCGACCCCGCCCTAGCGGCCGGCGCCCGGCTGAGAGAGCGGGCGCTGGAGGCCGCGGGCAGGGCACGGGGGTTGGGGCGGCCCGTGCTGGCGTGGGTGTGCCTGCCGGTGCCAGCGGCCGATCCGGTCTTCTTGTTCGAGCGGCTGCGCTCGGCGCTCGGCGAGGCGGCGCTATGGTATCAGCCGCGGGAGCCGTTCAGCCTGGTGGCGGGAGGCAGGGCGTGGTCACCGCAGGCGGCCGGCCCGCCGAGGTTCGAGCAGGCGAGCCTGGCGTGGCGGGCACTCGCGGAGGAGTCCGTGGGAGGAGCGCCGGAGGGCTGGGGCACCGGCCCGGTGCTCTTCGGCGGCTTCGCCTTCGCTCCCGACCTCGCCCCGGGCGAGTCGCCGGCGGCCGCAAGCTGGCGCCAGTTCGGCACGGCCTCCATGGTGCTGCCGGACATCGCGGTGGCCTGCGCCGGCGACTCGAGCCTCCTGACGCTCTCCGTGCTCGTGGATGAGCAGGGGCGCGCGATGCGCGGCGGCTTCGACCTGACCACCCCTTCCGGCGCGAACGCGTGGGTCAGGAGTTGCATGGACCTCGTGGGAGGAGCTGCCGCGGAGGATCCCCAGGGTCCCAGGAGGGACTCCCAGGGAGTCGGCAGGCGCCATCGGTCCCCTTTCGCCTGCGCGGTGGAGGAGTTGCCCACAGCCAGCGCCTGGATGGAGGCCGTGGCCTCGGCGGCCCGGGCCGTGGCAGACGGCGAGCTGGAGAAGGTCGTCCTGGCGCGCGCGCTGAGGGTCCAGGGAGCGATTCCGGCCGCGGCCGAGATGCTGGGCAGGCTGGCGGCGGTCCATCCCGGATGCACCCTCTACGCGGTGAGCAGGGGGGAGGCGTGTTTCCTCGGCGCCACGCCTGAGCGGCTCGTCCGTCTGCGCCGGGGCAGGGTGAGCGCCGACGCGCTGGCCGGAAGCGCCCCGAGGGGAAGCACCCCGGAGGAGGACCGCAGGCTTGGGGAGCTGCTGCTCTCCAACCCCAAGGATCGGCTCGAGCATGCCCTGGTGGTGGAGGAGGTACGCCGCGCGCTGATGGGGAGCTGCGACTCCGTCTCCGTCGGCGGCGAGCCGGTTCTCCTCAGGACGGCAAACGTTCAGCACCTGCACACGCCGATCGCAGGGACGCTGCGTGGGAGCCTGACGGCAGTAGACCTGGCCGGTGCCCTACACCCGACCCCTGCCGTCGGCGGGGTGCCGGTCGCGGCCGCACTGGAGTGGATCGACCGCCACGAGTCGGTGCCGCGGGGATGGTATGCCGGGCCGCTCGGGTGGGTGGACCTGAACGGAGACGGCGAGTTCGCCGTCGCCCTGCGCTGCGCCCTGGCAGGGCCCGGCGAGGCGCTGCTCTACGCGGGCTGCGGGATAATGGCGGACTCCGAACCGGAGGACGAGTACGAGGAGTCCGCCCTCAAGCTGCGGGCGATGCTGGCCGCGATCGGCCTCGCCGGTCAAGAGAGAACGGCAGGGAAGTGAGATCCCCGGCGGCGCGCCGACGGGGTGAGGGGGCGGCGGTTGTGACGACGGCCGAGAACGCGATGTACGCCTACGTCGGTGCGCTGGTGGACGAGCTGGTGCGCTCCGGCGTGGGGGATCTCTGTCTCTGTCCCGGGTCGCGCTCGACCCCGGTGGCGATCGCCGCCGCGCGCCATCCGGGCCTCAGGGTGTGGACGCTGATCGATGAGCGCTGCGCCGGCTTCTTCGCGCTCGGCGCCGCCCGGGCGTCACGCCGCCCGGTCGCCGTGCTCTCGACCTCCGGCACCGCGGCAGCGAACTTCCTCCCCGCCGTGGTGGAAGCGCACCACGCGAGGGTCCCGCTGGTCGTGCTCACCGCGGACAGGCCGCACGAGCTTCGGGAGTGCGGGGCGCCGCAGACGATCGACCAGATAAGGCTCTTCGGCGGCCACGCGAAGTGGTTCGTGGACCTGGCACTCCCCGAGGCGACGGAGCCGGTGCTGCGCTACGCCCGGGCGGTCGCCTGCCAGGCGGCGGCGATCTCGGTCGAGGCGCCCGCCGGCCCGGTACACCTCAACGTGCCGATGCGAGAGCCGCTGGTGCCTGTGTTCGTGCCCGAACAGATCCCACCGGAAGGACTGCGCGCGCCGGATGCCTGGGACGGTCGGGGAGGCGGGCGGCCCTACTGGAGCTCGGGCGGCGCCCGGAAGGTGGCCGAAGGCCCTACCGTCGCGGCACTGGCCCAGCAGCTCTCCGGCGCGGACCGCTGCCTGATCGCCTGCGGGCCCGGCGACGACCCGGAGCTGCCCGAAGCCGTGTGCAGGCTGGCGGCGCTCCTAGGGATCCCCGTGCTGGCAGACCCCCTCTCGCAGGTACGCTGCGGCCCTCACGACCGCGGGGTTGTGATAGATGCCTACGACCCGCTCCTGCGGGTCGGCAGGGCGGCCAAGGCGCTGGCACCCGATCTCGTGATCCGCTTCGGTGCGATGCCCGCGTCGAGGCCCCTGGTGCAGTACCTGGCGACCCATGCCGCCACGGTTCCCACGGTCGTGGTCGACGAGGGAGGCGGGTACCGCGATCCCTCCCGCCTGGCGTCGCAGTTCATCGGCGCATCGCCGGCGGAGCTGTGCAGGCAGGTGGCTGCCCGGCTCTCCGACTCCGACAGGGAGGGGCCGGCCAAGAGGCGCTCCGCGGGAGCGCCGCGCAGGTGGCTTCGCACGTGGCGGAGGCTCGGCGCGCTGGCCCGCAGGGCCGTCGACGACCGTCTGGCATCGCTCGACGAGATGTTCGAGGGCAAGGTCTTCGCCGAGCTCTCGCGGTTGCTGCCTGATCAGGCGGTCCTCTACGTGGGCAACAGCATGCCGGTGCGCGACCTGGACACCTTCTTCGCGAGCACTTCCGAGCGGATCCGCTTCATGGGCAACCGCGGCGCCAGCGGCATAGACGGGCTGACCTCCAGCGCCTTGGGTGTTGCCGCCATGGGGGCGGCCGGGGCCGGGCCGGCCCCGCCCGTGGTGCTGGTGCTCGGCGACCTCTCCTTCTACCACGACATGAACGGGCTGCTTGCCGCGAAGCTCCACGACCTCAGCGCGACCATCGTGCTGATCAACAACGACGGCGGCGGCATCTTCTCGTTCCTACCCCAGGCCGGCTATCCGGAGCACTTCGAGGCCCTGTTTGGGACACCGCACGGACTCGAGTTCGCAGCGGCGGCGAAGCTCTACGGGGCGAGGTTCGAGCGCGCCGCGTCTTGGGCCGAGTTCCGGGCCGGGATCGAGCGCGGCATTGCTGTCGATCGTCGAGGTGAGGACCGATCGGGGGCGAAACGTCGAACTCCACCACGAGATCTGGGGAGCCGTGGAGCGCGCCCTGGGCACCGAAGCGCCCCGGGCCGCGCGCGGAAAGGGCCGCGGGTAGGCGGCGCCGGGGAGGCGGGATCGGAGTCCGATGGCGCGGGTAGAGGTCAACGGCGTGCACCTGAACGTCGAGAGCGCAGGGGAGGGGTCGCCGCTGGTCCTGCTGCACGGCTTCACGGGCAGCACCGCGACCTGGGCTCCGCACATCGACGAGTTCGCCCGCTCCCACCGGGTCATCGCGATCGACAGCCTCGGCCACGGCCTCTCCGACTCGCCGGACGACCCTGCTCGGTACGGCATAGGGTTTGCGTCCGAGGACCTCATCGCCGTGCTCGACCTGCTTGGAGTCGGAAAGGCCGCGCTGCTCGGCTACTCGATGGGAGGCCGCGTGGCCCTCTCCGTCGCGATCGTCGCCCCGGAGCGGCTGTCGGCGCTGGTAGTCGAGAGCGCCTCACCGGGCCTGCCGGACGGGGAGGCTCGCCGGGCGCGGGCCGACAGCGACGCCCAGCTGGCGAGCGAGATAGAGCAGGAGGGCGTGGAGGCGTTCATCGCCAGGTGGGAGCGCCTGCCCCTCTTCTCCAGCCAGTCCGGCCTCTCGGCGGAGGCGAGGGCGACGCTGCGGGACCAGCGCCTCGGCAACAGCGCAAAGGGCCTGGCCGGCAGCCTGCGCGGCCTGGGCCAGGGAAGCCAGCCGCCGCTGCACGACCATCTCCCCACGGTGCAGGCGCCGACACTCTTCATCGCCGGGGAGCTCGACCCCGGGTACTGCCGGATGGGACGAGAGGTCTGCGGCCTGATACCGCGCTCCAGGCTCGCCGTTGTGCCCGGTGCAGGGCACGCGGTGCACCTGGAGCAGCCGGAGTCGTTCCGCGGGCTCGTACTCGAATTCCTCAGAGAGGTGAACCGTTGATGCCAATCAAGTGGAAGCAGGCGAAGAAGTACACCGACATCATCTACCAGCGCGCCGAGGGAATAGCCAAGATCACGATCAACCGGCCCGAGGTCCGAAACGCCTTCCGGCCCGAGACCGTGATCGAGCTGATCGATGCCTTCGCCCACGCCCGCGACGACGCGTCGATAGGGGTGGTTCTCTTCACGGGGGCCGGGGACAAGGCGTTCTGCTCGGGCGGCGACCAGCGCGTCCGCGGCGGCGCCGGCTATGTCGGCAAGGACAGGATACCGCGGCTGAACGTGCTGGACCTCCAGCGCCAGATCCGCACCCTGCCCAAGCCGGTGATCGCGGTGGTGGCCGGATACGCGATAGGAGGCGGCAACGTGCTCGCGACCGTCTGCGACCTCACGATCGCCGCCGACAACGCGGTGTTCGGCCAGACCGGCCCGAAGGTGGGCAGCTTCGACGCGGGCTACGGCTCCACGTACCTGGCGCGGATCGTGGGCCACAAGAAGGCGCGCGAGATCTGGTATCTCTGCCGCCAGTACTCGGCCGCGGAGGCGCTGGAGATGGGGCTGGTCAACGCGGTCGTGCCGCTTGACCGCCTGGAGGAGGAGGCGGTCCGGTGGGCCAGGGAGCTCCTGGACAAGAGCCCGATGGCGCTGCGCCTGCTGAAGGCCGCGTTCAACGCCGACACCGACGGGCTGGCCGGCTTGGTACAGCTGGGCGGCGACGCCACCCTGCTGTACTACCACACCGAGGAGGCGCAGGAAGGTCGCAACGCCTACCTCCAGAAGCGAAAGCCCGACTTCAAGAAGTTCACCCGGTACCCGTAGCCCCGATGCCGGCTTCCCACAGCGTGTCGCGGCGGGCCGCCTGGCTGATGGCGGCGCGCATTCCCACGCTGCCCGCGGCGGTGGCACCCGTCCTGGTCGGGACGGCGGCGGCGGCCGGCGACGGAGTCTTCCTGCTCCTGCCGGCCCTGGCGGCGCTGGCGGCCGCAATCCTCATCCAGATCGGCACGAACCTTCACAACGATGCCGCCGACTTCGTGCGCGGGGCCGACACCGCGGAGAGGCGCGGGCCGCGGCGCGCCGCGCAGAGCGGGCTGCTGACGCCGCGCCAGGTGCTTGCCGGCGCCTACTCGTGCCTTGCGCTCGCAGCGGCATGCGGGCTCTATCTCGTCTTCCTGAGGGGCTGGCCGCTGCTCCTGGCCGGTGCCCTCTCCCTGGCCGCGGCGGTGGGGTACACTTCCGGGCCGTGGCCGCTCGGATACAAGGGTCTTGGCGAGCTCTTCGTATTCCTGTTCTTCGGGGTGGTCGCCGTGGTCGGGAGCGACTACGTGCAGACCGGGGCGGTGCGGGCCGTCGCCCTGGCGGCTTCCGTGCCGGTGGGAGCGCTGTCCACCGCCATACTCCTACTCAACAACCTGCGAGACATCGATACCGACAGGGTAGCGGGCAAGCGGACCCTGGCCGTGCGGCTCGGACGCGTGGCGACGCGCATGCAGTACCTCGGCTGCCTCGCCGCGGCCGTGGTCGCACCGGCGGCGATGCGCGCTGCCGGCCTGCTGGGGCCGCTGTTCTGGCTGCCGTGGATCACGCTGCCGATGATGGCCGGGCTTGCCCGCACGGTGCTGCGTGAGGACCAGGCGCCGGCGCTCATCCGGGCGCTGAAGCGGACCGCGCTCCTGCTGCTCGTCTACGGCGCACTCCTGGCGGCGGCCCTCCTGGCAGGGACGCACCGGTGAAAGGCGGCCAGGAGCCCTCCACTCGCATCGCCGGGCTGCCGGAGTGGGTCCTGGGCGCGGGCGGGTCGCCCCAAGGGCCGGACTGGCTCTCGCAGCGCGCTGCCGCCAATCCCGACGGCCTCGCGCTTCTCTGTGGGGCGGACCGTCTCACCTTCGGCGACCTGGACCTCCTGGCAAGTGGTGCCGCCCGGGAGCTAGCATCGCTGGGCGCCGGCCCAGGATCAAGGGTCGCGCTCCTCCTGCGCAGGGGGATCGCATTCACCGCGACGATGCACGCGCTCACCCGACTGGGCGCCCTGATGGTGCCCATGAACGGCCGCCTTGCGGTGGGCGAGCTCGCCTGGCGGCTGCGTGACTCCCGCGCCGAGCTCCTCCTTCACGACGGGGCTTTCGCCGATGCGGCGGCGACCGCTGCCGCCGGCGTGGAGGGACTACGCCTCGCGCGGGCGCCGTCGGGATCGGGGAGCCCCTCGGGCGAGGGCCCTCCAGCGGCCGGGTTCGATCTCGAGGCGCCGCAGTGCCTGATCCATACCTCGGCAACGACCGGCAGGCCCAAGGGCGTGCTGCTGACCTACGGCAACCACTGGTGGAACGCGATCGGATCCGCGCTGAACCTGGGGGTCAGCAGGGAGGACCGGTGGCTCGCGCCGCTCCCTCTCTATCATGTCGGAGGGCTGGCGATCCTCTGGCGCAGCGTCATCTACGGCATCCCGGCGGTGGTTCACGAAGCCTTCGATCCAGAAGCCGCGAACCGCGAGATCGACCAGGGCGGGATCACGATCGTCTCGGTGGTGAGCACGATGCTCCGGCGTATGCTGGATGCGCGAGGCCCTCGCCCCTATCCGGATACGCTGCGCTGCGTCTTGCTCGGAGGGGGGCCGGCGCCCAGGGGGCTGATCGAGGAGTGCCTCGAGCGTGGTGTCCCGGTGGCATGCACCTACGGCCTGACCGAGGCGGCCTCGCAGGTCGCCACCCTGCCGCCCTCCGAGCTCCGAGCCAAGCTCGGGTCAGCCGGGCGCCCGCTGCCGCCGTTCGAGATCCGCATCGAGGCGCCTGATGGGGGAGGGGATTGCGAGGCCGGATCGGCCGGCGAGATCCTCGTCCGCGGCCCGGCAGTGATGCTCGGATACGCGGGCCGCCCCGAGGCGAGCGCACAGGCCCTACGCGACGGATGGCTGCACACCGGGGACCTCGGCTACCTCGACGGCGACGGCTACCTGTACGTCCTCGACAGGCGCGAAGACCTGATAGTCTCCGGCGGCGAGAACGTCTACCCTGCCGAGGTCGAGGCGGTGCTGCTGGAGCACCCCCTCGTGGAGGAGGCGTGCGTCGTTGGGATCTCGGACGACGAGTGGGGGCAGAGGGTGGTCGCTGCGGTCCGGCCCCGTCCCGGGCCGCGGCCGGACATCGAGGAGTTGAGGAGGTTCTGCGCACGGCGGATAGCGGGCTATAAGCTCCCGAGCCGGCTGATCCTGACCGGCGAGATCCCCAGGACGCCGTCCGGCAAGATCAAGAGGTCCGAGGTTCGGCGTCGCGTCGAGCGAGCGGGCGCGCAAGGGTCGTCGGGTGCCCCCACGGCCGAGCACCTCCTGCCCGGCGGTCTCGTGCCGGAGAGGCGGAGTTGGGTACGCGAGGCGTTCCACAGCATATCCGGAACCTACGACCTGCTGAACCACCTGCTGAGCGGGGGCATGCACGTCCTCTGGAAGGCCGCCGCAGTCCGCGAGGCCGGCCTCAGGCCGGGCGGGGTCGGGCTGGACGTCTGCTGCGGGACCGCCGACCTCCTGATCCCGATGGCCCGCGCCGCCGGACCGGGCGGCCGGGCGCTGGGCGTGGACTTCGCAGCGGGCATGCTCGAGGTGGCCGGGCGGCGGGTCGGTGAAGCGAGGCGCCGTACGCCGGGCCTTGCCGCCGTGGGGCTTGCCTGCGGAGACGCCGAGTCGCTGCCGGTCTGCGACGGCTCGGTCGATGCTGTGACCTTCGCCTTCGGGCTGCGCAACGTGGCCAGGCCCGAGACCGCGCTGCGCGAGGCGTTCCGGGTCCTGAGGCCGGGCGGCCGCCTGGTCGTTCTCGAGTTCGGCCACCCCGGCTCCAGGGTGATCCGCGCCGCGTACGACTTCTACTCGCAGGCCATCGTCCCGCGCCTAGGTGGCCTGATCTCGGGCCGTCGCGACGTCTACCGGTACCTCCACGACTCGATCCGCAGGTGGCCGGATGCGGCGGCGCTCGCCCGGTCGATCGGCGAGGCCGGGTTCGCGACGGTCCGCTACAGGCCGATCTTCGGCGGGATCGCCGTCCTTCACGTGGCCGAGAAGGCCTAGTGGGGCGGTAGGGTGCTGCGCAACCACTGCATGACCGCCCACGTCATCCCCCGCACGTACTCCTCCGCCTGCCGAACCGAGCGAGGGTCGTCGTCGGCGAGATCGGCCGTGTAGAAGAAGCGGTCGTTGTAGAGGCGCTGCGAGATCTCCACCACGTAGTGCTGGGTGCCGAAGGAAGCATGGAACCAGTTGGACGCCTGGCCCATCGGCGCCAGCAGCGCCGTCGCGGGCGTCCGGCAGACCGCTGGGTCGAAGATCGCCGATCCAGGCTGGCAGAAACCGCCTGCCGATCTGGCCTCCATGATCCAGCCGGCGATCCTCTGCGAGGCGCCTTGAAGGCGCGCGTGCTCGGCCGGAGGGGCAACGGGATCCTCCGGTCGGCCGGAGGACCACGGCCGCATCACCTGGCTGTTGGGGTAGGGGTTCCCGGCGTGGAAGTCGATCCCGAACCTGGGCCGCACCTCCAGCGCCAGGTCGCGCACTGCGCGCGCCTCGGGCTCGGAGAACGGCGCGCCTCCCCTGTAGTAGGAGGAGGCCGGATCCACGCATGCCGCCTGGTAGATCTCGCAGCGCTCCCATCTGAAGTCGTAGTTCCGGTTGAGGTCGACTCCGGGCGCGTCGCCGTTCTTCCGCCGGTTCCTGTCGTACCCCCAGGGGTTCTGGACCGGCACCACCCATACCTGATGGGAGTTGACGAGCGCCGCGACCTCCCCAGAGGAGCCGTGCGCGCTCACGAGCCCTTCAATCAGCGCGTACGCCACCCTAACCCCGAGGGGCTCACGGCCGTGGATCACGCCGACAAAGATCCATGAGGGCTCGTCTTCCTCGACCGCCGGGTTGTCGGATACCTTGGCCGCGAGGATCGGCCTGCCGTCAGCGCTCCTTCCGATCTCACGGACGTGGACTACTTCGGGGCTGCTCTGCTGCAGGTGGCGAAGGCGTACGGCGATCTGGTCGTAGGTGGGATAGTAGGCCTCCCGGATGGGCGGCGAGCCGGACGCGGCCGTGCCTCCCGCGAGCAGGAGGCAGGCAGCGGCTATCCACAGGCGGAGAGGCCTCTCGCCAGGGGTCACGCCGGGAGCACTCGGACCTCTCTGGGTAGGTTGCCCAGGCGCTCCGCGCCGGAGGCGGTGACGACGACGATCTCCTCCAGGCGGACTCCGAACTCGCCCTCCAGGTAGATGCCCGGCTCGATGCTGAACGTCATGCCTTCCTGGAGCGGGCTCTCGTCGGTGTGGGTCACCGAAGGCGCCTCGTGGCCCGATATGCCGATCCCGTGGCCGGTGCGGTGCGTGAACTGCGCCCCGAAGCCCGCTTCCTCTATGACCGAGCGCGCGGCGCGATCCACGTCGGCGATGGGCCTGCCCGGGAGCACGGCGTCCATCGCGGCGCGTACAGCCATCTCGACCACGGTGTGTACCTCGCGGTAGCGCGCTGAGGGCTCACCTAGGTAGGCCATCCGCGTGATGTCGGAGGCGTATCCGTCGAGGCGCCCGATGAGATCGACGAGGACCGGCTCTTGGCCCACCAACTCGCGGCTCCCCGAGTGGTGATGGGGATAGGCCGAGTTGGGGCCTCCGCCCACGATCGCGAGTCCCGCCTCCGAGACGCCCTGGAGCGCGAACGCCTCGGCGACGGCGCGAGCCACAGCCTCCTCGGTCACGCCGGGCCGGCACGCGGCGAACGCCGCGTCCATGGCGACATCCGCGGTGGCCGCCGACCGGCGCAGCGCGTCCACCTCGGCGGCGCACTTGATCATGCGGACGGGTGCGACCACCTCCGATCCCGGCACGAACTCGCTGCCCTGCCACCGCGCCTGCAGCAGCAAGAGGAAGTCGGCGCGCATCGTCTCGCCCGCGCAGACGCGGCCTCGGGCGCCAACCCGGTCGCGGGCCTGCGCCAGCACCGCACCGGGGCCCTCGGCGTCGGAGTAGGTGAGGAACGGCAGGTCGAGATGTGCCCGGGCCTGCGAGGCGTTCAACTCCGGGACCAGGAAGAGCGCGTCATCGGCCGTGGCGAACAGGAAGCAGGGCCGCTCGTCCGCGCGCGGCGAGTAGCCGAGGATGTAGAGCAGGTCGTCGCTGGGAGAGACGCAGAGGAGATCTACGCCGGCCGATCGCATCCGGGCCCTGATTCGAGAGAGCCTCTCTTGCCCTGCTGTGGCTTCCGTCACTGTGCTGCCTCCTCAGACGGCGGTGGTGGCTCCCATGCCGATCGCACACTCGGCCTACTCCTTCACGCTCGGGCGGCCGCGTACCTCCCGGGCCCGGTGTGCCCTGTTTGAAGGAGCGGCTACCCGGCCCGACGAATCCGCACGGGTCAGATGTCGATATCCAGCCAACGTGGAAGACCCGGCGCAACTGAAGTCGCCTTCCCGACCGGCGAGACCCTTCGCGGGGTCCGCGCCCGGGCGCGGAAGATCGCGGCCGTGCTCGCCGAGCGGTATCCCGTAGTGCGCCTGCCCCTGGAGCACAGGAGCCCTCTCCAGCTGCTGGTCGCTACGATCCTGTCGGCGCAGTGCACCGATGCGCAGGTGAACAGGGTGACTCCGGCGCTCTTCTCCCGCTACAGGACGGCGGCCGACTTCGCCTCGGCAGACCCCACCGAGCTCGAGGGCATGATCCACTCCACCGGCTTCTTCAGGCAGAAGGCGCGCGCGATAACGCGGATGGCCAGGTCCCTCGAGGAGAAGTTCGGCGGCGTGGTGCCTGACACGATGGAGGAGCTGCTGCAGCTTCACGGCGTCGGTCGTAAGACCGCAAACGTGATCCTGGGAGCATTCGGCCGGCCCGGGATGGTGGTGGACACCCACGTCCGGAGGATAAGCAGGCGGCTCGGACTGACCGCCCACGACGATCCGGCCAAGATAGAGCAGGATCTGATGCTGCTGATCGAGCCCTCCGAGTGGTCCGACTTCTCGCTGCGGCTGGTCTACTTCGGGAGGCAGGTCTGCTCGGCGCGGCAGCCGGTGTGCCCGGCCTGCCCGGTGCGGCGACGATGTCCTTCGGCGGAGTTCTCGGGCAGGCCGCCCTGGATGGTGGGGAAGCGTTGAGCACGGGACGTTCCGCGGTGATCGCGCGGCGCGCGATGGTCGCGACCGGCCACCCGCTCGCCAGCGCCGCCGGGATCGAGGTGCTGTCCGCGGGCGGCAACGCCGTGGATGCGGCGGTCGCGGTTGCCGCGGTGCTGGGCGTGGCGCAGCCGATGATGAGCGGGTTGGGCGGAGACACCTTCATGCTCGTCTACCTGCGGCGCCAGGACAGGGTATGGGGCTTGAATGGCGGCGGGCCTGCCCCGCTGGCGGCAACGGCCGAGCTGTTCAGGGGGCAGGGGCTGGCCCGCGTACCGGGCAGGGGCACGATCTCGGCCTCGGTCCCGGGTGCCGTGGCGGCGATGGAGAAGGCCCTCTCGCTGTGGGGCTCGGGCCGGTTCTCCCTCGGGCGGCTGCTCGATCCGGCGATCAGGTATGCCGAGGAGGGCGTGCCCGTGGCGCCCCACGTCGCCGGCTGGATCCGGGAGTCGGCACCGATCCTCGCGGAGTACCCGTCCTCGGCGGCCGTCTTCCTGCCCGGAGGCCTGCCCCCCGCTGAAGGCGATGTGCTTGTCCAGACAGACCTCGGCGGCTCCCTGCGAGAGGTGGCCTCCGGTGGAGCGGATGCCTTCTACAGGGGGCGGCTCGCGCATGCGATCTGCGACTACTGCCGAGGCCACGGCGGGCTGCTCTCCGCCGAGGACTTCGCGCGGTTTGGCGTGGAGGAGCACGCGCCGCTTCAGACCACGTATCACGGAGTGACGGTCTGCACCACTGCTCCTCCCTCGCAGGGGTTCCTGCTCCTCGAGATGCTGAACATCCTGGAGGGGTATGAGCAGGAGCCGTGGGGATCGGCGGACGGGATACACTGGGCGGTGGAGGCGAAGAAGCTCGCCTTCGCGGACCGCCTTGCCTACCTCGGTGATCCGTTGTTCGTTCCAAGTCCGGTGGAGGCGCTGCTCGACAAGTCCTACGCGGCGCGGCGGCGCCGCGAGATTGATCCCGGGCGCGCCGCGAAGTCCTGTTCGGGCGGCCTGCGGACGGCGGAGGGCGGCAACACCACCTACTTCTGCGTGGCAGACGTCGAGGGCAACCTGGTCTCCTACATCACCAGCCTCTCGGCGCTCTTCGGATGCGGCGACCTGGTCGAGGGCACGGGGATCATGCTGAACAACCGGGCCGGGAGGGGGTTCCTGCTCGCGGAGGGCCATCCCAACTGCATCGCCCCGGGCAAGCGGACCATGCACACGCTTACGCCGTACATGGCCCTGCGGGACGGCGTGCCCTGGCTGGTCTGGGGGACGCCGGGAGGCGACGCTCAGCCGCAGTGGAACCTCCAGGTCCTGCAGAACCTGCTCCATTCGGGCATGGATCTGCAGGCCGCGATAGAGGCGCCGCGCTGGCGCAGCTTTCCGGGGGCAGACGCGGGCACGCTCGGCGGGCCTTTCGAGCTGCGCGTCGAGGAGGGGTTCCCCCGGGAGAGCCTCGAGGAGCTCGCGCGCCGAGGCCACGTGCTGGCGCCGATGGGCGCCCTCGAGGGCGGCGGAGCCCAGGCGGTGCTGGTAGACCGCAGCAGGGGGATCTACGTCGGCGGCTCAGACCCCCGCGTAGACGGCTGCGCTGTAGGACTCTAATGCAATGCGGAGGTGGGGCATGGCAGATGCGCGTCACGAGCGAACCCTCGTCTTCCTCAAGCCGGACGGGGTGCAGAGGGGGCTTGCGGGAGCCGTGCTGTCACGGTTCGAACGGGCCGGGCTCAAGGTGGTCGCCCTCAAGATGGTGCGGCCCACGCCGGAGCTGCTCGAGCGCCATTACCCCTCCGACGAGGGGTTCATCGCGACCATAGGAGGCAAGACCCGCGAGGCGTTTGCCGCGGCCGGCCTCGACATCATGGAGCAGGTCGGCTCCGACGACCCCCTGACCATCGGCCGCCAGGTGCGCCGGTGGCTGGTCGACTTCGTGGCCTCGGGCCCGGTGGTCGCCTTCGTCCTGGAGGGGACGCACGCGGTATCCGTCACAAGGAAGCTGGTCGGAGATACCCTTCCCTTCCGCGCGGCCCCGGGAACAATCCGCGGCGACTTCTCAGCGGACTCCCCGACCGTCGCCAACCTCCAGAAGCGCCCGGTGCGCAACGTGGTGCATGCCTCCGGAACGATCGAGGAGGCGGAGGCGGAGATCGCGCTGTGGTTCGCTGCTGATGAGATCCACGACTACCGGCGGGTGGACGAGGAGCTAGTCCTCGGGTAGCACCTCTCCAAGCACCCAGCCGCTGCCCGACAGCACCTGACCGGGGCGTGGATCGGCCGGAAGCGTCTCGCGATCGGCCGCCAGGGAGATCGTGACCCCCGAGGTCACGATGCGCACCCACCAAAAGGGCGCTCCGGTAGCGGGGTTCGTCATCCGCACCGACTCCTCGATGATCCCGGTGACCAGCGCGGTCGCATCCGCTTCGCCCACCGGCTCATCCACGCCGTGGTGGATGCTCGAGGCGAACGACTGGAGCGGGGGCCGGTAGGAGATCCCCCGGACCGACTCGTAGGCCTCCACATCCGGGTAGAGGGTCGCCTCGTGGAGTATCGCAGCGAGGCGTAGCGTCACCACCGCGCCCTCGCGCAGATCCTTCCTCACCGCGATGTAGTTGACCAGGTCGACCCTGAGCGGGAAGAGGCCGGAGTAGGGCTCGTCCTCCTCGGTGGGCTCCAGCCAGCCGTCGATCCATCCCTCGAAGCCGTCCTCGTCAGAGCTCCCCGAGCCGGTCAGGGCCATGCGGTAGGCGTCGTCCGTCGCGAAGAACGGGGTCGCAACGACCGCCTCTCCATCCGAGCCCGTCTGCACCCAGATCTCGGGGCCGACTCCCGGCGCCCACCTTACGAGAGCGCGCCCTCCGACCGAGGCGACCCGGCTTCCCGCGGAGGCGGCGGTCCTTGCCAGGGCCCAGTACTGGCGGGTCTCCTTTACCGGAAAGCCGATCGCGTCGAAGTGGCTGGACATCCTATCCTCGGGTTCTCCTCGACCGGGGCCCGCCCCTCCCTCTGATGAGAGGAGCACCCGAGCAGGTTTGGGGCGGATCTGGCAGAAAGAGTAGCCAGGTGGACCAGGCCGCGGCACGCACGCCGTGCGCCGCCCTGGAGGGGGGTAGGTGGCCATGAGATCACGCCATCTAGTTGCCGTGGCGGCCGGGGTCGCGCTGGCCGTGGGCCTGGGAGCGCTGCTCGTCAGCATCGTAGTCCGGCAGCAGCAGGCGCGCATGGCGTACTTCAGAGTGGTGGAGATCGCCGACGACGAGCCCGACCCCGCGGTGTGGGGGCGCAACTTCCCGGGCCAGTACGAGGCCTATATCAAGACCATGCGCACCTCGGAGCTCGTGAAGTACAGCGCCTACGGCAGGTACGGCGGTTCGGAGGCGTTCTCGAAGCTCGAGATGCACCCCGACTACGTCAAGATCTTCGCGGGCTATCCCTTTAGCGTGGACTATCGCGAGGAGCAGGGCCACCTCTGGGCCGTCCGGGACGTGATCCGGACCAAGCGGCTTGGCGACGCCAAGCCCGGCACCTGCATGACCTGCAAGAGCAGCCAGGTTCCCGGTCTCATGAAGACGCTCGGCCCGGCCGGGTTCTACGCGATGCCGATGAAGGAGATGGTCGAGAAGTACGACGTCAAGCACCCGATCTCGTGCGCCGACTGTCACGACGCCCGAACGATGGCGCTGCGCATATCTCGGCCGGCCTTCAGGGAAGGGATGGCGTCCAGGGGGATCGACGTGAGCAAGGCCTCCCGGCAGGAGATGCGCACCTACGTCTGCGCCCAGTGTCACGTCGAGTACCACTTCAGGGGCAAGACCGAGAAGTACCTCGTCTTCCCCTGGTCGAAGGGCCTCCGGATAGAGAACGTCGAGGCCTACTACGACGAGATCAAGTTCTCCGACTGGGAGCACAAGATCACACGGGCGCCTATGGTCAAGATACAGCACCCGGAGTTCGAGCTCTGGTCGACGGGCAACCACGCCCGCTCAGGGGTCTCCTGCGCCGACTGCCACATGCCCTACATGAGGGTGGGCGCGGTCAAGATCACCGATCACTGGATCCGGACGCCGCTCGCCAACGTCGAGAACACCTGCACCACCTGCCACCGGCAGACCGCCTCCGAGATGCGCGCGCGGATCATGGAGGCTCAGTCGAGGACCCACCAGCTCTTGACGCAGGGAGAGAAGGCGCTGATCGACGCGATGTCCGCGATCGAGAAGGCGATGGCGGAGGGCGCCAGCGACGAGGCGCTGGCCCCGGCCCGCGCGCTGCATCGCAGCTCCCAGATACGCTGGGACTTCATCAGCGCCGAGAACAGCATGGGGTTCCACAGCCCGCAGGAGGCCGTGCGGATCCTGGGAGATGCGATCGACCGAGCCCGGCGAGCGGAGCTGGCCGCCGTCCGGGCCCCGAGGCCTCCGCGCTAGGTGTCCCTTCCCATGCGCCTTCGGACCTCTCTCGGCCTGACGCTCGCCCTGACCGTGGGGCTGGTCCTCGGCCTGGGCGCCTTCACCTTCATCTACGGCAAGGGGTTCTCGTACTTCGTCGACGATCCGGCGGCCTGCGTGAACTGCCACGTCATGAAAGACAACTACGACTCCTGGGCCGCCGCCTCGCACAGGGGCGTTTCATGCAACGGGTGCCACGTCCCGTCCGGGACTGCGGCCAAGTACCTCTCGAAGGCCCGCAACGGCTGGCTGCACTCCTACGCCTTCACGTTCCGCGACGTCCAGGTGCTGAGGATAAGACAGCCAAACCAGCGCGTTGTGGACGCCAACTGCAGGTCGTGCCACGCGCGGCTGGTTTCGGATGTCTTTCCGGCGAGAGTCCGGGCGGGCAGGTACTGCTTCGACTGCCACAAGGGGGCGGGACACGGCTTCTGATCGAGGGGGGCGCGCACCGCACTACCTGATGGCGTGCCTCTTGAAGAACTCCCATATGACGTCGCTGGCGTCTATGTCCCTGCTGGCCCTTCCGATCAGGCGCTCCGGCAGGTACTGGTAGCCTCCCGGCCACGTGTGGCCTCCGCCCTCCACCGCGTACAGGACGACCTCGCTTCCCTCCCAGCACGGCCCGTAGAGCTCGCGTCGCACGTGCGTCCAGTCACCGGGGGCGCGGTCGGGCTCCCAGGCCACCGCCGGCACGGGCAGGCACTGGTTGTGTGCGACCCAGTAGCCCAGCGTTTCCTGAACCGAGAGCGCCCGCCCGGCCTTCTGGCCCCCGGGAAAGCCTATGTCGCCGCCGTCCCAGGGTACGAGCGGATCCCTTGTGCCGGGCATCAGCAGCACCGAGACGGGCCTGGAGGGATCCCGCATCCGCCCGATCTGCTCCGAGGAGTTGACCGCGACCACGGCGATCGCCGCGATCTTCGATGAGAGCTCACGCGCAAGCCTAAGCGACATCAGCCCGCCGTTTGAGATCCCCGTGGAGTAGACCCTGCTCCGATCGATCTGAGTCCCGGCAGACAGATGGTCGATCAGGGCGGCGATGAAGGCCACATCGTCGATGTTGTCCCGGTGGGCCCTGTAGGACGGTACCCCTCTGCCGTCGTTCCAGTGGCGGTCCACCCCGTCCGGGTAGACAACCGCGAATCCGTCACGCTCGGCCAGGAGGTTGAACCTCCCCTCCGTGAGCTGGATCATGTGCCTGCCTGTCCCTCCGCCGCCGTGCAGCGCGAGGACCAGGGGGAGCGGCCGGGATCTATCGTGGCCGCGCGGGACGTACAGGAGGTAGGTCCGGTGTAATCCCCCGAATGCCACCGCCCCCGCCGTGGCCCCGGGCGTGCCGCCTCCCGGGGTCTGGGCCACGGATGCGGTCGGGGCTCCCATCGCCGCCAGCACTGCAAGGACGCACGACAGGGCCGCGCAGGTACGGATGCTCAAGGAACTCCCCTCCACGATGACTGCTCCCAGATCCCCGGGACTGTCTGGTGACAGGAGGGGCACCGCCCCCCGATCTCTGCCAACCGGTTCGCCGCCACGTAGAACCCGCGGCGCTCCACGAGCAGGGCGCGGCAGCGGGGGCAGTAGGTGTTCTGGTACTGCCCGACACGCCCAGGAAGATTGCCGGCGTACACGAACCGGAGCCCCGCGGTCTCGCCGGCGCCCGCAGCCCGCAGCAGCGTCTCCTCCGGGGTGTTCCGGAAGTCCGTCATCCTGTAGTCGGCGTGGAAGGCCGTCACGTGCCACGGTATGTCCTTGGAGATCGAGGCGATGAACCGCGCCACGTCACCGAGCTCCTCGTCGGAGTCGTTCCAACCCGGGATCACCAGCGTCACTATCTCGACCCAGAAGCCCATCTCGCAGGCCATCTCCACGCTCTCCAGGACATGATCGAGGACTCCGCCGAGCTCGCGGAACCGGCTTGGGTTCATCGTCTTGAGATCGATCTTGTAGCCGTCACACCAGGGGTTTAGGTAGGTGAGCGCCTCACGCGTGGCGTTGCCGTTGCTGACGACGCACGTGCGCAGCCCTGCCCGCCGCGCCTCCTTGAAGACAGCCACGCCCCACTCGGCGGTGATCAGGGGCTCGTTGTACGAGCTGGCCACGAGCCGCGCCCCATGGTGAAGCGCCAGTCTCACGATGCGCTCCGCGGGGATCTCCTCGGGCATCGCTCCCGCTGCCGGGTCGCGCAGCGCCTGCGAGGTGACCCAGTTCTGGCAGCCGGGGCAGTGGAGGTCGCACCCCAGCATCCCGAACGTCATCGTCCTGGCCCCAGGCAAGAGATGGTAGAAGGGCTTCTTCTCGATCGGGTCGCACTGGAGGCCCGCCACGTAGCCCCAGGGCACGCGCAGGGCGCCGTCCTCGTTGAAGCGCACCTTGCACACGCCGCGGTGGCCCGGCGGGATCACGCACCTGTGCCCGCAGGCCAGGCAGCGCACCCTGCTCCTCCCCATGGGTTCGCACAGCTCTCCAGGGGCGGTCCTCGCGTCGAGGAAGTCGGACAGGTCTCCCGTGTTGCCGGCCGGGCGAAGCATCGCCAGCCCTCCTTGACCATTCTAACAGCGGGGGCGGCTCGAACCCATCAGAGGGCGGCGTTCACAGAAGATTCACATCCCATTCACGACCCCTCCATTCCGGCCGGCTAGCTTAGTAGATGGAACGGTTCGTCAGAGGCACGAACGCGAGAGGAGATGAGGTAGACAGTGAGAAGCATGGCACGCGCGATAACGCTATCCCTGGCGGCCGCAGCCGTATTCGCGGTCGCACTACCTGCCTTCGCGCAGGGGTTCGGACCCGGCGGAGGGCCCGGGATGATGCAGCGCTGGTGGGGGAACCCGGCACAGCCCGGGGCGCAGCCCGCACCTCCCGCACTCCCGATAGACCAGGCGATCACGAGGGCGAGGCAGTACCTGGGTCAGTACCGCAACCCCGACCTGGTGCCCTCCGAGATCATCGAGTTCGCAAACGTCTTCTACGTGACGGTCACGGAGAAGTCCACAGGTAAGGGCGCCTTCGGGCTGCTCGTCGACCGGTACAGCGGCAACGCACGGCCCGAGATGGGGCCTCCGATGATGTGGAACACCAAGTACGGCGGTCACACGTGGGCACCTGGCGGCTTTGGCGGGTACGGCCGCGGGCCCGGCATGATGGGTCCGCGCGGGCAGTTCCCCGGAACGCGGCCCTCGCCGGGCGCGGCCGGGGCACCGCAGCAGGCGCCCCAGCTTGATGAGGCCAAGGCGCGCGCCGCGCTTGTGGCCTGGGCAGGCCAGGCGTTTCCCGGCGCGACCGTTGGGAAGGCGATCGAGTTCCCCGGGTACTTCACCTTCCGTCTGGTGCGCGATGGGAAGAGTTTCGCCCTCGCGAGCGTAAACAGCTATGGAGGCTGGGTCTGGTACGCTTGGCAGTATGGAGCGGTCGTTCGAGAGCAAGCGATCCGCTAAGATCGTCGTGGGCCGATCCGTTGAAGGTGGCTCGACACCAAGGTTGACTGCGAGGTGAGGGGTATGAGCGGCAGGGACATAGGCATCGTGGCACTTGTGGTAGTGGCCGTGCTCATCCTGCTGCCGCTGCTGGGTGGCATCGGGATGATGGGCAGCTGGCACATGTCCGGGCCGGGCATGATGGGCGGACAGTGGTCCGGCGACAGGTGGGGGGGAGGCTGGTCCATGCCCTTCTTCGGGATGATCTTCTGGCTTCTGGTCCTGGCCGGCATCGTGCTGGTGGTCGTCTCGCTCGCGCGCAGGGGCGCGTCTCCTGAGCAGAAGCCCGCCGACGCTCCCCTGGACATCCTGAGGAGGCGGCTGGCCTCCGGGGAGATCACGCGCGAGGAGTACGAGGCGGTCAAGAAGGAACTCATGTGAACAAGGGTCTGATCGCAGGGCTCATCTTGATAGCGGTCGGCGTCATCGGCCTGGCCGTCCTCCACGGGTCGGGAGCGGGGCGGGGGTGCTGGTCGTCCGGCCCGGGCGCGCCGCAGGCCCCCGTACGAGGGGCGATCACGATCGAGGTGGAGGCGAGGGAGTTCGCCTACGAGCCCTCGACCATAGAGGTCAAGGCGGGCCGGCCGTACAGCCTCAGGCTGACAAACAAGGGCGCCTTCTTCTACTGCAGCGTTCCCGGCCACCGCGAGAGGGGCATGGTCGGCACCCTGTTCGTCTCGCCGTAGCGGGCGGCACAGCGCGATGGCCGCGCGGCGCACGGTCCTCGTCGTGGACGACGAGCCAGAGATCGCCGAGATCGCACGCCGGTACCTAGAGCAGGACGGCTACGCGGTACTCACCGCATCGGACGGCAACGCGGCGATAGAGGCGTTCCACCGCGAGAAGGTCAGCCTGGTCGTACTCGACCTGATGCTGCCCGGGATCGACGGCTGGGAGGTTGCCCGCCGGATGCGGGCCGCGGGCACGGTTCCGATCATCATGCTGAGCGCCCGGGGCGAAGAGGTGGACCGGCTCGTTGGGCTGGGGCTGGGTGCGGACGACTACATCACCAAGCCCTTCAGCCCCCGCGAGTTGGTCGCGAGGGTGCGTGCGGTGCTGCGCAGGTCGGCGGGCGAAGCAGCAGTGGAGACGCTCGAGGTGGGCGATCTCTCCATCGATCTCGGCCGGATGGAGGTGCGCAGGGGCGGGGAGGCGGTTGCGCTGACGCCGACGGAGTTCCGGCTGCTCGCGGCGCTCGCCAGGGCTCCCGGTCGTGTGTTTACCCGCCTCCAGCTCATCGACCTCGTGCAGGGACAGGCGTTCGAGGGGTATGAGCGGACGATCGACGCGCACGTGAAGAACCTGCGGGCGAAGCTCGAGCCGGACCCGCGCAGGCCCCGGTACATCCTGACGGTTCACGGGGCCGGCTACAAGCTGGCCGAGCTCGACCGTGCGCCCGACGGGAGGGTAGGCGCGTGACCGAGAGGGACACTCGATGAGCAGCCTGCAGGTCCGGCTGGTCGCGGCGTTTGCCGCGATCGCGATAGTCTCCGCGGCCGCGGTCGCGGTGCTCACGAGCGCATCGGTCAGGGCGGAGTTCGACAGGTACCTGTTCGGGGGACCGCCGGCGGGCCGGATCGCTCCAGATAGGCCGGGCGAAGCGCCCCAGCGGATGCCGCGCATGATGAGCCCGGAGCAGATGCGGGCGATGATGAGGCGGGTGATGGGGGCGCCAGAGCTGCGATTCCTGGACCAACTACGCAGGGCCGCGTGGCAGGCCGCCGGGGTCGGTGTCCTGGCCGCGGTGCTGCTCGGGATCCTGACGGCGCGTTACCTGACAGCTCCGCTTCGGCGGATGTCGGCCGCGGCCGCGCAGGTGGGCCGGGGAGACCTGAGCCAGGAGGTGCCGGTGCCGCCGGGCGACGAGCTCGGCATGCTCGCGCAGGCGTTCAACGCCATGACCGCGGACCTGCGCCGGCTGGAGCAGAGCAGGCGCCACCTCGTCGCGGACATAGCGCACGAGCTGGGCACTCCGCTCTCGGTGCTTCAGGCCAATCTGGAGGGGATGCTCGACGGGCTGGTCGAGCCGTCGACCGACCGGCTCGCCGCCCTTCACACGCAGACGCGCCTTCTGAGCCGGCTCGTCGAGGACCTCCGCGATCTGTCGCTGGCGCAGGCCGGGCGGCTCGTGCTCCGGCTCCGGTCCGCCGACCTGGAGGCGCTGGTCGCGGACGCGGTCGCCGCCGTGGCGCCCTACGCCTCGGAGAAGAGCATCACCATCAGGAGCGCGCTCTCGGGCGGGATCCCACACGTCCGGGTAGACCGCGAGCGCATCGCCCAGGTGATCCACAACCTGCTAGACAACGCCATTCGGTATACTCCGGCAGGGGGCACCGTCACCGTCGGAACGGGCGCGGCGGACCTCGGGGCGGGATCGAGAGAGATCAGGCTGTGGGTCTCAGACACGGGTCCCGGCATCCCGCCCGAGGAGGAGGAGCGAGTCTTCGAGAGGTTCTACCGCAGCGACCCTTCACGGTCGCGGGCCAGCGGCGGGAGCGGGCTGGGGCTCGCGATCGTCAAATCCCTTGTGGAGGCCCACGGAGGCCGTGCGTGGGCTTCCGGCAGGCCGGGGGAAGGGAGCACCTTCACCATCGCGCTCCCCCTGCCTACCTCCTAGCCACCATGATCAGCTCGCCTGGGTACCTGGAGCCGTACGGGCTCCTATCGTACCCGGCGTATACCTCCTCAAGCTCGAAGCCGCAACGCGCGAGCAGGTGCTCCGCCTCGTAGCGGAACAGGTATCTCATCGCGAACGCGTGGACGAGCTTCTCCCTGGACCCGTCGGGATGGATCACGTGGTACGAGATCTCCGTGTGGCTGACCTGGTTGAAGAGGTCCTTTGAGACGAGCGTGTGGGATCTGGTCACCCGGCGCCCATCCGGCATCTCGAACTCGGGCTCCCTGCCGAGCTCCACGCCGACACTGTCGCCGGCCAGGATCTTGAGGGACGGGTTGAAGAGGTCGAGGATCAGCCTCCCGCCAGGCACCAGGTGCCGGTGGATGCCGGCCAGGCACCTAATCTGATCCTCGACAGTCGTGAGGTGCTGGAAGGGACGGAACGGGACTGTCACCAGGGCGAAGGCCTGCCGGAGGTCGAACTCCCGCATGTCCGCCTCGACCAGCCGCACCCGCGCCCGCACCTCGTCGGGTTCACAGGCGAGGCGATCGCGGCACACCGCGAGCATGTGCGGGGAGAGGTCCAGCCCGGTTATCTCGAATCCGGCTCTGGCCGTCGGTATCAGGACCCTTCCCGTGCCGCTGCCTATCTCGAGGAGGGGCCCCCCGTACTCGCGGGCGGCCTCGACGAAGAACTCGACGTCGCCGCGGTTGCCGTAGGGTACGACATGGTCGTAGAACTCCGCCACGAAGGCGTACTCGTCGTACCCGCCGGCCCGCTCCACTAGCCCAACTGCTCGACCAGGTAGTTCTGGATCCCCATCTGCTTGATCTGGTCGAGTTGCGCCTCGAGCCAGTCGGCGTGCTCCTCCTCGTCCTTCAGGATCGACTCGAGGAGCTCGCGGCTGCCGTTGTCCCCCGCCTCCGCAGCCAGGCGGACTCCCTCGTTGTAGGCCTTCACGGCCGCCTCCTCGGCGGCCAGGTCGTTCTTGTGCTGGGCCTCGACGTCCGGCCCGATCGTTATCTTGTTCAGCTTGCTCACTATCGGGGTTCCCTCGAAGAAGAGGATCCGCTCGATCAGCTTCTCGGCGTGCTTCATCTCCCCAATGGCGCGCTTCTCGATCGCCTTGTGGAGGCGCTCGTACCCCCAGTTGGAGCACATCTCCGAGTGCACCATGTACTGGTTGATGGCCGTCAGCTCATCGGCCAGCAGCGCGTTAAGCGTGTCTATGACCCTCTTGTCGCCCTTCATGCTCTCCTCCTCATCGCGCCGGAGTCCGCGGCCCCCTCCACCCGCCGGTGCGAAGTCGCCCAGCCCTCGGTCCGCTACCCTGTATTTTGACGTGGAGCGCGGTCCACCTTCCGGGTCAGTAGAATAGGGCCGATGGGTACTCCCTGCAAAGCGCCCGCCTGAAAGCCGGCATCTCTCGCCGATGCACCAGGGCAACGATACAGCCCCCGAAGCCCGCACCTGTCAGGCGCGCCCCCAGCGCGCCGCATCTGAGCGCGAGGGAGACGAGCCGGTCCAGCTCAGGGGTGGAGACGTCGTAGTCGTCCCGGAGGGACTCGTGGGACTCGCTCATCAACCGGCCGAAGGAGTCCGCGTCCGACGACCTGAGGGCGACGACGCCGGCCATGACGCGCCGGTTCTCACCCACCACGTGTCGCGCCCGCCTGTCCAGGGGCTCGGGGAGGATCTCCAGGCGCCGCTCCATGCCGGGATCCTCGGCGGACAGGTCGCGAAGCGCCCCCACCCCCAGCAGCGCGGACGCCCGCTCGCACTCGTCCCTGCGCTGGTTGTAGCCCGCCTCGGCCAGCCTGCGCGCCACCCCTGAATCCACCACCGCGAAGGCCCACCCGCCCGGGATCGGTATCGCGTCGCTTCTGAGCGTGCGGGTGTCTATGAGCAGGGCCTCACCCGGGCTGCCCAGAGAGGCGGACAGCTGGTCCATGATCCCGCAGCGCACGCCCACGTACTCCGCCTCGGCCCGCTGGGCGATCAGCGCGATCTGGAGATCGCTGAGGGGCAGGGTGTAGAGCTCGCGCAGTGCGCGCAGCACGCCGACCTCCAGGGCCGCGGAGCTGGCAAGGCCTGCCCCTGTGGGGACACCCCTGCGGATGAGCAGCCGTGCCCCGGGGAGGTCGATCCCCTCCCGGCGCAGCGCGTGGAAGCAGCCCGCCACGTAGTCCATCCAGTTGCCCTCGGCCGCTTCGCCGAGCCCCCGCGACACCATCTCCTCGAAGCGCTCGGCGTAGGCCCGGATGCCGCCCTGGCCAGGCCCTGCCTCGACCCGCGTCGCGTGTGCCAGCGGTGTCGGCAGCACGAACCCCTCGTTGTAGTCGGTGTGCTCGCCGAGGAGGTTCACCCGTCCCGGGGCCTGCGCGAAGGCCGTCGCGGGAGAGCCGAAGATCGCCTCGAACCCGGCGGTCACCCCATCCGGACTCCCCGCAGCGCCGCCGCCGCGTCCTCGGGTTCGATATCAACGGCGAAAGTCCCGGCGCCCACCTCGGTGCCGGCCAGGTACTTGAGCCGGTCGGGACCGCGTGCGAAGGGGTAGAACTCGACATGGAAGTGGAAGTAGGGCTCCTCGCCTCTGGGGGCGGCGTGCAGGGCCATCACGTAGGGCATAGGCCGGTCGAAGAGCGTGTCGTACCGCGCGACCGTGCGGCCCAGTGCCGCGGCGAGCGAGGCCCTCTCCGGGGCGTCGAAGGTCCACGGCCCAGGGTGGGCGCGCCTCGGAACCACCCACGCCTCGTACGGGAAGCGGGCGAAGGGAGGCACGACCACGGCCACGTGGTCGTCCTCCTCGACGGTGTGGCTGCCTCCGTCCAGGCCGAGGATCTCGCTGAGGTTCGTCCCCTGGCGGAACGCCTTGGATTCGCCCTGCAGGACGGGCGGCACGAAAGGGTAGGCGTAGACCTGGCCGTGGGGATGGTGCAGCGTCACCCCAACGGCCTCCCCCCTGTTCTCGAACGGCATGACGAAGGACACATCCGGGCGCGCGCCCAGCTCTTCGTATCGGTTCGCCCAGACGCGCACCAGCAGCTCCCTTCTCTCCTGGGAGAGCGTGGCCAGACTGCCCGCATGCTCGGGCGTGTAGACCACGACCTCGCACGCGCCCCCCATGCGCCCGGCCCCCTCCGGGATCTCACGCTCGTCCGCGGGCCGGCCCGCGAGCGCCGGGAAGCGGTTCTCGAAGACCGCGATCTCGAAGTCGGCGAAGGGGATCTCGGTCGGCGGGCTGTCCTCACTCGAGGGGCAGAGCGGGCAGAACTGCGCGGGGGGGAGGAAGGTGCGCTCCTGGCGGGCCGCGGCATACGCGACCCACTCCGACCGCAGCGGGTGCCACCGGAGGTGGGGCAGCCCCTCCGGCATCCCTGGGCCCTCATCCAGGGACTGAAGCGTGTTAGGAGCGGCCCCGAAGAGGAGCAGGCGGCGGCCGTCGGGCTTCTCGTGGCGGCGAACGATCAAGCGAGCCCCTTACGTCGCTATCCCGAAGATCCTCCGCGCGTTCCCGGAGAGGATGAGGGCGCGATCCTCGTCGCTGAGGCCGATGCGGTCCAGCGTGGCCCGCTGCTCGTCCAGGATCTCCTCCCTGAAGCCGCTGAAGAAGGTGGAGTCGGTGCCGAACATGATCCTCGACGGCCCGTAGACCCGCAGCGTGTCCCTGAACACCTGCTCCAGGCTGGGCTCTCCGGGCAGGTAGAGGCGCCAGTTGTTGGTCCCGGAGGTATCCACGCAGACGTTCTCCGTGTGATAGGCGATCAGCAGTGTCTCCCGCAGGAAGCCTGCGCCGAAGTGGGCGACGACGAATGTGACGTCGGGAAACTCCCGGCAGGGCGCCGAGAGGGCCAACGGGTTGGCGTGCATCAGGTCCTGCATCGCCCCCACGGTGACTCCGAAGTGGACGATGACGGGGAGGCCGCACTCCGCGGCCGCCTCGTAGACAGGGTAGACGATCCTGTCGTTCAGGTGGATGCGCAGCGTGGGCGCGTAGAGCTTCAGCGCCCTGATGCCCATTGACGGAAACCTCCGCACCGTGCGCGCCGCGTCCGGATGGGCCGGGTCTATGAGCGACCCGCACCCGATCAGCCGTTCGGGCCGCATCCGGATGAACTCCGCCAGTTCCTCGTTGGCCTCACCCATCGCTATGAACAGCCCGGCCTGCACGCCCACCGTGTCGAACCGATCGAGCCACATCGCCGCCTGGTCTGCGAGGGTCACGCTCTCGAGGTGCGCGATCCGCTCCTGGAAGGTGCGGCCCCTTGCGCGCACCCTCTCTCGCGCGGGCGCCCGATAGGCAGACATCCGATCGAGCATCCGCCGGAACATGATGGCCGTGTGCAGGTGCAGGTGCGCGTCTATCGTCTCCATCCCGCCTCGCTACTGGTGGAGGATCTTGGAGAGAAACACCTTGGTCCTCTCCTCCCTCGGGTTGGTGAAGAAGTGCTCTGGGGACCCCTCCTCGACGATGATGCCCTGGTCCATGAAGGCCATGCGGTCCGCCACCTCGCGCGCGAAGCCCATCTCGTGGGTGACGACTATCATCGTCATCCCCCCCTCGGCCAGGTCGCGCATGACGTCGCGCACCTCCTGGATCATCTCCGGGTCGAGCGCGGAGGTCGGCTCGTCGAAGAGCATTATCTTGGGCTGCATAGCCAGGGCCCGCGCGATCGCCACGCGCTGCTGCTGGCCGCCGGAGAGATGCGAGGGATAGGCCGCGGCCTTCTCGGGGATGCCCACCCGCTCCAGGAGGCCCCGCGCGATCTGCTCGGCGCGCTCGCGTGTCCACTTCCTGACCTGGATCGGCGCCAGCATCACGTTGTCCAATGCGGTGAGGTGGGGGAAGAGGTTGAACGACTGGAAGACCATCCCGACCTCGCTGCGCACCGCGTCCGCGTTCGCGAAGTCGTCCGTGAGCTCTATCCCGTCGACCACGATGCGGCCCGAGCTGTGGGCCTCGAGCCTGTTGATGCACCGGATCATCGTAGACTTCCCCGATCCCGATGGGCCGGCCACGACCACGACCTCTCCGGCGCGGACCGACAGATTCACTCCCCGCAGCACGTGTTGGCGGCCGAACCACTTGTTGACGTCCTCGAGGAGTATGACCGGCGATGCCTCGGGTTTGGCTGGCTGTTCCATCGCTTCCCCTTGAGAGGCCGTCCCATCGCATTTCCCGGCCGTCATACGACAGTGTAAGTGCCATCCTGTGCGATAACAAGGAGTCCCGCAGGCCTGGTCGAATCCGAAGCTCCGTATGCCGCAACTGCCGATGCTGGCACTGGTCGCGCTGGCAGCCGTCGTCTACTCCTCGATCGGCTTCGGGGGGGCCTCGGCGTACCTCGCCATCCTCAGCCTCTACGGGGTACCGCACGCCGAGCTGTCAACGAGCGCGCTGGTGCTCAACATCCTCGTGGCGGGCGTCGCAGCGTTCAACTTCGCGCGCGCCGGCCATCTTTCGGGAAGGGTCACCTGGCCGTTCGTGATCGCCTCCGTCCCCGCGGCCTTCCTGGGAGGGCGGCTGCCGGTGGGCGCTTCGGTCTACGGCCTGTTGCTCGCGGTCTCGCTCTTCCTGGCCGCGCTGCGGCTGTGGTGGTCCCCGGAGGCATCAGCGGCCGGGGAGGAGGGCAACAGGCCGGTCGGCTGGTCGCTGGCCCTGGTGGCGGGCGCCGCCATCGGCGTCCTGTCGGGGATAGTCGGCGTGGGCGGCGGGATCTTCCTGAGCCCCCTGATCATCCTGGCCGGGTGGGCGGGCCCCAGGCGGACCGCGGCCACCGCGGCGGTGTTCATCGTGGTCAACTCGATCGCCGGGCTCGTGGGCCGCGCGGCGCGCGGCGCGCTCGTCGTCGGCGACCTCGGCCTCCTGATCGCCGTAGCCTTCGCCGGGGGCGTCGTTGGGTCGAGGCTCGGAGCACGGAGGCTCCTGCCGGTGCACCTGCGGCGGGTGCTCGCGCTGATCCTGCTCACGGTGGCCTACCGCAACTTCAGGCTCTGGCTCGGGGCGCTCTAGCGCGCGGCCAGGTAGTCTGACATTCCCCGCCTCGGGGAATGTTCATTGGAGAATACCCTCAGGTGGATGCCCATGAAGCTTGGAGAGATCCTTGTGGAACTGGGAGTCGTGTCCTCCGACCGGATTGAGGAGGCGCTCCGGCTACAGCGCGAGGCAGGGGGCAGGCTCGGGGAGATCCTCACCAGCCAAGGGTGGGTGCTCGAGGACGACGTCTGCTGGGCGCTCAGCAACCAGCTCGGACATCCCTACGTCTTCCTGACACCCGAGATCATAGATGTGACGGCGGTCAGGGCGGTTCCCGAGGAGCTGCTGCGCGCCCACCTCGTGGTTCCGATCCTCATGTCGGAGGGCGAGCTGACCCTCGGAATGGCCGACCCCACCGACGAAGTCGCCGTGGAGACGATAGGCGGCTACACCGGCATGCAGGTCAGGCGGGCGCTAGCGCGGGGCTCCAACATATCAGCGATCCTCGACCACGCCTTCTCGCAGGCGCCGCCCGAGCCCGAGATCGCAGACGACCGGGAGCCCGGAGGGCGGCAGCTGGTGAGGTTCCACCTTGTCCAGGCGGCGCAGCAGGGAGCGACCGCGGTCTACCTCGATCCGGGAAGCAACGGCCGGGCTGCAGTCTCCTACCGGCTGCGGGGGACGGTCGTGGGGCGGCCCAGCGCGGCCCGTGAGGTCTACCTGGACGCGGTCCACTACATCCGCCAGAAGGCCAGGCTGGACGGCGAGACGGGGAGCGGGCAGTTCGTGTCCAACGTGGCAGGCCCTCCCATGGCCGTGGGCATCTCGCTGGTGGCCACGTATTTCGGGACCGCCGTGGCCATGGCGCTGCATCCGGAGAGGCAGCAACCCCCGCCGCCCGAGGCGCTCGGGCTGGCGTTGCCGGCCGGGCTCGAGGAGGCCAAACGCGGGCTGTACATCGTGGCCTGCTCGGACTCCCACACCAGGCAGACGACCTTGCACAGCCTGCTTCGGCTTAGACCCCAGGGCCGCCTCGTCACCGTCGAAGGGGCGGTCTACTCCGTCTACCCCCACGCGGCGCAGATCCCGGTCGGTCTGTTCGAGCCCGCCGCCTACGCGGTGGCGATACGAGGCGCGGCGGCGATCGGCCCGGAGACCCTGCTCATAGACGATCTCCCGGACACGGAGGCCGCGGCGGCGGCACTGGCCGGCGCGAGGAGCGCAGTGGTGCTGGCCGGATGCGCCTGCGGGAGCGTGCGTGCCATGCTGGCGCGCTACGAGCGCGTGCTCTCCGCCACGGAGGTGACCGGCCTGGTACGGGGGGTCCTGGCGGTGCGGCCGGTGAGGGCGCTCTGCCCGGCGTGTCGCGGCGAGAGGGGCCCCTCGGGCAGAAGGGGCTGCGACTCCTGCCTCTTCACCGGGTTCGGAGAGGCACACCTGCTCAGCGAGTACCTGGAGGCCCCGCACTCACTCGGCACTCTTCCCGCCGACGCCTATCCTGTGACGATGCACGCTCAGGCCGAGGCGCTTGTGGCTTCCGGCAAGGTTTCGCGCGACGAGGTTCTGCAGGCCCTGGAGGGCTACCCGTGGACATAACAGATCTCCTCGTGATGACCAAGGAGCGAGGGGCCTCCGACCTGCACATCACCTCCGGCGCGCCCCCCACCCTCCGAATACACGGTCGCCTGGTGAGACTGGATCACGCGACCTACTCGCGAGAACAGGTCCACACGCTGCTCTACGACATCCTTACCGACGAGCAGAAGGCCCGCTTCGAGGAGGCCCACGACCTCGACTTCTCGCTCGAGCTGCTCGGGGTCGGGCGGTTCAGGGTGAACGCGTTCATGCAGCGCCTGGGCGAGGGGATGGTGATGCGGCTGATCCCCTCCAGGATCCAGACGCTCGACGATCTCGCGATGCCGCCCGTCCTCAAGGACCTCTCCCTGAAGAGCAAAGGGCTGGTCCTGGTCACCGGCCCGACCGGGTCGGGCAAGTCCACCACGCTGGCCGCGATGGTGGACCATATGAACGAGCACCGCGAGGAGCACGTGATAACGATCGAGGACCCGATCGAGTTCGTCCACTCTCCCAGAAGGTGCAACATCAACCAGCGGGAGGTCGGCGCGCACACCCGCTCGTTCGCCGCGGCGCTCCGGGGCGCGCTGCGCGAGGACCCTGATGTAGTGCTCGTCGGCGAGATGCGCGACCTCGAGACGATCGCCCTTGCCATCACCGCGGCGGAGACCGGGCACCTCGTGCTCGCAACCCTGCACACCAACAGCGCGGCGCAGACGATAAGCCGCGTGGTGGACGTATTCCCTCCGCACCAGCAGGAGCAGATAAGGGTGCAGCTCTCCGAGGCTCTCCTGGGGGTCGTAGCGCAGACGCTCATCCCGCGGCTGGACGGAAAGGGGCGCGTCGCCGCCGTCGAGGTGATGGTGGCGACACCCGCAATTCGCAACATGGTCCGTGAGAACAAGGTCCACCAGATCCCCTCTGCCATACAGACAGGCGCCAGGGAGGGGATGCAGAGTCTCGACCAGCACCTGAAGACCCTGGTGAAGCTCGGCAAGGTCTCCCGCGACGAGGCGGTCAGGCGTGCCGTCGAGAAGGAGGCGTTCGGCCAGGAGCGCGCCCTATCCGCCCTGCGCGGCGAGGCCGGCGGATTCCTGGCGAGGGACTAGCGGGGAGCGCGGCCCGGTATGCGCATAGACGACCTGCTGGAGCACATGGAGGCGCGCGACGCCTCCGACCTCTACCTGAAGTCCGGCATCCCTCCGATGCTGAGGATCTCGGGAGAGCTTGTGGCGCTCGAAGGGCAACCGCTCGACGACGCTGCCGTAGGGCGGCTCGCCGACCAGATGATGACCGACAGGCACCGGGCCGACTTCGAGGCGCGCAGCCGCGCCGACATCGCGTACAGCTCGCCTCGGCTCGGCCGCTTCAGGGCCAACGCCTACATCCAGCGGGGGTCGCCCGCGGTCGTGATCCGGAGGGTGAGGACGCTCATCCCGTCGTTCGAGGAGCTGCGTCTTCCGCCAGTTGTGAGCTCGCTGGCGTTGCTCCCCCGCGGCCTCGTCCTCGTGGTCGGCCAGACCGGGGCAGGGAAGTCGACGACCCTCGCCGCGATGATCTCCTACCGCAGCCGCGAGCGAACAGGGCACATCGTCACGATCGAGGATCCGATCGAGTTCGTCTACACGGACGAGCGGAGCATCGTCAGCCAGAGGGAGATCGGCACCGATTCGGAGTCCTACAGCCTGGCCCTGCGGGACGCGCTGCGACAGGCACCCGACGTGATCATGATCGGCGAGATCCGGGACGAGGAGAGCGCGACCGCCGCGGTTCACTTCGCCGAGACGGGCCACCTGGTTCTCAGCACCGTCCACGCGACGAACGCCAGCCAGACCCTGGAGCGGATGCTCCACTTCTTCCCGGCCTCCGCCCATGACGGAGTCGCGCTGCAGCTCTCGCTCAACCTGAGCGCAATCGTCTCTCAGCGCCTGATCCCTCTCAAGGACGGCCGGGGCCGGGCCGTGGCTGCCGAGGTGATGCTTGCGACCCCGCGGGTCAGGGAGCTGCTCCGAAAGCAGGACCTGGCGGGCATCCGCGGCGTCATGAGCTCGCCGGCCGGGATCCAAGAAGGGATGCAGACCTTTGACCACGCTCTCTTCCGGCTAATCAAGGAGGGCCTGATCGACGTCGACACCGGGCTCGGCGCCGCCGACAGCCCCAGCGACCTTCGGATGCGGTTGAAGGGGCTCGTCTAGACGGATCCCGGGATCCGTCAGGCGGTGGCGGCGACCACCCTGTCGCGCCCCTGCGACTTAGCCCTGTAGAGCGCCGAGTCGGCCGCCCTCAGCAGCGTCTCGGCGGTGCTGCCGTGATCGGGGAAGGCGGCAACCCCCAGCGAGATGCTGATGCCTCCAAGGGACTGCCCCCTATAGGGGACATTCAGGCCCTTGGCGGCCATCCGCATCTCCTCTGCCCTCTCCGTCGTCGCCTCCAGCGAGGCCTCGGGGAGGATCACCGCGAACTCCTCGCCGCCGTAGCGGCAGACGATGTCTTCCCTCCTGAACCTCGTACCCAGCAGGTCTCCGAGGGCTCGCAGCAGCGCGTCGCCCGCCAGGTGGCCGAACGTGTCGTTGAACTGCTTGAAGTGGTCGAGGTCCAGCATGATGATTCCCACCTGCGCGTGCCGCCTGTCTGCCCTGTGGAGCTCCCTGTCCAGGCTCTCCTCCATGTAGCGCCGGTTGTAGAGCCCCGTGAGCGGATCGCGTATCGACTGGTGGCGCAGGCTCTCGCGCAGCTTCAGGTTGGCCAGGCTGAGCGCTATCTGCTCGGCCACGGAGGCGGCCAGGTTGTGCTCGGCGGCCTGATCGGTGCCGCCCGCCCGCTCAGCCACGGACCTCGGAGGCGAGTGGAGGGTGAGGACCCCGAGTGCCTCGCCCTGCGCCATCATCGGCACGCACACGTAGCGCCGCGCCGACTGCGGGTCCACGTGCCTGCACAGCGCGCCGCCCTGCTCCTCGCTCACCGAGTGGGTCCTGCCGCGCCGAAGCGCCCAGCAGTCCTCAGGCGCGAAGATCCGGTCGTCTCCCCCGTGCTCGCCCCAGACGGCCACCGCCTCGAGCAGCTTCTTGGATGGGTTGAGCAGGCTGACCACACCAGCCCTGCGGCGGAACAACCGGGGCATGCGCTCGGCCAGTACCGCGAACGCCTCCTCTCCCGACTGGCAGCTCTGGAGCAGATCGACCATCTCGCTGAGGGACTCCATCTCCACCGTGCGCCCCTCGAGCTCCTCGACCAGCGCGGTCAGCCTCTCGTTGGCTATCCTGGACGACTCCTCGGCCCGCCGCCTGTCCGTTATGTCCTCGATCACGCCCTCGTACCAGGAGATGCGGCCCTGGGCGTCCCGCACCGCCCTGGAGGTGTCACGCGCCCAGACGATCTCGCCGTCCCGTTTCTTCAGGCGGAACTCGAAGCCCCGCACCGCGTCACCCGTCGCCACCAGCGCCTGCCACCTGGCCCGATCTGCCGGGTCCTCGTAGAGGCCGTCAACGCTGCCCACGCTCAGGAGGGAGTCGAGGCTCTCGAAGCCCAGCAGGCCCGCCAGGGCCGCGTTGGCGTCCAGCAGGCGCCCGGACGGCGTCGATACGTAGACGCCGATGGGGATCCTGTCGAAGAGGCGGCGGAGGTTGGAGGCCTCTCCGGGCGACCAGGTTATCGCCTCCGGGGCTCCCGCTGTCCCACCGGACGCCTGGGTTGCCCTTGGCTTCTTCTTACCCATCGCGCACACCGCTCCCCACCCCCGCCCGCTTGAATCAGGCGAGGTCGAAGCGGTCCAGGTCCATCACCTTGCCCCACGCTGCCACGAAGTCTTGAACGAACTTCTCCTTCGCGTCCGCGCCGGCGTAGACCTCGGCGAGCGCTCGCAACTGGGAGTTCGAGCCGAAGACAAGATCGACGCGCGTGCCGGTCCACTTGACCTTGCCCGTCTTGCGGTCGCGTCCTTCGAACACGTCGGCATCCTTCGAAGTCGGTTTCCACTCCGTGCCCATGTCGAGCAGGTTCACGAAGAAGTCGTTGCCGAGCGCCTCCGGCTGGGAGGTGAAGACCCCGTGCTTGGAGCCTCCGATGTTGGCGCCCAGCACACGCAAGCCGCCGACGAGGACCGTCATCTCGGGTGCCGTGAGCGTCAGGAGTTGCGCCCTGTCGATCAACAACTGCTCGGCCAAGACCGCGAACCTGCCCTTCATGTAGTTGCGGAAGCCGTCGGCGACCGGCTCGAGCATGGCGAAGGACTCGACGTCCGTCTGCGCCTGCGAGGCGTCCATGCGTCCCGGCCGAAACGGCACCTTCACCGAGACGCCGGCCTTCTTCGCGGCCTGCTCGACGCCCGCGCAGCCGGCGAGCACGATGAGATCGGCGAGCGACACCTTCTTGCCGCCCTTGGCCTGCTTGTTGAAGCCGGCCCGGATGCCCGCCAGTGTCCTCAGCACCTTCGCGAGCTGAGCAGGCTGGTTGACCTCCCAGTCCTTCATCGGCGCGAGGCGGATGCGCGCGCCGTTGGCGCCGCCGCGCTTGTCGGAGCCGCGGAAGGTAGAGGCGGATGCCCAGGCCGTCGACACGAGCTGCGCCACCGACAGCCTCGACGCGAGGATCGTCTTCTTGAGGTCGGTGATCTCCTTCTCACCGATCAGCTTGTGGTCGACCGCGGGGATCGGGTCTTGCCAGATCAGCTCTTCCTTGGGGACCTCTGGCCCGAGGTAGCGGGCACGAGGTCCCATGTCGCGATGCGTCAGCTTGAACCAGGCGCGCGCGAAGGCATCGGCGAACGCCTGTGGGTCGTCGAGGAACCTGCGCGAGATCTTGCCGAACTCGGGATCGAAGCGCAGCGTCAGGTCGGTGGTCAGCATGGTGGGCTTGTGGAACTTGCCCGGCACGTGCGCGTCAGGGATGATCTCCGGCGCGTCCTTGGCCACCCACTGCTTGGCACCGGCGGGCGACTCGGTCGGCTCCCACTCGTACTTGTAGAGGTTCTCCAGGAAGTTGTTGCTCCACAGCGCCGGGGTCTTGGTCCAGGTCACCTCGATGCCGCTGGAGATCGTGTCGGCGCCGTGCCCCGCGCCGTGGTCGCTCATCCAGCCCAACCCCTGCGCCTCCAGCGGCGCGGCTTCCGGATCAGGGCCCTTGTGCGACTCCGGGGCCGCGCCGTGGCACTTGCCGAAGGTGTGGCCGCCGGCGATGAGGGCGACGGTCTCCTCGTCGTTCATCGCCATGCGTCCGAAGGTGGCACGGATGTCCTTGGCGGCGGCCATGTAGTCGCCGCTCGCGTTCGGGCCTTCCGGGTTGACGTAGATCAGGCCCATGTGGGTGGCGCCGAAGGGCGCGAGCAGGTCGCGGTCGCCGGTGAAGCGCTTGTCGACGCCCAGCCACGCGATCTCCGCACCCCAGTTCACGTCCTCGTCCGGCTCCCACACGTCCGCGCGGCCGCCGCCGAAGCCGAAGGTCCGGAAGCCCATCGACTCAAGGGCCACGTTGCCGGCCAGGATCAGAAGGTCGGCCCAGGAGATCTTCCGACCGTACTTCTGCTTGATCGGCCAAAGGAGGCGGCGCGCCTTGTCGAGGTTGACGTTGTCGGGCCAGGCATCGAGAGGCGCGAAGCGCTGCTGGCCGCGTCCGCCGCCGCCGCGGCCGTCACTGATGCGGTACGTGCCGGCGGCGTGCCAGGCCATGCGGATGAAGAACGGGCCGTAGTGGCCGAAGTCCGCCGGCCACCAGTCCTGCGAGTCGGTCATCAGCTTGACCAGGTCCTTCTTCAGCGCCTTGTAGTCGAGGCTCTTGAACTCCTTCGCGTAGTCAAAGTCTTTGCCCATCGGGTCGGACTTCGCCGAATGCTGGTGCAGCAGCTCCAGCCGCAGCCGGTTCGGCCACCAGTCGCGGTTCGTCCTGCCGACGCCTGCGATGTGGGTGAACGGACATTT
>JBBIJB010000011.1:0-318 GCA_037446215.1 Armatimonadota bacterium
GGCTACGGGACGCAGTCGTGGTGGGCAAGCACGCCTTGAAGAACGCGATCATCCCCGTGATTACCGTCCTCGGGATCTACTTCGGCTACCTGCTGGGGGGGACGGTTGTGGTCGAGGAGATCTTCGCCATACCCGGGATGGGCAGGCTGATGCTGTACGCGATCTACCAGCGCGACTACCCGATCGTCCAGACCCTGGTGCTGCTGAGCGCCCTGACCTTCGTTGTCATCAACCTAGTGGTCGACGTCATGTATGCGCTCGTAGACCCTAGAATCCGGTATGACTGAGCGTCGGCTTCTGCTGCGCCGTCTCTCCAGG
>JBBIJB010000011.1:328-49443 GCA_037446215.1 Armatimonadota bacterium
ACAGCCTCGCGGTTGCGGGCGGGGTGATAGTAGCAGCCTACGTTCTGCTCTCGATGCTCGCCCCGGTGCTGTCGCCGCATGATCCCACCAGGATGGTCCCGGGCCAGCAGCTCTCCGGCCCCAGCGTGAGGTTCCCCTTCGGCACAGACGAGTACGGACGGGATGTGCTGAGCCGAGTCATTCACGGCAGCAGGGTTTCGCTGACGATAGCCATCCTCTCCGTCGCCATCGCCGTCTCGCTGGGAACGGGGCTGGGCGTTGCGGCGGGAATGTCCGGACGACAGATCGACAACGTGATAATGCGGGCAATGGACGTTCTCTTCGCGTTTCCCGCGATACTCCTGGCTCTGTTCGTGCTCGCCATCCTGGGCCCCAAGCCGCAGCACGTGGTCCTTGCCATAGGCCTCGTCTTCTCGCCGCAGTTCGCGAGAGTAACCAGGGCCGCGGTGTTGACCGTGAAGCACCTCACCTACGTGGAGGCAGCTGAGGCGATGGGCGCGACGACGGCGAGGCTCCTGCGCCGTCACATCCTGCCCAACATAAGCGCACCGGTCATCGTCCAGGTCTCGGTGACCCTGTCGCTGGCGATCCTGACGGAGTCAGCGCTCAGCTTCCTCGGGCTGGGGACGCAGCCGCCGGCGCCTTCATGGGGCAGCATGCTCAGCGCGTCGCGGCGGTTCATGGAGCTGGCGCCCTGGGTGGCCGTCTTCCCGGGCGTCGCGATCGCGGTCGTTGTGCTCGGCTTCAACCTGGTTGGTGACGGGCTGAGGGACGTCCTGGACCCCAGGCTGAGGTAGCAGGGGCAGGCGAGCCGCCCGGCCCGCCCCGCTATCGCTCCATGAGCCTCCTTGCCTTCTTGACCCCGCTGATCGCGTCCGTGGCGAAATCGTCGGCGCCTATTCGCTGGCACCAGCTTGCCGTCATCGGCGCGCCGCCCACCATGACCTTGAACCGCCCACGAACGCCCCGCTCCTCCAGCACGTCCATGACGCGCTGCTGGTGGATCATCGTCGTGGTCATCAGGGCCGAGATGCCTATTATGTCCGCCTGATGCGCCAATGCGGCATCCGCAAAGGCCTCCGGCTTGACGTCCACGCCCAGGTCGATGACACGGAACCCAGACGCCTCCAGCAGGGCAGAGACGATGTTCTTGCCTATGTTGTGGACGTCTCCCCGCACCGTGCCGATGACGAAGGTGCCGCTGCTGCCCAGCACCGCTCCCTCGGCCGCCAGTTGCTCCTGGATCACGGCGATGCCCGCGGAGACCGCCTTGGCCGCCATCAACAGGTTGGGGAGGAAGAACTCGCCCGACTCAAAGCGCTGCCCGGCCTCCTCGAGGCCCCGCACGAGTGCCCCGTTGAGGATAGCCACCGCGGGCTGCCCTTCGCCGCGCGCCTGCTCGACCAGCCCTCCCACATCTTTGTGCCTGCCGCCGCAGACCGCGTCACGGATGGTCTCCAGTAGATCGGCCACGAGCGCCTCGCCCCCTCTCCAGCTCAACCCCTTCTGATTATCTCTTCCATCGCGGCCACCTGATCCTCGCTCAGGTACTCCACGGGATCCGCGGCCAGGACGTCCTTGACGTACTGGCGGGCTCGATCCCCGATGGTTTGCCGCCCGCCGCGCACCCACTCCTCCCAGTAGTCGGCGTTGCTGACCCGGCCCGTCCAGACCTCGCCCTCGGCCAGCGCGTCCAGGGTCGTCTCCTGTGCCATGAAGCTCTCGCCCTCGCAGGCGGCCTGCCTGAACCCTTCCAGGTCTATCGTCCGCGGCTCCACGGCAAACCCGCCTATGTGGTGGCTCAGCATGGAGAAGATCTCGTCGTCTATGACCGCCTGGGTGAACGACGCCATCAGGGCGCTACCCATCAAGCCCAGGCCGACGATCAGGTCGGCCCCGGCCAACATGGCCTTCAACGCGTTTGTGGCCTTGTCGAACCCCGCCTGGGCATCCGTGGTCAGGGCCGCCGTGTGCAGGACGTAGACGTTGCTGGGCAGCCCGTACCGCCTCGCCATCTGGGCCATGGCGGCCGCCGCCAGCCCCATGTCGGGATCCGGGCCCACGACGGCACCGGTCCGCATGTAGGCCGTGAAGATCCTCGAGGCATGCATCAGGGGCACATCGGGGTTCACCAGCCGTGCCATGACGGCGGAGGCCAGGTTCTCGGCGTTCTGGCCCACAAGGACCCCTGCGAGATAGAGGGGCGCTCCCAGGGCCCGGACCGGGCATGGTAGGCCTATCGTGGGAAGGCCGCTGCCCGCCGCGATGGCGATCGCATCGCATATGTCGGACGGGAACGTCAGCGGGCTGACCGGTGAGATCATCACCGTTCCCACCGGCCGCCCGGGAGCACTCGCCACCTTGGAGAGCTCCAGGCTCAGCGTGATCTCCTCCGCATCCGAGACGGCTCCCAGGGAGGCCGGCTTTCCCGTGTATCGGAGCAGGGCGGCCCTGCCGGCCAGCCGCGCCTTGCTGGGGTGCATGTCCGCCGGGAATAGCGAGGGTACGACGCAGGGCAGGTGCGGCAGCGCATCGAGCAGGCGCACCATCTCCACGGCGTCCTTCAGGGTCGCGTCGCGGGCGTCGCCTGTGTCCAGATCTGCCACGACCGAAACCGTGCCGGCGTTCAGTAGCCGCGGGACAGAGCCGTCGAGGGACAGTGACCTCCCAGGGTCCGTGCCGTGAAGGGTGATCGTGGGCTGCGCGCTTGACATTACCTCCATGACGAGCTCACGGGGCATACGAACGAACTCGTCGCCGACGTCAGAGCAACCACCCCGGAGCAGCAGCCTCCTGATCAGGCTCTCTCCCACCTTCACCCCGACCCTCTCCAACAGGTCGAGAGATCCCTCGTGGATCCTTTCTTCGGCTTCGTCGGTGAGGAACTTGAAGGTGTTCATGAGCCCCCTCGCAAGGACCGTCCTCGTTGATGTCGGAGCCAGGCGCTGTTACCGGGTACTGCCGCGCACTAGGGCCTTCTCTGCGGCCGGGGCGGACTCCTCGCGTCGCCGCCCTGGCGTCTGCGCGCGGATCGCAGGTGAAAGCAGGCTTGGCGGGAAAGATGACCACCGGGAGGGGAGAAGCGTGGCGTCTGGGGCACGGCCCGAGGGGAGGCCGCGGTGAGAGGCGAGGCCGCGGTGATCGGCGTGGACGGAGGCGCATCCAAGACCAGGGCCGTGGTCCTGTCGGCGCGTGGCGAGGCGCTGGCGACCGCGACGGTCAGGTCGTCGAGCGCCTACCACAGGGAGCCCGAGGAGGCCGCCGAGGTCGTTGTGGCGGCCGCCGTCGAGGCGCTCTCCCGGTCTGGAGTTGCCCCACCGGTCGCGGCGCTGGGCGCCGGGTTGGCCGGGGCCGACAACCCGGAGGTCGCGCGACGCCTCCAGGCGGCCCTCGAGGCGGCAGGTCTTGCCGGCACGGTGCTGGTGGACCACGACGCCGCCGCGGCGCTGGCCGGGGGCACGGCGCTCGCCCCGGGCATCGTGGTCATCGCAGGCACCGGTTCCATCGCCTTCGGGATCGACGAAGGAGGGCGCAGGGCACGGGCGGGCGGCTGGGGACCGCTGCTCGATGACGAGGGCAGCGGCTACGCCGTGGGAAGGGCGGTTCTCCGGGCCGCGATGCGGGCCCACGACGGCCGGGGAGAGCCCACGGCGCTGGCGGATGCCGTGAGGAGGCGCTTCGACATCTCCTCGCTGGCCGCCCTCAAGGTCTCGGTCAGGGGGATTGGGATAGACGAGGTCGCCGCGCTGGCCGTGCTGGCCGCCGAGGCCGCCCCGTCGGGCGATGCCGTCGCGCTCCGCATAATGCAGAGGGCGGGGGAAGGGCTGGCGGCGATGGTCGAAGCGGTGGCCGGGGCGCTCGGCTGGTCCGGAAGGCCTTTCCCCTTGATCAGGGCCGGAGGGATGTTCGCGTCGGGAGAGCTCCTGCTGGGCCCGATGAGGCGGGCGCTCGGTCGGGCCGCCTGCCCTGCCGAGATCAGGGAGGCGGCCCTGCCCCCGGAGATCGGGGCGGCGTTGCTCGGTGCGCGGGCGGCCGGCCTCGACGCCGCCGGCCTAGCCGCCACGCTCCTGCGGCGGGCTGCTTCGGGAGAGCAGGATTCTCGACAGGGAGGCGAGCCACCGTGAGGCAAGCAGGCCGCGATCCGGAGGGCGTGGACTACTCCACCCTCCCCACAGAGCAGCGGAACCCGAGGTCGATGGAGCTGGACAGCCTCTCCACCGAGGGGATCCTGCGTGTCATCAGCGAGGAGGACAGGGGGGTCGCCGAGGCGGTTGCGCGGCAGATCCCGCAGATCGCGCGGGCGGTCGAGGCCGTGGTGCGGGCGATCGGATCTGGCGGTCGCGTGATCTACGCCGGCGCCGGCACCAGCGGCCGCATAGGTCTGCTCGACGCGCTGGAGTGGCCCCCGACGTTCGGGGTGAGCCCGGAGCTGATCCGGGTCGTCGTGGCGGGCGGGGCCGCGGCGGCCATAGGGAGCTCTGCTCCCTCGGAGGACGACGCCCCTGCCGGGAAGGGCGAGGTCGCCTCGCTGTCGGCGGCTCCTCCCGACGTGATCGTCGCGATCGCGGCCAGCGGCGTCACGCCTTTCGTCCTGGGAGCGGTCGAGGAGGCACGCCGGCGCGGCTGCGAGGTGGTCGGCCTGTGCAACGTGCCGGGCTCGCCGCTCGCCGGGGCGGCCGACATCGCGATCGTCCCGGAGGTGGGGCCGGAGGTCCTGACCGGCTCCACCCGGATGAAGGCGGGCACCTCGCAGAAGATGGTGCTGAACATGCTGAGCACCGCGGCCATGGTCCGCCTGGGCAAGGTCTACAGCAACCTGATGGTGGATATGCCGCCCTCCAATCGAAAGCTGCTCGCGCGGGCCCGGCGCATGGTGGCCGCGGCCGCCGGCCTGGATCTCCCTTCCAGCGCTGCGCTCCTCGAGCAGGCCGGCGACAGCGTCAAGACCGCCATAGTCATGGCTCTGGCCGGCGTGGGGAGGGAGGAGGCCGAGCGCCGCCTAGCGCACAGCGGCGGATGGGTGAGGCAGGCGGCCGGGGTGGACCCCGACCGGCAGGAGCGCGCAGGCCAGGCGCATGACGGAGGTGCTTCTCAGGGATGATACACGCCGTCGAGAACCTACACGGGAAGGATCCGCGGCTCGTCGTCGGCCTGATCTCAGGAACCTCGGCCGACGGCATAGACGCGGCGCTGGTAGAGCTCTCGGGCTCTGGCCTGGGGGCGCGCTTCAGGCTCCTCGCTGGACTGACCCTGCCGCTGCCACATAGCGATCGTGAGGAGGTCCTGGCGATGTGCGATCCGGCGACCGCAACCGTCGACAGGCTGACGCGCCTGGACTTTCGGCTGGGCGAGCTGTTCGCGGAGGCCGCGCTCGCGGTCGTCTCCAGCGCGGGGCTGAGGCCCGAGCAGGTCGACCTGATCGGCTCCGCCGGCCAGACGGTCTGGCACATCCCGGCGCCGTCCGGGGCCACGCTGCAGATCGGCGAGGGCGCGGTGATAGCCGAGAGAACCGGGTTGCCGGTGATCGAGGACTTCCGTGTTGCCGACGTCGCCGCCGGAGGACACGGCGCGCCGCTCGTGCCCTACTTCGACCTGATCGCCTACAGGTCTCCCGACCTCTCCAGGGCTGTGCAGAACATCGGGGGGATCGGCAACGTGGCCTACCTCCCCGCCCGCCGCCCCGACGGCTGCGGGCCGGAGGATGTCCTGGCCTTCGACACAGGCCCGGGCAACATCGTGATCGACGGCGTGGTGAGGCTGCTGACGGGCGGAACTCGGACCTATGACGAGGACGGCGTCATGGCGCGAAGAGGCCGGGTGCACGACGGGTGGCTGGAGGAGCTGCTCGAGGATCCCTACCTTAGGATGCCGCCACCCAAGTCCACCGGGAGGGAGGTCTACGGGCTGCCCTACGCGGGAAGGCTCCTGGAGGAGGCCCGCCGCCGGGGCGTGGGCCCCGACGACACCGTCGCGACGGTCTCTGCCTTCACGGCCGACTCGATAGCCCGCGCCTACCGCGACTTCCTGATGCCGATTGGAGCCATCGACGAGGTCGTGCTCTGCGGAGGCGGAGCCTACAACCCGTTCCTGCGCGATCGCATAGCCGCGGCCCTGGGTGTGCCGGTGCGGCACACCAACGAGCTCGGCGTAGACGGCAACTTGAAGGAGGCTATGGCGTTTGCGCTCATGGCGTCGGACGCCGTCGCCGGGCTGGCCACGAACGTGCCGGCGGCCACCGGCGCCTCCGCCCCCCGCGTCCTGGGCAAGCTCGTGCCGCCTCCGTCCGCGGCCCGCCGCACGTAGGCCCGTATCCGACGGCCACCGCCCTACACCATGGTATATTAAGGCGATGTTCAGAGAGGCCTTGCGGCAAGAGATCCGTGACGCCATCGCCCGCGCCGTGGAGCGCGGCGCGCTCCCTCCGGGGGAGATCCCTCAGTTCGATGTCGAGGTGCCCAGGGACAGACGGCACGGCGACTACGCCACGAACGCCGCGATGGTCCTGGCAAGGGCGACCGGACTCAAGCCTCGGGAGGTCGCCTCGGCGATCGTCGAGGCCTACGCGCCCGCGCAGGAGCGGGTATCCCAGATCAGCATCGCAGGCCCCGGCTTCATCAACCTGACGCTGGCATGGCCGCGGCGCAGGGAGCTGGTCTCGATCATCCGCCGACTCGGCGATCGCTACGGCCTGCAGGAGATCGGCGCCGGCCGCAGGGTGAACGTGGAGTTCGTCAGCGCCAACCCGACCGGCCCGCTCCACGTGGGAACCGGCAGGAACGCCGTGATCGGCGACGTCCTGGCCAACCTGCTGCAGTCCCTCGGCTTCGAGGTGAGCCGTGAGTACTACATGAACGATGCCGGCCAGAAGGTCGAGAGCCTCGCGCTCTCGGTGGAGTCCCGCTACTTCAACCTGCACGGGCGAGAGAAGCCCTTCCCCGAAGGCGGATATCCGGGCTCATACGTGCTCGACCTCGCAAGGGCGGTGGCCGGCCGCGACGACGACAGGTGGCTGGCGGTCCCCGATGCCGAGCGCCTCGATCACTTCCGGGAGTTCGCACTGGCCGCCATAGTGGCAGAGATCCGCGAGGTGCTCGAGCGGTTCCGGGTCAGATTCGACTTCTGGTCAAGCGAGCGGGCGCTGATACGCTCCGGCGCCGTCGACCGGGTGCTCGAGCGGCTGCGTGAGCAGGGACACATCTACGATGAAGAGGGCAAGACCTGGTTCCGGTCGACGTCGTTCGGAGACGACAAGGACCGAGTGATACAGCGGGCGACCGGCGAGTGGACCTACTTCGGCAGCGACATCGCCTACCACCTCGACAAGCTCGCGCGGGGCTTCGACCTCATGATCAACGTTTGGGCGATCGACCACATAGGGGACGTCGCGCGCGTCAAGGGCGGGCTGGAGGCGCTGGGCGTGCCGCGCGACGCGCTCGAGATCCTGATCTACCAGCACGTGCGCCTGAAGAACGCGGGCGAGGCCCTCCGCATGTCGAAGAGCACCGGGGAGTTCGTGAGCCTCGAGGAGCTGATAGAGGCCGTGGGCGTCGACGCGGCGCGCTACTTTTTCGCCATGGCCTCGCCGACGGCACCGCTCGACTTCGACGTCGCCCTGGCGCTCAGCCCGTCGCAGGACAACCCCGTCTACTACGTCCAGTACGCCCACGCGAGGATAGCCGGGATACTGCGCGAGGCCGCGGCCGCGGGAGCCGCCGCGCCGGCCCCGGGATCGCCGGAGCAACTGGACCGGCTGGCGAGCGAGCACGAGTGGGCGCTCATCCAATCGCTCGCCGAGTTGCCGGAGGTGATCCGGGCTGCCGGGCTGCGCCGCGAGCCCCACCGGCTGTGTGCCTACGCCCGAGAGGTCTCCGAGGCGTTTCACCTCTTCTACACACACTGCCGCGTCCTGTCCGATGACGCCTCCCTCACGGCGGCGCGCCTCTCCCTGGTGGATGCGACGCGCACGGTGCTGACCAGGGTGCTCGCACTGCTCGGCGTCGGCGCGCCCGAGCGGATGTGAGGGGTCGCCCGACAATCCCCTTGCGCTCGCTGCACGCGTGTGGTAGGAATTACTACGGCAGACAGCCGCAGGCGATAAGGCACCACGACCGCCTGCAACACACACTCTCCGGTCCGGTCGATTCGAAACTCCCGGGGTCGTGTCCCAAACCATGCAGGACCTCCAGGAACCGTTCGGATCCTTTCCAACGCACATGCATGATCCCGCGAGCGTGAGGGAGGCGTTACAGATATGACAGTCCGCATGCGCACGGTTGCGGTCTGCGTGCTGATCGCGCTAGTGGCGGCACCTGCCGCGGCGCAGGTGTTCACCGACATGAGAGATCACCCGGCGCGAAGGGCCGCGGAGCGCCTCGTTGCCAAGGGCATAGCCATCCGCCTCCCCGACGGGCGCCTCGCGCCCGAGGAGCCGGTGACGCGTCTGGACGTGGCCCTGTTCCTGGCCCGCGCGCTCGGCATCCCCACCAGCGGGGTGAGGGCCCCCGACTTCCGCGACGTGGATCAGATCCCTGCCGCCGATCGGCCCGCGGTTGCCGCCGCCTCCATACTGGGAACGGTCTCCTCCACCCGCGTCGAGGTGAAGAGGGGAACGATAACCTACGCGCTCTCTGTGAACAAGCCGGCCTTCGGCCCGGACGAGACCGTCGAGATGGCGTTTTCGATAGCAAACGACGGTCAGGGGACGGCCACCGAGATAATGGCGCCCGACCGAGACCGACCGCGCGTCAGGCTCACCGAGCGCGACGGTGTGAAGGCGGGGATCGAGGGCGAGCTGTATACCGAGTCGCGCACTGCGCAGGGGGTCAAGCGCGATAGGATCGGGCGGATCCGAGTCGTCGAGGTACGCGCCGACTCGTCGATCGTCGAGCTCTACGACATGGGTACGGTCGAGCCCAAAGCAGGGCTCAAAGCGCTCTTCCTCGCGGATGTCTACTTCGAGTACACGAGCTCCCAGTTCCACGACTTTATCGTCCGTGACGCCGAGGGCAACGAGGCGGCCCGGTGGTCGCTCAACCGGCCGTTCGTGCCCGTTGACAGGCCCATCGCCCTCGCCGCAAACCGGTCTATGGAGTTCAAGACCCTCTGGAAGCAGCTGGACCAGAACTCCCAGCCCGTGCGCCCGGGCCGCTACGAGCTCGTGGCGACGCACATGACCAAGGAGAGGCCGACCTCGGTGACGATCTCCTTCCAGCGCGGGTTGATCTCGGCCTTCCCGGACAACACCTTCAGGCCCCGGATGCCGGTCAGCAGGGCCGACCTCGCCGTGTACATGGTGAGAGCGATGGGTCTGGACGGCGAGGCCCACCGGCGCGCCAACGACACCCTGACTGTCGCGGACGCGCGGGAGATCCCCGCAGAGGCGCGCGGCAGCGTCGTTGTCGCGATCGACCGCAAGCTGATGCTGTCCCTTCCGGACAACACCTTCAGGCCCGCCAGGGTCGCCAACCGCGGCGAGGCGGTCTTCGCCCTCAATGCCCTCATGGAGGCGATGAACCGGTTCGACTACGTCACCGCGACGCTGCGCGAGATCAGGGGCGGCCCGCCGCCGACGATCGTCGTCGAGGACGCCAACAGGCAGATCCGGTCTCACCGCGTCGCGGTGGTCTCCGCGGTCTACCGCAACGATCAACCCGTGCTGCTCATGCAGCTCCGGCCGGGAGACCAGCTACGCATGCTGAGGCCCACCGAGGCGGCCGAGATCATGTACATCGAGGCTGCCAGCCGGTAGGTCGGGGAGAGGTAGCCCCACAGAGGTGATCCCGTCGTGCCGATAGCAGATCTGGAAGCAAGGACCCTATCTGAGCTCCAGGAGATGGCGAAGGAGCTCAACATACCCAACTATCGGCGCCACCGGAAGCAGGAGCTGATCATGCGCGTCCTGCAGGTCCAGACCGAGGCCGCCGGCCTGCTGATCCGGACCGGGATCCTCGAGATCATGGCGGAGGGGTACGGTTTCCTCCGCACCACGGGCTACCTGCCCGGAAACGAGGACATCTACGTCTCCCCCTCGCAGATCAAGCGGTTCGGCCTGCGCGTTGGGGACGAGGTCCTGGGCCAGGTGCGGCCGCCCAAGGACAACGAGAAGTACTTCGCCCTGCTCCGGGTGGAGGCCGTCAACGGCGTCGACCCCGAGCAGGCGCGCTCCCGCCCCTCGTTCGAGCGGCTGACGCCCGTCTTCCCGCACGAGCGGATCAAGCTCGAGCTGTCGGAGTCCGACCTAACGGTCCGCGTGATGGACCTCTTCTCGCCGATAGGCAAGGGCCAGCGCGGTATGGTGGTCTCGCCGCCGAAGGCAGGCAAGACCACGCTGCTCAAGAAGATCGGGCAGTCGGTAGTCCAGAACCACAGCGAGATCTACCTCATCGTGCTGCTGCTGGACGAGCGGCCCGAGGAGGTCACCGATATGCGGCGCTCGGTCGAGGCGGAGGTCGTCGCGAGCACGTTCGACCGGGCTCCCGAGGAGCACATCCAGGTCGCCGACCTCGTCCTCGAGCGCGCCAAGCGCCTCGTAGAGGGCGGGCGAGACGTCGTCATCCTGCTCGACAGCCTCACGCGCTTCTCGCGGGCCAACAACCTGGTCATCCCGCCGTCCGGCCGTACCCTCTCGGGAGGCCTCGATCCCGCCGCCCTACACCGGCCGAAACGGTTCTTCGGCGCGGCACGCAAGATCGAAGAGGGCGGCAGCCTCACGATCATCGCCACGGCGCTGATCGACACCGGCAGCCGGATGGACGACGTCATCTACGAGGAGTTCAAGGGAACAGGCAACATGGAGCTGCACCTCAACCGCAAGCTCCAGGAGCGCCGAACCTTCCCGGCGATCGACATCAAGATGTCAGGCACGCGGCGCGAGGAGCTGCTGCTGACCGACGAGGAGCTGCGCAAGGTCTGGGTGCTGCGCAAGAGCCTAGAGCAGCTCGACACGGTCGCGATGGCCGAGCTGATACTGGACCGGCTTCGCAAGACCCCGAACAACGCCGCGTTTCTGAGATCGATCGTCAAGAGCTCCGAGGACAACGGGCCGTAGGTCGGCGGGGCGCCCTCTCGACCCGCCGACGGGAAGGAGAGGTACCCGGACCCGTCGAATAGACCGCCATTCACGCGCGTCCGGCTCCAGGGGTGAACTCCGCCCTCCGGTGCCGGTGAACTGATCCGGACAAGGGGAACGGGAGGGAGTCTTGGGGAGAGCGGCCGTACCCGCCGTGTTGGTCGGAATCCTGGTTGCGATCGCCCCGGCACTCGGCGCGGCCCCGGCTTCTCGTTCTTCGGAGACACCTAGCGCGGCATCCCGAGAGGCGCTCGTCGAGATGGCTCGCGTCATCGAGGCGACGCCATCCTCTATCGCGGTGCGGGCCGTCCGGCTCGCGCGCGAGACCCAGAAGGCCTCCCAACCGACCCGGAGGTTTCACTCGGTCGAGAGCGGCGACACGCTGTGGAACATAGCACGCAGCTACGGCCTGACCGTCGAGCACCTCGCCGCGGTGAACGGGATGCCCCTGGACGCGATCCTCCCCCTCGGCGCGAAGCTGTTGATCCCTTCCGACGGGCGTGTACGCCAGGCGGTACAGGCCGCGCGGACGGGTGCGCAGGCCTCCGCAGCCCGGTCGCCCTCGGTCGTGCACGTGGTGAGGTCGGGCGAGACGCTCTGGGAGATCTCAATCAGGTACGGCGTGAAGGTCGAGGATGTCATGGCCCGGAACGAGCTGGGCCACTCGGACTGGATCAAGCCCGGGCAGCGCATCCTGATCTCAGGCGCGCCGCTGCCGCGCCATCGCCAGGTCGCGGCGCAGTCGCGCAGCCGTACGGGCCCGGTCATGGCAGATGCCTCGCTGCTGGCCTCCGGCGGCGCATTCGTCTGGCCGGCGCGGGGCACCCTCACTTCCCGTTTTGGGTGGCGCTACCGCAGGCACCATGAGGGGATAGACATCGCGGCCCCCAGGGGAACGCCGATCTACGCCGCGCGCGACGGCGTCGTGGACTTCTCAGGGTGGAGGGGCGGCTACGGCCGCGCGCTATTCATCAACCACGGCAGTGGGATAGTCACTGTGTACGGGCACGCCTCGATACTGCTGGTCGGCGCGGGCGAGCGCGTCAAGAAGGGGCAGTTGATCGCCAGGGTGGGTTGCACAGGCGTCTGCACCGGATCACACCTCCACTTCGAGGTGCGAGTCGGCGGCCGGGCGACCAACCCGCTTCCCTACCTCCGGTAGCGGCGTAAGCCGCTACCGCCTTCAGCCGGCCCGCCTTCCCTGATCCAGCCAGGCTGGAGATCCACGGCGCCTTGGTCGCGGGTCTGTCTTCTGGTACAATGCGTCTGTTGCGAACCAGCGTGAGTTCAAGGAGAGAGCGATGAAGCAGGGCATCCATCCCCAGTACCACGAGGCTCGCGTGACCTGTGCATGCGGCGAGAGCTTCGTCACCGGATCCACTAAGAAGTCGATCCGCGTCGAGATCTGCTCGAAGTGCCACCCGTTCTACACGGGGCAGCGCAAGTTCGTGGATGCGGAGGGACGCGTTCAGAAGTTCGCCCGCAAGTACGGCCTGAAGGTCCAGTAGCCACAGGCAGGACTGCCGTGAGCGGTGCTGGCCAGCGCACCGCGCACTCTCGCCGCAGGTCCGCGCTCCTCGCGGGACTGGCGGCCGCAGCGATGGCCGCGTCAGCCTCGACGGCCGTGACGGCGGGCCAGCCCGCGGCCGCGCCTGCCCCTACGCCCCCCGCGGTGCCTCCGTGGGAGACGGTCTACGCGCCGCGCGCGGTCGTCTACGCGCTGCCCGGAAGCGCATCGCCCGGCGAGGCCCGGGCCGCCGCCGACCGGGTAAGCCGGATCCTCGACCTAATAGCCCGCGACGCCGGCTTGGAGCTGGCCGGACCGCTGGCATACCCGCTTTATCCGTCGGCCGACCGGCTGCGCCAGGAGTGGTGGCGGTTCGCCACGCTGGGCGGCGGCCACGTGAACGGATGGGGCTCCGTGCTGGAGGAAGGCCGGGCGCGCGTCCACACCTACCAGATCACCCGGGCCGCGGCTCAGACCGCGGCCAGGAGGCCGGTTCTGCTCCTGCTGTGGGGCCTCGGGGACTATCTGGGTGACAGGGTCCTCGGCTTTGACAGCCATGCCCACGCGAGGCTCTTCCTCGACCGCGGAGGCCTGCCCGCCACAAGCGAGATCGTCCACCAGATGGAGTTCAGCCGCGCGCTACCGGGAGCCTACGCCCAGGCCGTCTCGTTCGTGGCCTTCCTGGCCGAGCGCTGGGGGCTGCCCGGGGTGGTCGAGCTCGGCAGGAGCGTCGGAGAGAGATGGTACGAGTTCGAGGGGGCGTTCGAGAGGATCTTCGGCGTCACGCTCGCCGAGGCCGACCTGCTCTGGAGAGAGCGCGCATCCGCGGCCAGGCCCCCTGACCTCTCCGCCGCCGAGTTCGGCGACTACCTCAGGGCCCTCGAGTTCTCGTACTCGTTCTCGCTGGCCCGTTCCCCGGGAGGGCTCGTCATGAGGCAGGGCGGTGCGACGGCCTATCTCGAGGCCCTCCGTGCCGCCGAGGCCCTGCGCGGGCTCGATCTCCCCGCGGCCAGGCAGGCCGCGCTGACCGGCAGAGGGGCGATGGAGTCAGTGCGCCGGGGAACGGTCAGGACCCGCCGCACGCTGGAAGTGGCGCTATGGGCGCTCGGCATCGGCCCCATCGTGATAGCGGTGATCGTGCTTGCGGTCCCTTCGATCATGAGGGCCCTTACCGGCTACGCGGGTCGCGGAGCCATGCGCAGGAGGCGGTGATGGAGAGGCGTGCGGGCAGCATCGAGGTAATCTGTGGGAGCATGTTCAGCGGGAAGACCGAGGAGCTGATACGGAGGGTTCGCCGGGCGCAGATCGCGCGCCAGCGCGTCCAGGTCTTCAAGCACTCCCTGGACGACCGCTATGCCGTCCAGGCGATCACCTCGCACAACGGCGCCCGCGTGGAGGCCGTTCCCGTGTCGAGCAGCCCTGAGGTCGCCGGCCGCGTCGAGGCGGGGACGGATGTGGTTGCTGTGGACGAGGTCCAGTTCCTGGATCCGGGGATCGCGGGGGTTGCCTTATCGCTTGCAGAGAAGGGGGTGCGGGTCATCCTCACCGGGCTCGACACCGACTTCCGCGGCGAGCCGTTCGGTCCGATGCCTCAGCTCCTGGCGACCGCCGAGGAGGTTACCAAGCTGGCCGCCATCTGCATGGTCTGCGGCGCGTCGGCAAGCCGCACTCAGCGGCTGGTCGAGGGGCGGCCGGCCAACTACGACGACCCGGTGATACTCATCGGCGCGAGGGAGGCGTACGAGGCCCGCTGCCGGCACTGCCACGAGGTCCCGGGCCGGCCGGTGCTATAATCTAGGCCGGACGGAGCATAGAGAGATGGACCAGAGGATGCGCGAAAGGCTGGAGGGGATGGAGGCGCGCTACGCGGCGCTGACCTCAATCCTTGCCGACCCGGCCCTCCTCGCCGATCAGGCCCGCTACCAGCAGGCCGCCCGCGAGTACTCGGAACTGGAGCCTTCCGTTGCCGCTTTCAAGGCCTACAGGGAGACGCTGCGCCAGTCGGAGGAGGCGGCGGCGATGGCTCGGGAGGAGTCCGATCCCGAACTGCGCGAGCTCGCGCGGGCCGAGGAGGCCCGGCTGGCGGAGCGGCTCGATGCCCTGGAGACGGAGCTGCGGGCCCTCCTGATCCCGCGCGACCCGCTCGACGAGCGCAACATCATAGTCGAGATCCGCGCCGGCACCGGGGGCGACGAGGCAGGGCTCTTCGGCGGCGAGCTGTTCAGAATGTACTCCCGCTACGCCGAGCGGAGGCGGTGGAAGACCGAGGTCCTTTCGGCCAGCCCCACCGGGATCGGCGGCTTCAAGGAGGTCGTGTTCGCGATAGCCGGGCGCGGAGCGTACAGCCGCCTCAAGTTCGAGAGCGGGGTCCACCGCGTGCAGCGCGTTCCAGTGACCGAGTCGTCCGGCCGGATCCACACCTCGACCGCGACGGTGGCGGTCCTCCCCGAGGCGGAGGAGGTTGATGTCGAGGTGCGCCCCGACGAGATCGAGATCGAGACCTACCGGGCCGGCGGGGCAGGCGGCCAGAACGTCAACAAGGTCGAGACCGCCGTCAGGATCAGGCACCTTCCGACCGGAATAGTGGTGGCCTGCCAGGACGAGCGGTCGCAGTTCCAGAACCGCGAGAAGGCGATGCGAATCCTGCGCGCCCACCTGCTGGAGAGGGCCGAGCGTGAGCAGGCCGAGGCGATAGCGCGCGAGCGCCGGCTGCAGGTGGGCGGCGCCGAGCGGAGCGAGAAGATCAGGACCTACAACTTCCCCCAGAACCGGGTCACCGACCACCGCGTGGGGATGAGCTTGCACAGGCTCGAGGCGGTGGTGGACGGAGACCTGGACGAGTTCATCGAGGCGCTCGGCGCGGCGGAGCAGGCGGCCCTGCTGGCGGGCGTCGAGTAGCCCCTCCGAGGTGGGCGCATCGGCCTGACGGTGTGCGGGGCCTGGAAGGAGGGCCGCATGCGGCTCGACGCCCTCGGCATAGAGGAGGCGTCGTTCACGGCGGAGGTCCTGCTGCGCCACGCGCTTCGCCAGAGCCGCGCCGAGCTCTTCGCCGGCTGGGGCAACCCCATGGACGACGAGGCCCTTGTCCGGTACCAGGGCTACCTGTCCGAGCGCGCCGGGGGACGTCCGGTCGCCTACATCCTGGGACGGCGGGAGTTCATGGGCCTCGAGTTCTCCGTCGACGAGCGTGTGCTGATACCGAGGCCGGAGACCGAGGTCCTGGTTGCGGCCGCCCTGGAGGCGGTGCGCGACCATCCTTCGCCCGAGATGGCCGATATCGGCACGGGCAGCGGCGCCATCGCGGTCAGCCTCGCCGTGTTTCGTCCCGACGCTCACGTTCTCGCCACGGACATCTCCCGGGACGCCCTCGACGTCGCCGCGGTAAACGCGGCCCGCCACGACGTGGAGGCGCGCGTGACCTTCCTGGAGGGCGACCTCCTCGATCCCCTGCTGCCGCTTGCCTCCAAGGGCGTTCGGCTGCACTCGATCGTCAGCAACCCACCCTACCTCTCCGCGGAGGAGGCGCTTTCCCTACCCCGCGAGATCGCGGAGTTCGAGCCCTCCGGCGCGGTGGTGGCTCCCGGGGGAGGCGAGAGCGTACACCGCCGGCTCGCCAAGGCGGCCCCGGAGGTGCTCGCGGATGGGGGCTGGCTACTCATGGAGGTCGCTGCAGGCCAGGCACCAGTGGTGGTCGAACTCCTAGAGGAGACCGGGCTCTACGAGCGGCCGCTGGTGCGCACCGACATGTTGGGCTGGGAGCGCGTCGTCGCGGCGCGGATGCGGTAGGGAACGGCTCGGGAGGTGATCTCCTTGCGGATAGCCATAGGCGGAGACCACGCCGGCGTTCTGCTGAAGGCCGAGGTGGCAAGACTGCTCATCGAGATGGGCCACGAGGTTCGGGACTTCGGCACGAAGACCGCGGAGCCGGTGGACTACCCGGACTTCTGCATCGCGGTGGCTGAGGCGGTGGCCGGCGGCGAGTTCGAGTGGGGCATCATCTTCGGCGGGACCGGCAACGGAGAGGCGATGTCGGCCAACAAGGTTCTGGGGATCCGTTGCGCAGTCTGCACCGATGCCACCACGGCCCGTCTGGCCCGATCCCACAACGACGCCAACATGATATCGCTGGGGGCGCGCATAGTCGGCGTGGAGGTGGCCAGGGAGATAGTGCGGACCTTCCTCTCCACGGAGTTCGAAGGGGGACGGCACATCCCCCGCATCGAGAAGATCTCCGACTACGAGAGGAAGCGCCGTAAGTAGCCTGGAGCCGGGGCGGCGTCCCGCCCCCCGCTAGCCGATTCCCGGGACCGGGAAGTCGCGGCACATCGCCTGCACCTCTTCCCTGATCGCCCCGAGCCGTGCGCTTCCCTCCACCGCCGCGCGGAACTCCCTGAGCGCGCCCGCGCGCGCCTTCTTTCCCTCGGGAAGGGTGAACGGCCGGATCTCCTCGTAGACCTGGGCTATCCAGGCGGCTATCCTCTCCATCTCAGGCTCCCGCATCCCGCGCGTCGTCACCGCGGGTGTGCCCAGGCGTATCCCGGATGGGAAGAACGGCGAGGAGGGCTCGCCGGGGATGGTGTTCTTGTTGGCGGTGATCCCGACCGCGTCCATCGCCTCCTGCATGAAGACGCCCCGCCCCTTGCCCCCCTTGGTCAGGTCGACGAGGAGCATGTGGTTGTCCGTGCCTCCGGTCACGAGGTCGAAGCCGTGGCTTGCGAGCGCGGCGCCCAGTGCCCTCGCGTTGCTCACGATCTGGGCCGCGTACTCCCTGAATTCGGGCTGCATCGCCTCGTGCAGCGCCACGGCGATCGCCGCGGTGGTGTGATCGTGCGGTCCTCCCTGGAGGCCAGGGAAGATCGCCCGGTCCACCTTCTCCGGCAGTTCCGGGTCCTTCTTCACACCGCGCTCGGTGACCATGATCATCGCGCCCCGCGGCCCGCGGAGGGTCTTGTGGGTCGTGGTGGTCACGATGTGCGCGTGGGGCACCGGGCTCGGGTGCGCCCCACCGGCGACCAGCCCCGCGATGTGGGCGATGTCGGCCGCGAAGTACGCGCCCACCTCGTCAGCCACCTCTGCGAAGTCAGCGAACGGGAACTCGCGCACATAGGCGGTTGCCCCGCACCAGATCAGCCGGGGCCTGTGCTCCCGGGCGAGGCGCCAGACCTCGTCCATGTCTATGTAGCCGTCCGGCCTGACGTGGTAGGGATGGCTCTTGTAGTAGATCCCCGTGGCGCTGACCGGCCAGCCGTGGGTCAGGTGGCCGCCGTCAGGCAGGTTCTGCCCCATGATGGCGACCCCCGGCTCGCAGGTGGCAAGGTAGACCGCGAGGTTCGCGGGGCTGCCGGAGTAGGGCTGCACGTTGACGTGCGGGACACCGAATACCACGCGCGCCCGCCTCTGTGCCAGGCGCTCGATCTCGTCTATGATCTCGTTCCCGCCGTAGTAACGCTTCCCCGGGTATCCCTCCGAGTACTTGTTGGTGAGGATCGACCCCATCGCCTCGAGCACGGCGACAGACACGTAGTTCTCCGAGGGGATGAGCTCAACGCCGTCCCGCTGCCTGGCCTGCTCGCGATCGATCATCTGGCCAAGCTCCGGATCTCTCTTCGAAAGGACCATCTTGAAGCCTCCTGCCTCCCATGCGTTTTCCTTCGCTGTAGAGTTCGACAGGGCAGGCGGGGGGCCTTCACAGGGAGGTTTGGGCCGGGGCAGCACCGAATGCGACACAAACCCCCATGCGAGAGTCGATCGCCATGCCCGAGGAGGTCCCTCGATGTCCAACGTCCACGTGTTCGATCACCCGCTGATCCGTCACAAGGTGACGATTCTTCGCGACCGCAAGACGGGCCACAAGGAGTTCCGCGAGCTCACCGAGGAGCTTGCGATGCTCATGGCCTATGAGGCCACCAGGAACCACCCCGTGCGGGAGGTGGAGGTCGAGACGCCGCTGGCCAGGACGACGGGCTGGTCAATAGCAGGGCAGGAGCTGGCGCTGGTTCCCGTGCTTCGCGCGGGGCTGGCAATGGAGGCCGCGATCTCCCGGCTGATTCCAACCGCGCGGGTCGGGCACATCGGGATCTACCGCGACCACGACACGCTCAAGCCCGTCAGCTACTTCGTGAAGCTTCCCGCGGACATCTCCGAGCGCGAGGCGATGATCCTCGACCCGATGCTCGCAACCGGGGGATCGACCGTGGCCGCGATCGACACCCTCAAGGCCCACGGGTGCCGATCGATGGTGGTGATGGCGATAATATCGGCTCCCGAGGGCATCAAGGCGGTCACGGATGCCCATCCCGACGTTGACATATACACCGCGGCCGTCGACAGCCACCTGAACGACAAGGGGTACATCCTGCCCGGCCTGGGCGACGCGGGTGACCGTCTGTTTGGAACCAGGTAGGCTGCTGGAGATCCTGCGTGCCGCTTCGGTCATTGCCGTCGCGGCGCTGATCGGGAGCCTGCCCGCAGGAGTCCTCCTTGGGCGCCGCTTCGCCGGCCAGGACATAAGGCGAGTCTCTCCCCACAACCTGGGCCTGGGGACCGTGGTGGCGGCGGTGGGGCTGCCCGTCCTCGCAGCCGCCGTGGCGCTCGACTTCCTGAAGGGGCTCGCCGCCGTGGCGCTGACAGGACTGCTCGGCGCCTCGGGGTGGGTAATGGCCGGGGGGGCCGCGGGTGCCGTGGCCGGTCACACCTGGCTCTCGCTCTGGCCGGCCGCACCCAGGGTCGGGGCCAGGTCAAAGGGGATCGCGGTGGCTCTCGGCTCGCTCGCCGCGCTGGTACTCCTGCGCTCCGTCTCCCTCGCCTCGCTCGCGATCCCGCTCGTGGTCGCGGTAGCGGCCCTGGTGCTGCCTGGGCTTCTGGGGGGCGGCTCGCCCGCGGAGGGCGCGGGGCGAAGGTGGGGGTACCTGTCGCTCGCGGCGGTGCTGGGCGCGGTCAGCCTGCCTGTCGTGCTCTGGCTGGAGGATGCCGAGACTCCCTACGTTGCCCTCGGCCTGTTCCTGGCGGCGCTGACCCTGTGGCACCACAAGGAGCACCTGGGGCGCATCGCCGACGGCACCGAGCCCAGGGTCGGAGAGAGACTGCCTCATCCTGCGCTCGGCGGTGAGGTGGCGTGCGCCTTCCTCATACACCCGATGAGCGTGGAAGACAACCTGGAGGCCGGGCGCTTCCGCTGGATGGCGCCGCTGCGCAGGCTGGGCCTGGCCAGCGACGGGCTCGTCCGTAGGGCCGCGCGCCTGATGCGGCCGATGAAGGTGGACGAGATCCGGCCCGTGGTAACCGCCGACGGAAGGCGGGCGAGGGTCTACCTGATCGGCGTTCCGCTGCTGCCCGACCAGATCCGCGGTGAGCCCGCTCTCGCCGTCTTGCGGGCGGTTCAGGCCGCCGATCTCGCCGCGAACCTGGGCGCGACCGTGCTCGGGCTGGGCGCCTACTGGTCGGTCGTAGGCAACAAGGGCATCGAGGTCCAGCAGCGCTCCTCGATAGCGGTCACCAACGGAGGGGCCTACACAGCGGGCACCGTGCAGATGGCGGTCCCCCTGATTCTCGAGAGGCTGAGAGAGCGTGGGGCCGACCCGTCGCGCGCCGCCGTCGGCGTGGTCGGAGCGAACGGCGTGGTGGGGTTCGGGATCTGCCGTCAGATAGCTCCCCACGTTTCCCGCCTGATCATGGTGGGCACCGACCCAGAGAGGCTCGAGCGGTCGAGCGAGCTGCTCTTGCGGCGCCACGCCGGGCTCCGGATCGAGACCACCACAGAACTGGACCGGCTGCGCGAGGCCGACGCCGTATTCACGGCGACCTCCTCTCCTGAGCCGGTAGTCTTCCCCCGTCACGTGAGGGAGGGCTGCCTCCTCATAGACCTGGGCAGGCCGTTCGATGTTGCCCCCGAGGTCGGCGAGATGGCCGGGGTCGAGGTCATCCCGGGTGGAGTGGTCCGGCTGCCCGGGGATCCGCGCTGGCGCATTGACCTCGGCTACGGCCCGGGGCTGGTGCCGGCCTGCCTGGCAGAGACGCTCATACTGGCCGTGGAGGGCTGTTACGACCGTGCGAGCCTGGGACCCCGAACGAGGGCCGAGGACGTAGAGTTCCTTGTGGAGCGGGGGAGGGCGCTGGGGCTGCAGGTGCAGACCAGGGGCCGCCTCACGGCGGTTTGACCGGTGTGGTAGCATGGACGGAAAACGATCGGGGGGACAGGGATGACCAAGGCCCAAGTACTCGAGCGGGCGGCCGCGCTCGGTGTGCGCTTCGTGCGCCTGCAGTTCACCGACATACTGGGGACCCTGAAGAACGTGGAGATCCCAGTGGAGCAGCTCGAGCGGGCGCTCGACAACGAGATACTGTTCGACGGCTCCTCGATCGAAGGGTTCGTGCGGATAGAGGAGTCGGACATGCGGCTCATCCCGGATCCGTCGACCTTCGTCCTGTTTCCCTGGAAGAGCCAGCAAGGCGCGACGGCCCGGCTGATCTGCGACATCCAGACCGCGGACGGTGAGCCGTTCGCGGGAGACCCCCGCTACGTCCTGCGCCGCGCCATCGCCGCCGCCGAGCGCGAGGGGTTGACGATGATGGCCGGGCCGGAGTGCGAGTTCTACCTCTTCTCGCTGGACTCGGAGGGCCAGCCCGTGCTCCAGAGCCACGATCGGGCCGGCTACTTCGACATGGCGCCGGTCGACAAGGGAGAGGAAGCCCGCGCCGACATGGTCACGGCGCTCTCCGCGATGGGGTTCGAGGTGGAGGCAGGGCACCATGAGGTGGGGCCCAGCCAGCACGAGATCGACTTCAAGTACGCGGACGCCCTCAGGACCGCAGATAACGTCGCCACCTTCAGGTTCGTCGTGCGTACCATCGCGCGGCGCCACGGGCTCCACGCGACGTTCATGCCGAAGCCGGTCTTTGGGATCCCGGGGTCGGGCATGCACACCCACCAGTCGCTCTACCGCGACGGCCAGAACGCGTTCTACGACCCCAAGGGCGCCTTCCAGCTCAGCGACGCCTGCCTCTACTACATGGGCGGCCTGCTGGCGCACGCTCACGGCTTCGCGGCGGTCACCAACCCTCTGGTCAACTCCTACAAGCGGCTGGTTCCCGGATACGAGGCGCCTGTCTACGTCGCCTGGGCCGAGCGCAACCGCTCGCCGCTCGTCCGCGTGCCGGCGGCCAGGGGGAATGCCACCCGCGTCGAGCTCAGGATGCCGGACCCGTCCTGCAACCCCTACCTGGCCATGGCAGTGATGCTTGCTTCCGGCCTCGATGGAATGACGCAGAAGGAGGACCCGGGACCGCCGCTCAACCGCAACATCTACACCATGAGCGAGGACGAGCTGGAGAGCCTCGGCGTCAGGGTTCTCCCTCGAGACCTGGACGAGGCCGTGCGCAGGATGCTGGACGACGAGCTCGTGTGCGCCACCCTTGGAAGCCACATCGTCGAGCACCTGTCGCGCGCCGCGCGCCACGACTGGCGCGAGTACGTCACGCGCATCCACCAGTGGGAAGTCGATCGCTTCCTGACGGCCTTCTAGCCGTGCGATCCGGGAGCTGGACGGGGGAGGCGAGATGAGCCGCGAGCGGTGGCCGCTCTTCTCAGACGTCCTTTCGGCCAGGCGCGCAATTGCCCCCTACCTTCGGCCGACCCCGCTCGTCGGGTCGCGGGCACTCGACCGCATTCTCGGAGCCACCGCGTTCGTCAAGTGCGAGAACGCTAACCCCACGCGTGCCTTCAAGGTCAGGGGCGGCGTCAACCTGATCTCGCGCCTATCGGACGAGGAGCGCAGGCGAGGGGTCATTACGGCGTCGAGCGGAAACCACGGTCAGTCTATCGCGTACGCCGCGGGGCTGTTCGGGGCGCGGGCGGTGATAGGCGTGCCCGAGCGGTCGAACCCGGTGAAGCTCCAGGCGATACGGGAGTTCGGTGCCGAGGTTGTCGAGGTCGGGAAGGACTTCGACGAGGCGAGGGAGTGGGTGGAGCGCACCGCCGAGGCCGAGGGGTACCGCTACATCCACTCGGGCGACGAGCCGCTGCTGATCGCCGGGGTGGGCACCGCGAGCCTCGAGCTGATGGAGGAGGTCCCCGACCTCGAGGTCGTCGTCGTGCCGGTGGCGGGCGGCTCCGGCGCCTGCGGCCATCTCACGGCCGCCAAGGCGATCAACCCCCGAGTCCAGGTCATCGGCGTGCAGGCCGCCGGCGCGCCTGCCGTCTACCGCTCCTGGAAGGAGGGGCGGCCGATCAGCCTGGAGTCGGTGGCGACCAAGGCCGAAGGCCTCGCCACGAGAGTACCGTTCTCACTCACCCTTGCCATGATGATGGAGCGCCTCGACGATATGGTCCTGGTCGAGGACGAGGAGATGGAGGAGGGTGTTCGCCTCCTCCTGGATACCACCCGCCAGGTGGCCGAGCTCGCCGGCGCCGCGGCACTGGCCGCGGCACTGCGCATGCGGGACCGCATCGCGGGCCGCAAGGTCGGCCTGATCCTCAGCGGCGGGAACATCACAATGGAAGCGCTGCGGGCGATCCTATCCCCTTCGGGACCGGTAGGCGGCCTTGCCTAGGCCCTCGTGGGATGAGTACTTCATGCGGATGGCCCACCTGGCCAGCTCCCGCTCGACCTGCCTTCGCCGGCAGGTGGGCGCGGTGGTGGTCAAGGAGCGGATGGTCCTCTCCACGGGCTACAACGATACGCCGCGCGGCCTGCCCAACTGCGGCGATGGGGGCTGCGAGCGCTGCGCCAGCGAGGTGCCTCCGGGCTCGGGTCATGACACCTGCCTGTGCCTCCACGCCGAGCAGAACGCCATAATACAGGCCGCCTATCACGGTGTGACCATCGCGGGCGCGGCGATCTACGTGACCCACCAGCCGTGCCTCGTCTGCGCCAAGATGATCCTCAACGCCGGGATCCGCCGGGTGGTGTTCGCCGGGGACTATCCCGATCCGGCGGCGCGCGAGATGCTGGAGGCCGCCGGGGTTGAACTAGTGAGGGCGCCGTGGTAGAGTAGTTCCAGTCGTTATGGTTGCGTCTTCGGAAGTGGGCGAGGCCGCTGGCGGCCCCGCCCGTTTCTTGTGTCCGCGGTGTTGATCCCCCAGGTCTGGGTGAACCGGTGGGCACGCGCAGATACCGGCTAATCCCAGGCCCGGCCTTCCTCCGGGCCGCATCAGGAGGTAAGTTCGATTACAACAGCAGCCAAAGAGGCCGCGTTCGGCGGCCTCACCACGCGTCCGGAGATGCTCCGGGCGATCTCCCGCATGGGCTGGACCGAGCCCACCCCAATTCAATCGAAGGTGATCCCTCTACTGTCGGGGGGCCATGACGTCGCAGGCCAGGCACAGACCGGCTCCGGCAAGACCGGCGCCTTCGCGATCCCTATGATCGAACTCCTTGATCTCAACACGCGCCGCCCCCAGGCACTCGTGCTTGCACCGACCCGGGAGCTGGCCCTGCAGATCGCCGAGGTGGTGCGCTCCCTCGGCGGCCCGCGCGTGAAGGTCGCCGTCCTCTACGGGGGGCAGCCGATCGAGAGGCAGTTGAGCGCGCTCGCCGCGGGCGTCCACGTGGTGGTGGCCACCCCGGGGCGGCTTCTGGACCACCTGAGCAGGGGCACCGTACGCCTTGACTCGGTGCGGTTCCTCGTGCTGGACGAGGCCGACAGGATGCTCGACATGGGTTTCCTGCCCGACGTCGAGAGGATAGTCCAGAGGGTTCCAAACGCGCGGCAGACGGCGCTCTTCTCGGCGACCCTCTCTACTCAGGTCGGCGAGATCGCCTCGCGCCACATGCGGGAGCCGCGGTGGGTTGCCGTCACCGCGTCGGCGCCCACGGTGGACACGGTCACCCAGTACTACCTCGAGGTGGCCGAGCAGGACAAGGTACGCGCGCTCCGCCTGCTCCTGACAAGCGGTGACGTTCCCTCGGCCCTGGTCTTCCGGCGCACCCGAAGGGGCGTGGACCGGCTGGCCAGGATCCTCAAGGAGCGCGGCCACGCCGTCGAGGTCCTGCACGGTGACATGACGCAGGGCGCCCGGCTGAGGGCTCTCCAGGCGTTCTCCCAGGGCAGGGTGCGGATGCTGATAGCGACGAACGTCGCGGCCCGAGGCCTGGACCTGCCCGAGGTCTCGCATGTGATAAACTTCGACATGCCCGAGGATTTGGACACCTACGTCCACAGGGTCGGTCGCACCGCTCGCGCAGGCCGCCCCGGAGAGGCGATAACCTTCGTCGGGCAGTGGGATATGGAGGCGTTCGACGTGCTCGCCCGGAGGCTGGGCGACTCGCTTCGGCAGCATCCGCTGCCGCTGTACGGATAGGGAGAAGCGGATGGGTGAGCACCCGGAGCCAGTGCTGGCCCTCGTCGAGGTTCCTCGGGGAAGCAGGAACAAGTACGAGATCGATCCGGCGAGGGGCGGCATCCGCCTGGACAGGGTGCTGTACTCGCCGCTGCACTACCCCGCCGACTACGGCTTAATTGTCGATACCCTGGCCGAAGACGGCGACCACCTGGACGCCCTCATATTCACCTACGAGCCGACGTTCCCAGGATGCTACGTCGAGGTCCGCCCGATAGGCGTGCTGCACATGCGCGATGAGAAGGGGCTGGACCAGAAGATCCTGGCGGTGCCCGTGGGCGACCCCAGATTCGATGGCGTGGCGGATCTGGAGCACATCCCCCCGCACTTCCTCAAGGAGACCCAGCACTTCTTCACGGTCTACAAGACGCTTGAGCAGAAGCCGGTCGAGATCTACGGCTGGGCCGGCTCCGCCGAGGCGTGGAAGCTGGTCGGCGAGGCGCGTCGCCGCTTCCGGGAAGGGGCTTCGGGAGAGAAGCCCGAGAGCTAGGCGGAGGCAGTGGGCCCGGCGGCCTCCGCCCGCTTCCTGACGTACCTGGCGAGCCCGAGGGCGTTGTAGCGCGAGGGCATCACCATCTCGTAGTGGGCCAGGTCGGCCCCGGCTCCTGTCTGTGCCAGCCGCGCCGAGTCGAGAGCGGCGAGGCGTTCCGCGATCGCATCTTCGTCCTGCCCGTTCCGCAGCGCCTTCTCCGCGTGCTCGAGCCCGAGGCGGATCCGGCGCTGGGCCTGCTCCAGAAGGCTGTCGGCCTCCCGGTGCGCGCCGTAGTGCGTGAGCAGGAGCCGCCGCGGCTCCAGCGACCTCATGCGGTCCAGCGTGGCGATCCAGGTGGGCACGTCCAGCTCCGGAGGCGGCGTGGGCACCCGCACGTGGCGGCTTCCACCGAGGACCATTCCGGCGGCGTCGCCCGTGAAGAGGTCACCCGAGGGCTCGTCGAAGTAGACCACGTGATGGGCGGCGTGGCCGGGCGAGGCCAGGGCCGTTATCGCTCTGGAGCCGAGCACCAGCCGCTCGCCGTCCTCCAGCGGCCTGACCCGGTCCCCTGGCAGGGCGACCATCGTGCCTAGCAGGGTGTCCATCTCATCGCCGTAGAGCCTGCGCGCGCTGGAGAGAAGCTTCGAGGGATCCAAGAGGTGGGGCGCTCCCATCGGATGGACGTAGACCTCGATCCCCGGGTAGCGGCGTGCCAGATCCCCGGCCGCGCCCGCATGGTCCAGGTGGATGTGGGTGACGGCCACCGCCTTCAGGTCGTCCGGGTCGACTCCCGCCTCACGGATGCCCTCGACGACCGCTTCCAAGGTCACCTGCGGGCCGGTCTCGATCAGGGCGGGCCTATCACCCAGCAACAGGTAGGCTCCTATCGATCGCGGGGTCCCATTGAAGCCGGTGTCGATCAGGATCAGGTCGTCTCCCAGGCGCTCTGTGCGCGGCATCCGCATCCTCCATCTCGACGGAGTTCGGACACCAAGATACCACAACGGCCCTGAGGCGGCCTTGCCCGGAGCGCGCCCCATGTTATAATGACGGGTGTTCGGGCCCCGGATCCCGGGGCTTCTCGCGTGTTGGAGGGATTCGCAGATGGAGCGGGTAGGCTTGAAGGCCAAACTGAGGGATCGCGTCGGCAAGGGCGCGGCGCGCACGCTGAGGCGGAACGGCTTGGTGCCGGGGGTCCTCTATGGGCGCGGCCGCGATCCCATGCCCCTGTCCGTGGAGGCGAGGGCCCTGCACGCCGCACTCCACACCCACGCGGGCCAGAACGTCCTGATCGACCTGGGGCTCGAGGGCGGCGACGGCGAGACAGCCACGGTGATGGTGCGCGAGGTTCAGAGGGATATCTTCCGCCATCACGCGACCCACGTCGACTTCCACGCCATATCTCTCACCGAGACCATCGAGACTCACGTCCCAATAGTCCTTATCGGCACATGCAGGGGCGTCTCGGAAGGCGGCATCCTCGAGTACCGTCTGCGAGAGGTCGTGGTCGAGTGCCTCCCAACGCAGATCCCCGAGCAGCTCGAGCTGGATGTCACCGATCTGGTGATCGGCCGGGCACTCCACGCGAGCGACCTTGTCGTCCCCGAGGGGGTGACCCTCGTCACCCAGGTCGAGGATGTGCTCGTCACAGTGAGCGCGCCTAGGGTGCACGAGGAGGCCGCGGCTCCGGAGGCGGCCCAGGGCGTTCCCGCCGAGGCCGCTCCCGCCGAGGCAGAGGAGGCCCCGGAGGCCGGTTAGGCATCACTCTCCCGCGGGCCGCTGGGCGGCGCGCGACGTTGTCGCCTGATGCAGCGCACGGAGTCTCATGCGCCTGATAGTCGGACTGGGCAACCCAGGACGCCGCTATCGCGGGACCCGGCACAACCTCGGCCGGGAGGTCGTTGACCTCCTCTCGTCCGCGCACCGCATACCCCTCTCCGAAGAGGAGGGGTGGTCGGAGATCGGGCGCGGGTCAATCGGCGGCCACCGCCTGCTGCTCGCGCGCCCGGGGACCTACATGAACGTTGTGGGGACGGCGGTCGCAGATCTCCGGCGCCGCCACCGCCTCCGCGCCGACCAGATCCTTGTCGCAGTGGACGACCTCGATCTAGCGGTTGGCGCCGTCCGCATCCGGGAGTCAGGGGGCCACGGAGGCCACAACGGCCTCAGGTCGATCATCGACTCTCTCGCGACCACGCAGTTCGTTCGCCTCCGACTCGGCATAGGACGGCCGCCCGAGGGCGTGGACCCGGCCGACTACGTCCTCGATCGCCCCACAGCCGAAGAGCGCACGCTGCTGGACGTCGCCGTGTCCCGCGCCGCCGAAGGGGCGGCGCTGTGGGCCGTAGGCGAGATCGAGGCGGCGATGCGGCTATGCAACCCCAGGCCCGCAGGAGAGAGCCCATGAGCGACGATCGCTCCCGCCGCGACCCGAAGACGCCCCGGGTTCCGCCAGGGCAGCGGGTCACCGAGCAGTGGCCGGTGCTGCACTACGGGGCGGTGCCGGCCTTCGACCGTGCCACCTGGGAGTTCCGGATCCACGGGCTCGTCGAGGAGCCGGTGACAATCACCTACGACCAGTTCCGGTCGCTGCCGTCGTCCACCCTGACCTGCGACATCCACTGCGTGACCCACTGGAGCCGCCTTGGGATGACCTTCGAGGGGGTGTCCGCCCAGGCGGTCTTGGATCTCGTCCGGATCCTGCCGGAGGCCAGGTTCGTCATCGTGCACGCCGAGGCGGGCTTCGAGGCCAACCTACCCCTCGACTACCTGAGGGCCGAGGACGCCCTCTTTGCCTACCGCGCAGAAGGCCGGGACCTCACGCCCGAGCACGGGTGGCCGCTGCGGCTCGTGATCCCGCGCCTCTACTTCTGGAAGAGCGCGAAGTGGGTGAGGGGCCTAGAGCTCACCAGCGAAGACAGACCCGGCTTCTGGGAGCGCAACGGCTACCACATGCACGGCGACCCGTGGAAGGAGGAGCGCTATTCGTAGGGGTAGGACTCCCGGCGCGCCCGCCGAGCCGGGGAGGGCGCGCACCGCTACCTTCGCTCCGCTGGCGCGCCGCGACTTCAGGCTGCTCTGGGGCGGCATGCTGGTCTCCCACGTCGGGTCGTGGATGCAGTTCACCGCGCTCGGCTACTACATCGACGATCTCACCAGGGAGCCGATCTACCTCGGCCTGCTTGGGCTGAGCCAGGCGGTTCCGCGGCTGCTGTTTGCCTTCCTGGGGGGCGTGCTCGCGGACCGGGTAGACCGCCGCCGGCTGCTGCTGATCACCAACGGGGTGCTGATGGCGTCCGCGGCGGTTCTGACCGCCCTGGCCTTCTCCGGACGCCTGCAGGTCTGGCACATACTCTCGATCAGCGCCTTCAACTCGCTGGCGAACTCGTTCGACATGCCTGCCAGGCAGTCGATGGTTCCGCTGCTGGTGGGCGAGGGGCAGTTGATCTCGGCGGTCAGCCTGAACACGATGGCCTTCAACGGCTCCGGGATATTCGGCCCGTCGGTGGCCGGCGTGATAGTCGCGGCGGCCGGCGTGCCAGCCTGCTTCCTGGTGAATACGCTCTCCTACACGGCCGTCATAGCGGCCTTGGTGGCGATCAGGGTCCCTTCGACGAGGGCCGGCGGGCATGCTCCTGTCTCACGGGACATCGCGGAGGGCATAGGACTGCTCGCGCGCCACCGCCATCTCCTAGCGGTGCTGGGCATGGTCGCGGTAATGAACTTCTTCGGCCGCCCCTACATCCGCCTGATGCCCGCCCTGGCGCGCGAGGCGCTAGGGGTCGGGCCGACCGGCCTGGGCCTGCTCCAGGCGGCCCCGGCGCTGGGCACGGTGGCGGCGGTCTTCGTGATCGGAGCGATCGGGCAGACCAGCGCGAAGGGGAGGCTCCTCGCGGGCGCGGCGACCGCCACCGGCGCCGCCGTACTGCTGTTTGCCATGTCACCCCTGTTCGTCCTGTCGTTGGCGCTGCTCGTTCTGGTGGGCACGAGCCAGGCGGTGGCGATGGCCGCAGCCAACACGGTGCTGCAGACGAGCGTGCAGCCCGAGCAGCGCGGTAGGATCATGGGAATCTACGGGATGGTCACGTTTGGGATGCTCACGCTGGGCACGCTGCCGATGGGAGCCCTCGCCGGAGCGATCGGCGTGGCGCCGTCTCTGGGTCTGGGCGGGATAGTCGTCATGCTGTGCGTGGGTCTGATAGTGGCGACGTCGCCCAGGCTGATCCGGCCGGACCCACGGCCGGTGCCGCCGGCCTAGCGCGCCACGCCCCGGCGAAGGGATATCGTCACCTCGCGCGACCCCTGGCGCTCCTCCACCGTGATCGCGTAGAACCTCTTCCTTGGGCTGTCGGCCAGATACCGCGAGTAGACCCTTCCCGAGCTCTTCGGGACCTCGCTCTCGAAGGCGGAGGTCGTTCCGGGAATCTTTGCCCTCTCGTAGAACTCCCTCACGCGCTCGTACTTCGCGACCACACGGAGCTCAACGTGGCTCCACTCCGAGCGCGGGAACCCGAACGCCTCGCCCACGCGGGAGCTCCTCCCGACCAGGGTGGATCCGGGGAAGTAACGCAGCTCGCCAAGGGCTTCCCCGCGGCCGCAGGCCGCGACGGCCAGCGCGAGCACCAGTGAGATCGCGACCGCGATGAGCGTCCGCACCGCGGCTACACCCGAGTGCCCCGGAGGAAGTCGGCCGTCCGCTCGCGGGTAATCGCTCCTGTCATCGCGAACTCCACCTCCACGGGACCACCCGCCCGCAGCGCCCGCAGGCGGCGCGCTAATTCTAGATCCGGCGGTACCCCGCGTCAAACCCCGGGCTCTCCGGGCCGCGGATGCCTAAGGGGCGGTACTCAGGCGGGCGTGGGGGAAGGGGTGAGTGGACGATGCGACGGGTCAGGCTTGCCTTCTGGTTGACGGCCGCCCTTCTCTTCGTAGTGGGGCCGACCGCGGCGCGCTGGTACACCGACTGGCTCTGGTTCGGCGAGCTCGGCTACCTGCGTGTCTACTGGGTGCCGCTGCTGTCGCGGATCGCGGTCACCGCCGCGGTGGGCGCGGCTGTCTGGCTGCTGCTGGCGGTCAACATCCGTCCGTTGCTGCGAGCCGTCCGGACGACCCGCGTCATCGACATGAAGGAGAGCGGCGGCAGGTACAGGGCCTCTCTGCCCCGCTGGGGCTTGCTCTCAGCCGGGGCGTGGAACTGGGCCGCCGCTGGCGTGGCGCTGCTCGCCGGGCTATCCGCCTCGGGCGAGTGGGTGATGTTCCAGCAGTTCGTGCACGCCACGCCGTTCGGCGGCACCGACCCGATCTTCGGGCGTGACGTCGGCTTCTACGTCTTTCGCCTCCCGGTCTACCGCTTCGTCGCGGAAGGGCTGTTCACGTGGCTGGCCCTGATCACCGTCGGCGCCGCGGTCGCCTACGGCGCGATCCACGGGCACATGATGCTAAGGGGTCTGTGGATCGGCCCGGCCAACGTGCGTGCCCACCTCTCGTTGCTGCTGGGGTCGGCCGTGATCGTTCGGGGGGTCGGCTTCTGGCTCGACGCGTTCGAGATCCTCTACTCGCCGAGGGGTCCCGCCTTCGGCGCCTCGTTCACCGATGTCAACGCGGTGCTGCCCGCCCTTCGGATCCTGTCGGTGCTGTTCGTGATCTGCGGGCTGCTGCTGCTGGCCAACGCCCGGCTCAGGACCGCGCGGCTGGCTATCTGGAACGTCGCGCTGATAGCGGTGGCGTGGGCAGTAGGGCTTGCTATCTACCCCGGGCTGGTGCAGGCGCTGCGAGTGCGCCCGAGCGAGCTGACCGCGGAGACCCCCTACATCCGCAACGCGATAGCCGGCACGCTTCGGGGGTTCGGCCTGGAGGCAGTCCGAGAGCGCGAGTTCCCCAACGCCCCGCTGGACGCGGCGGCGATCTCCCGGAACACCGCCACAATGCAGAACGTCCGGCTCTGGGACTACCGCCCTCTCCAGCTGGCGTTTGGGCAGCTGCAGACCCTCAGACCCTACTACGCCTTCCAGGACGTGGACATCGACCGCTACGTCTTGGACGGCAGCCAGCGTCAGGTGATGCTCTCGGCCCGCGAGATCGCGCCCGGGAGGCTGGCGCCCCAGGCCCGAACCTGGGTCAACGAGCACCTAGTCTACACCCACGGGTACGGCCTGGTGATGGCGCCCGTCAACCGCGTCTCCGAGGAGGGGATGCCCGAGTTCCTGATCAGGGACATCCCTCCGCAGGCGGCCCAGGGGTTGGCCGTGAGCCGACCCGAGATATACTACGGTGAGCTCACGGGCAACTACGTGATAGTCAACACTGCCGTCCGCGAGCTCGACTACCCGCAGGGGGACGAGAACGTCTACACGCGCTACGCCGGGCGCGGTGGGATCCGCCTCGGGTATCTCGCGCGGCTGGGCTTGGCCTACCGTTTCGGCGACCTTCGGCTGGCGATCTCGACCGATATCGGCAGGGACAGCCGGCTGCTGTTCGAGCGGCAGATTACGAAGCGCGTACTGAAGATCGCGCCGTTCCTGCGGCTGGATCGCGACCCCTACCTGGTACTGGCCGACGGCCGCCTGGTCTGGGTGATAGACGCCTACACGGCCACCGACCGGTTCCCGTACTCCACCAGGTACGGGGGGATCAGCTACATTCGCAACAGCGTCAAGGTTGTCGTGGACGCCTATGACGGCGCGGTCTCGTTCTACACGGTCCTGCCGGACGAGCCGATAGCGCGTACGCTCTCTCGGATCTTCCCGGAGCTGTTCCGGCCGATCGAGCAGATGCCCGCCGCCGTTCGGGCGCACCTTCGCTACCCGGTCGACCTGTTCGAGATCCAGGCGCAGGTCTACTCGACCTTCCACATGCGCGACCCCCAGGTCTTCTACAACCGCGAGGATGTCTGGGCGACGCCGCGTGAGGTAATCGGCAGGGAGCCGGTGGCGGTCGAGCCCTACTACGTCACGATGCGTCTGGCAGAAGGGTCTGCTCCGGAGTTCATCCTGATGCTCCCGCTGGTGCCCGCCGGCAGGGACAACATGATCGCCTGGATGGCCGCCCGGAACGACCCACCGCACTACGGCGAGCTCGTGGTCTACAGGTTTCCCAAGGCGAGGATCATATTCGGCCCGATGCAGGTCGAGGCCCGGATAGACCAGGACCCCGTGATATCACAGCAGCTGACGCTGTGGAACCAGTTGGGCTCCCAGGTGATACGGGGCAACCTCCTGGTGATCCCGATCGAGGACGGGCTGCTCTACGTGGAGCCGCTCTTCCTGCAGGCCGAGCGGAGCCAGCTGCCCGAGCTCAAGCGGGTGATAGTGGCGAGCGGGCCGCGGATCGTGATGGCGCCCACGCTGGAGGGAGCCCTCGGCGGGCTGTTCGGAGGCCGGGCGGTTGAGGCTGCCCCGCCGCCCACCCCGCGTCCCGGCGCCGAGCCCTCCGTGCCCGCAGCTCCGGGGACTCCGGAGCAGGTGGCGGCGCTGGTAGACCAGGCGCTCCAGACCTACCGTGCGGCGCAAGAGCGTCTACGCGCCGGCGACCTCGCGGGCTACGGCCGTGAGATAGAGCGGCTGGGCCAGACGCTCGAGCGGCTCCGGGAGGCCTCGCGCCAGAGATAGGAGCCGGTAGCGCCGTCCCCTAGGCGGAGAAGCGGGCGACCCTCACCGTGTGGCGCTCCACGCGGTCGGGCATCACCCGCACTCCGAGGCCCGCCCCGGTGGGAACCGTTATTGTCCCGTCGGCGTTCAGCACGACCGGGGGATCGATGATGTCCTCCTCGAAGTAGCGGTCGCTGGCCGAGAGGTCCCCTGGCAGGGCGAAGTTCGGGAGCGAGGCGACCGCGAGGTTGGCCGCCCTGCCGATGCCCGTCTCCAGCATCCCGCCGCACCAGACCGGCACGCCGTTCTCCCTGCAGAGGTCGTGGATCGCGACGGCGGCGGAGAGCCCGCCGACCCGGGCCGGCTTTATATTGACCACCCGGCACGAGCCCAGTTCGAGCGCCGCCCGCGCCGCCCGCTCGTGGACGATCGACTCGTCCAGGCAGATCGGGGTGCGTAGCTGCGCCTGCAGCTTCGCGTGATCGACCAGGTCGTCCTCGGCCAGCGGCTGTTCGATCAGGAGCAGGTCGAACTTGTCCATCTCCTTGAACAGGGGCGCGTCGGCCAGGGAGTAGGCCGAGTTGGCGTCCACCTGCAGCATGATGTCGCCAAACTGCTCCCGAATCCTCCGGACCGGCTCCAGATCCCATCCCGGCTTGATCTTGACCTTGATGCGCCGGTAGCCGCGCCCGAGGAAGTCGGCCACGCGGGCCAGCAGTTCGTCCACCGTCGCCTCTATCCCGAGGCTGACCCCGACCGGGATCCGGCCGCGGTCGCTGCCCAGGACGTGCGCCAGCGATCTCCCCTGGCGCTGCGCCTCCAGGTCCCACAGCGCCGCCTCCAGCCCTGCCTTCGCCATGTGGTTGCGGCGGATGTGCTCCACGCTCGCGGCGAAAGCCTCGGGAGCCGGTGCGTCACGCCCTACCAGCGGCGGGATGAGGAAGTCGTGGAGGACCGACCACGCCGTGTCCGTTGTCTCCTCGTTGTAGAGGGGCGCCCTGCTCACCGGTGCCTCGCCCCATCCCTCGAGCCCGCCCGCCCGGATCCGGAGCAGCAGGCACGCCCTGATCTCCTCTCGGCCGAACGAGGTCTCAAACGGCGCCCTCAGCGCCATCTCGATGTGTCGAAGCTCGACGCTCTCTATTCGCATGGCTCCTCCACCCTCTGCTGTTCTCCCGGCCCGACAAGGACGTACTCGCCCTTCGGTCGGTCGCCCGCACGGAACAGGAAGTCCACCGCGTGGTAGCCGCGTTCGAAGTAGTGCAGGAACGCCTCCCGACTGGCGGCTCTCCACGCCCGAGCGAGCCCCATGTCATGCGCCCGGATCGCGGTGAACTCCGTCGGGACCTCGATCAGGACAACCGGTGCCTCCAGCCCGAGAGCCGGATCGGCCGGGGCCACCGCGTGAGGGCTTGGGCGATCATTCCCGGGCACGGCCTCCAGAGCTCGCCCGGCTCCGGCCGTGGAGTGCTCGTCAGGCATTCCCGACACGGCGGCCTGGACCCGGCGCGAGCAGAGCGCCCAGTCGACCTCGAGGCGGTCGCTGTCGATGCCGCGGTTGATCTCGTCGGGCATCTCACCGTAGTAGTTCACGTAGTAGCGCCGCGCGGTGGTGCCCAGCTTGCGCATGTTGAAGCGGGCGTTGATGCTCTGCAGGGGGTCGTAGGTCCAGACGGCGTGGTCGAAGCCCATCGCTATCGCGGCGTCGCGCTGCGCGCACTTCAGCCTGAACCCCACCTCCTGAAGCTGCCTTCCGCCGACCACCCCTGCCATGTGCGAGTGGAAGAGCGGCCGCCCCTCGCGCCACCCCGCGAACCCATAGCAGAACCCGACCAGGGCGCCGTCCCGGTCGAAGGCGCCGATGACAGAGCCGCCCGCGCCCGCCGCCGCCAGCATCTGGTGGGCCGGGACCACGTCGTACTCGGGCATCCCCCAGATCTCCATCTGGAGGCGCTCCAGCCGCTTCATGGTCTCGACGTCCTCTACGACCCTGATCGCTATCTCCGACATACCCTGCTCCCAACGATGCTTCAATAGAGGTACGGGGGGAGCCGTCCGACTTCCTGCGGGCTGAAGGTCACTCGGTCGGCAGAATCCCTACGGCGGTGAGGTGGGGCCGTGGGTGCCCCTCTCGGCACCGGCCCGATGCACGACCCGGGCAGCGGCGCTCACGCGCCGAACGAGAACGTCCTCGCGGGGCTGCCCTGACTAGCCGGCTTCAAGCATCCGGTCGCGCAGCTCAGAGAGGAGCGGGCTCAGCGCGACCGGATAGACCATCGCGTTGTCCAGGTGCTGGAGCTCCTCGGGCAGCGCGCCGAGGCGCTCCGTACACCTCTGCCGGATCTGCGGCAGCGCCTCGGTGCGGGTCCTCACGCCGCCCTCCATGACAGGGACCAGGAGGGGTTCTCTACCGGCCGGCGCCGGCTCGTCCAGGAGGGCGATCAGGTCGTCGGTCGGGCAGCCGTGCGAGTCCTTGCGCCGCCACACCTGCTTTCGGCCGGGCAGCGTGGCCTTCCCCGTGCTGGTCTTCATCCGGTAGCCCTTCTCGTCCTCGACCAGCTTGTACACGCCTCCCATGCTCGGGACGTCGTAGGAGGTCCCCAGCTCGGTTCCTATCCCGAATGCATCCACAGCCGCTCCCTGCGCCAGCAACTGGGCGACCTTGTGCTCGTTGAGGTCGCCGCTCAGCAGGATCTGCACGTCACGGAACCCCGCGTCGTCGAGAGCCTCCCTGGCGGCCCTGCTGTCAGCCACCAGGTCCCCGCTGTCGATCCGGATCCCGCGGAGCCGCGTCTCCGTGCCCGCCAGCTCTTCGGCGACCGTTATCGCGTTGGCCACGCCCCGCGCCGTGTCGTAGGTGTCCACCAGCAGCACCGAGCTCGCGGGGAAGTCCCGGGCGAAGGCGCGGAAGGCGCTGAGTTCGTCCGAGAACGACATCACGTACGAGTGGGCCATCGTGCCCACCACCGGTATGCCGTAGACCATGCCCGCGAGCACGTTGGAGGTGGCCGTGCAGCCCGCTATGTACGCAGCCCTCGCCGCCTTCAACGCGGCGTCGGCGCCGTGGTCGCGCCGGGGCGAGAAGTCGACCACCCCGCGCCCCCGCGCCGCCAGGACAGCCCTCGCCGCCTTGCTCGCCACCATCACCTGGAAGTTGACCGCGTTCAGCAGGAACGTCTCCACGATCTGCGCCTCTATCCGGGGGCCGCTGACCTCCAGCAGCGGCTCGGGCGCGAAGAACACCTCGCCCTCGGGGATCGCCCTCACGTCCCCGGTGAACCTGAAGCCGCCCAGGTAGTCGAGGAACTCGTCGCTGAACAGGCGCAGGCCGCGCAGGTAGCCCAACGCCTCCGCGCCGAACCTCAGCTCCTCCAGATAGGAGAGCGCGGTGTCCAGCCCCGCGCTCACGAGAAATGTCCTTCCCGGAGGAAGCGAGCGGACGAACAGCGCGAAGGTCGCACGCTCGTTCATGCCGTGGCGTAGGTAGCTGTCGGCCATGGCTAGCTCGTAGAGGTCCACCAGCAGGGCGATGTTGCCGGGCGTTATGTAGCCGAAGCCGGCTTCTCTTGTGCCTACGCCGCCCTGATCCTCTAGAGCCATCTCTGCCGCCTGAACAGGACCACCATAACGGCGACGCTCGCCGCCATCGTTCCGAGGACCGCGGCGAAGCCGTAGCGCCAGGCAAACGGTGGGAGGGCCCTCTCGAAGTTCATCCCGTAAATGCCCGTGATCACGGCCAGCGACGCGAAGACCGCCGTGATCATGGTCAACACCTTCATGACCTCGCTCAGCCGGTTGCTCGCCATCCCAACGTAGATGTCCAGGGCCCCGGCCAGGAGGTCCCTGTGGGTGTCTATCTGATCGGTTATCCGCAGCAGGTGGTCGTAGATGTCGCGGAAGTAGGCCCCGAGTGCCTGATCGATCAGCCGGGTCTGGTGGCGCGCCAGCAGGTTGATCATGTCCCGCTGGGGGGCCGCCACGCGGCGCAGGTGGAGCAGCGCGCGCCTGGAGGCGAACAGCCGATCCAGCGTCCGCGGGGCCGGGTGGCGGAAGAGGGAGTCCTCGAGGCGCTCGGTGTAGTCGTCGAGCGCATCCAGCACCGGGAAGTAGGAGTCCACCACCGCGTCCAGTACCGCGTACAGCGCGTACCCCGGCGAGGATCGCAGTTGCGGGGAGGAGTTCATTACCCTTCGGCGGGCGTCGTCGACAGCATGCGCTGCCCCGCCGTGCGAAGTTATCAGGAACCCTTCACCGAAGAAGATGTCTATCTCGTCCAGGGCGACGTCGTGCCCTCCCGCCCCCCGGAGCCGAGCGGCATGCGTGGAGATGAACAGGTGCCGGTCGTACTCCTCGGCCTTGGGCCGCTGGCTGCGCTTCAGCGCGTCTTCCACCGCCAGGGGGTGGAGGCCGAAGGCCTCTGCCAGGTGGGCGAGCGCTTCCGGCGTCGGCCCGAGGATGTCGACCCAGAGCGCCTCTCCGGGGCGCGCCCTGAAGTCCTCCAGCGACTCCAAGGAAGCCTCGACTACCTCGGGCCCCCGGAAGGCCAAGACCTTTGTGGTGGGGCGTTGCGCGGGCACGTCTAGCAGTTCGGTCCGGGTGTCCTGTTTCCCTGTGGCCGGATGCGTGCCCGGCGCCCCGACATGGAGGAATAATGCCTGCGCCAGAGTAAGATACCAGCGGTCGAGAGAAGGGTGTTGCAAGGGGGTTCGTCTCGGAAAGGCGGCATGATCACGCACACTGGAGGGTTGCGATGAGCAGGCTGCTGCGGGTCAACATGACCGACCTCAAGGCCACGTTCGAGGAAGTGCCGGACGAGTACCGCAACTGGGGCGGGCGAGGCCTGACGACCCTGATAACGGCCAAGGAGGTCCCACCGACCTGTCACGCGCTGGGACCCAACAACAAGCTGGTGATAGCGCCCGGCATAGTCAGCGGCACGCCGGCGCCTACCTCGGGCCGCACCTCGTTCGGCGGCAAGAGCCCGCTCACGGGGACCATCAAGGAGACCAACGCCGGAGGCCTCTCCTCGCAGAAGATAGCCAAGCTGGGCATCAAGGCGATCATCATCGAGGGCCAACCCGCCGATCCGGCCAACTACTGGGTGCTGAAGGTCAACAAGGACGGCGCCGAGTTCATGCCCGCGGGAGAGCTCGTCGGCAAGGGGATGTACGAGGTCTGCAAGCTGCTCTGGGAGCGGCACGGCGAGGGCGTGGCCGTCATCGGAGTCGGCCCTGCCGGAGAGCATCGCCTGACGGGTGCCGGCATCTGCGTCAACGACACCGAGAACACGGCCGGCCGCTATGCCGGGCGAGGCGGCATGGGCGCGGTGATGGCCTCCAAGGGCCTGAAGGCGATGGTGATCGACGACGCCGGAGGCCCCGGGGTCCCGATCGCCGACAAGGAGAGGTTCAGGGCGGCGATCAAGAAGCTCACAGACGCCTCCCTCAAGCACGACGTGACCAAGAAGGGCGGCGCCCTCAACACCTACGGCACCAACGTCCTGGCCAACATCATGAACGAGGGCGGCGGCTACCCCACCCGCAACTTCCGAACCGGCAGGTTCGAGCTGACCGGGGAAATCAGCGGCGAGGCGGTGGCCGAGATCATAAAGAAGCGGGGCGGCGTCGGGACGGCCGGCCACCCCTGCCATCCCGGCTGCATCATCCAGTGCTCCAACATCTACGCCTACCCGGACGGCACGTTCCACACCTCGGTGCTGGAGTACGAGTCGGTGTGGGCGTTCGGCGCCAACTGCGGCATAGGCAACGTCGACGACATCGCCGACCTCGTCTGGGCCTGCAACGACGTTGGGCTGGACACGATCGAGATGGGCGGGACGATAGGTGTGGCGATGGACGGCGGCATGCTGCCGTTCGGCGACGCCGAGGGCGCGAAGAAGCTGCTCAACGAGGACGTCCGCAACGGCACGCCGGCCGGCCGCATCATCGGGAACGGTGCCGAGTTCACGGGCAAGGCGCTGGGAGTGGTGCGCGTTCCCACCGTGAAGGGGCAGTCGATGCCCGCCTACGAGCCGCGCGCTGTGAAGGGTATAGGCGTCACCTACGCGACGAGCACTATGGGCGCCGACCACACCGCCGGCTACACCATCGCGCCGGAGATACTGGGCGTTGGCGGCAAGGCCGACCCGTTCAACCCCGAGAAGGCAGCGCTGTCGCGGGCTTTTCAGGCCTCGACCGCCTTCATAGACACCAGCGGCTACTGCCTGTTCGACGCCTTCGCGGTCCTGGACATCCCCGAAGGCCTGGAAGGGATGGTAGAGTCGTGCGCCGCGGTGCTGGGCACCAACTGGACCGTGGACGACATCGGATCGCTGGGGACCGAGGTCCTCAAGGCGGAGCGCGCATTCAACGCGGCGGCCGGGTTCACGAGGTCCCACGACCGCCTGCCCGAGTTCATGAAGTACGAGCCGCTCCCGCCCCACGACACGGTCTTCGATGTGCCCGACGAGGACCTGGACAAGGTTCACGAGTACTAGCCCGTAAGGTCACATGGAGGCGGTTGGCGAGGCGAAAGGCACAGCCGAATCGGGTGAGGGTCATTCCGTGGAGGTGCACGTCTACGGAGCCCTCACCCTCCGGTTCGGGGCGGAGTCGGTCTCCCGTCCGGTCAGCAGGAAGGTCGAGCTCTCGGGAGGGGAGACGATCGGCGATGTGCTGGAAGCGATAGGAGTCCGCCCCGAAGAGGTCAGCCACCTCTTCCTCAACCATCAGTACTCGGCTTCCTCCCGGAGGGTCAGGCCCGGGGACCGGTTGGCGGTCTTCGGGAAGGACATGGCGCTGCTCTACCGGCAGTACTTCCCGAAGCTGACGGAAGATCCGTGAGAGCATCCCCAACATGCGGGTGACCGTTCGCCTGTTCGCGACGCTCCGCGATCTTGTGGAGGGCGGCAGGAGCCCGCTCTCGCTAGACCTCACAGAGGGGACCACCGTGGCGGAGATGGTGGCCGGCCTCGGCATTCCCGCCGGCACGGTGCGCAAGGTCTTCGTGGGCGGAGTGGCGAGGGAGGAGTCGTACGTGCTGCGAGACGGCGACGATGTCGGCGTCTTCCCTCCGATCGCCGGCGGGCGCCTGTCCGGCGAGTTCCTGCAGATCAGGAGCGTCGGGGAGGCCTGGAGCACGTTCGAGGCGGCCTGGACCCCTTCCGGTCCCAGGTTGGTGGCGGTTGATCTATCCGGTGCCTGCGGTAGGACACTGGGAGCGGACGTCCTCTCGCCCGAGGACCTGCCGCCGTTCCCGCGCTCGGTCGTGGACGGCTACGCGGTGCGCGCCGCAGACACCTTTGGCGCGGGCGAGAGCCTGCCCGCATATCTGACCGTCTGCGGCGAGATCCTGATGGGCAGGCCGCCAGGTCTCTCCGTCGGCCCTGGCGAAGCCGCACGCATACCCACCGGCGGGATAGTCCCCGAGGGCGCGGACGCCGCGGTGATGGTCGAGCACTGCGAGACATTGGCGCCCGCCGACCATGCCGCCGTCGGCCTGGGATACGGCGCCGGGATCGAGGTTCGGAGGCCCGTCGCACCCGGCGACAACGTCATCCAGGCGGGAGAGGACGTGCGCATGGGGTCGGTTGCCGTCCCCGGCGGCACGATGTTGCGCCCGGCTCACATAGGGCTGCTCGCCGGCCTGGGCGTCACAAGGGTGGAGGTGACGGCGCCCCCGCGGGTGGCGGTCATCTCGACCGGGGACGAGGTAGTTCCGCCCGCCAGCACGCTGGAGGCGGGCCTGGTCAGGGACATCAACGGCCCGGCGCTGGTCGCCGCGGTCCGGGAGGAGGGGGGCGAGCCGACCTTCCTCGGGATCGTGCCCGACCTCTACGAGCCCCTCCTCTCCTCGATCAGGGAGGCTGTGGCGGAGTTCGACCTCGTGCTCGTCTCAGGAGGCAGTTCGATCGGCCCCAGGGACGAGGTGGCGCGTGCGATCAACGACCTGGGCCCTCCCGGCGTGCTGGTACACGGGGTCGCGATGAAGCCGGGAAAGCCGACGGTCCTCGGGCTTTGCCGGGGCACGCCGGTGGTGGGCCTGCCCGGGCATCCCACCACGGTGATGGTGGTCTTCCACGTCTTCGTCCGCGAGATCATCCGCAGGCTGCTCGCACGGGCGCCCGGTCCTCCGTCGGCCGTGCGCGCGCGCATCTCGCGCCGGCTCGCGTCCGCCGCCGGCAGGACCGACTACGTGCGCGTGCGCCTCGAGCGCCGCGACGGCGCGCTGTGGGCGGTGCCGTTGCTCGGCAAGTCGGGTCTGATCTCCACGATGGCCGCGGCCGACGGCCTGGCCGTGATCCCCGAAGCGGCCGAAGGGCTCGATGTCGGAGAAGAGGTCGGCGTGGAGCCCGTCCGCGGATGAGGACCCGCAGGCACGCCTACCTGTTGGACATACCGCTCGGGGAAGCCCTGTCGAGATGGTTCGGTCTTCTCCGCTCGCGCGGGCTGCTTGCCCCTCGGGAGGAGGAGGCGGTCGCGAGCTCACAGGCGCTCGGCCGGGTGACCGCGGCCGCTGTGAGGGCGGCTCGCTCCGTGCCACACTACCACGCGGCCGCAGTCGACGGCATCGCGGTCCGAGCGGCAGATACGTTCGGGGCCTCGGAGAGCTCGCCGGTCACGCTCACCCCTGGTCTCTACGCCTTCGTGAACACCGGCGACCCCATGCCGGAGTGGGCGGACTCGGTTGTGATGATAGAGGAGTGCCACGACTCCGACTCCGATGTGGAGATAGTCGCCCCCACGGTGCCGTGGCAGCACGTCCGCTCTGCGGGCGAGGACGTAGTCGCGACCGAGCAGCTCCTGCCCGGCAGCCATACCCTCCGCCCCGTGGATCTGGGCGCGCTCCTGGCAGCGGGCGTCGAGCGGGTGGCGGTCCGGAGGCGGCCGAGCGTGGCGCTCGTTCCCACCGGCGACGAGATCGTCCATCCCGCCGGGGTGCTGCGCCCGGGCCAGATCCCCGAGTTCAACTGCACGATGCTGGCCGCCCAGGTGGTCGAGTGGGGCGGCGAGGCCCGGATCTATCCGATCGTTCCCGACGACGCAGGCCGGCTCGCCGATGCGATATCGGAGGCCTCCGCCTGCGACCTCGTCGTGGTCAACGCCGGGGCCTCCGCGGGTGAGCGCGATCACACCGCCGAGGTCTTCGCGAAGTTGGGCGAGGTGACGGTGCACGGGGTGGCGATACGCCCCGGCAAGCCCGTCATACTGGGGGTGGTTGGAGGAAGGCCCGCGATCGGGCTCCCCGGCTATCCGGTCTCCGCGCTGCTGACGTTCGAGCTGTTTGCTAGACCCGCGCTGTACGAGATGCTGGGCCAGGCACCTCCCGAGCGCGAGCGCGTGAGCGCGAGCCTTGCCCGGAAGGTGCACTCGACGCTGGGGTCGACGAGTTCGTTCGCGTCACCGCCGGCCGCGTCGGAGGGCGGATCGTGGCGGCGCCTCTCGCGAGGGGCGCCGGACTCCTCACCTCGCTGGTCAGGGCGGATGGATGGATCGTCATCCCCCGCTCGAGCGAGGGCCTGGAGGCCGGCTCACAGGTGGAGGTCGAGCTGCGCCGGCCCAGGAGCGATCTCGAGTCGGCGGTGGTCGTCGTGGGAAGCCATGACGTGGCCCTGGACGTCGTCGCCGACTTCCTGCGCCGGGGGGGCGGGGTCTCGCTTACCTCCGCGCACGTGGGCAGCCTCGGCGGTCTGCTCGCGCTTCGCCGGGGAGAGGCGCACATGGCGGGCGTCCACCTGCTGGATGAGACGAGCGGCGAGTACAACGTTCCCTATGTGCGGCAGCATCTTCCCGGCGGCACTACCGTTCTCGTTACCCTTGCGGGGCGCAGCCAGGGCCTCATGGTCGCCCCTGGCAACCCGCTCGAGATCAGAGGCATAGCGGACCTCGCCAGGCCCGGGGTGCGGTTCGTCAACCGTCAGAAGGGAGCAGGCACCCGCCTGCTGCTCGACTTCGAGCTTCGGCGGGCCGGGCTCGACCCCGGCGCCGTCCTGGGCTACGGCCGCGAGCTCTATACCCACATGGCCGTCGCCTCCGCCGTGGCCACCGGGGCGGCCGATGCCGGCATGGGCATCCTGGCAGCCGCCAGGGCGATGGATCTCGAGTTCGTGCCGCTCGCCTGGGAAAGGTACGACCTCGCCGTGCCCGAGGAGAACCTCACCCTACCTCAGGTCAGGAAGGTGCTCGAGGTCCTAGAGCGCGCCGACTTCCGCCGCGCGGTGGCGGCGCTTGGGGGCTACGACCTCTCCGAGACAGGAGCCAGAACCGTCGTCGACGCCAGGTCGGCCCCGGCCTGATAGGCGCGGAACCGCGCGCCTTCAGCGGCCGGAACCGCAGGATCAGCGGAATCTAGACGGCCGCGATGACCACCTCGAGCGGAAGGCCGAGCACTACCGCCCTGGACTCATCCAGGATACGGAACGGCCGGGCCGCGGGGCTATCCCCAAGACGGAGACGAACAGGAAGAGCGCAAGGGCGAGGGTCGCGAAGACGATCGTCTGCTGGATCATTGTGGGCGGTCTATCTCGGGTCTCGCTGCGGCGAAGAGCGCCCCAGCAGCCGCGACGCGCGTACCCCTAGCAGGCGGACCGGCAGCTCCAGGCTCACCCTCTCCAGCAGCCCGAGGGCCGCCGCCGCAACCGCGCCGTCCTCGTCGGTGGGCGAGGCGAGCGTGTGGGAACGCGTGAGCGTTCGGAAGTCGGCGAACCTGACCTTGAGCGTTATCGTCGATGCCCGCAGCCCATCGGATCTCAGGTCCGCCGCCAGCCTGGCGGCCAGCTTGGTTATCATCTCCCTGATAGTCTCGGCCCGCCTCAGATCGACCTGGAAGGTCCGCTCCCTGCTGACGGATCTCGGCTCCCACTCCTCGGTGACCGGTGCGTCGTCGATCCCCTGGGCCGCGCGGTGCAGGTAGGCGCCCCCTCGCGGGCCGAACACCTCGGAGAGGCGCTCGGCGGGGACCGCGGCCAGATCCCCCACGGTCTCGATGCCAAACGCCTCCTTGAGGCGCGCCGCGGTCTTCGGTCCCACCCCCCAGAGCACGGTGACAGGGAGGGGCGCCAGGGAGGAACGGACTTCATCCGGCCCTATCACGGTCAGGCCGTCGGGCTTGCGCATCCCCGATGCGATCTTGGCGACCAGCTTGTTCGGCGCCACCCCGACCGACGCCGTGAGGTGAAGCTCAGCGGCGATCCGCTCCCTGATCTCCGCCGCTACCCGCTCGCCGAACCCGGGCTCCTCGCTGCCCGGCAGCCCGCTTATGTCGAGGAACGCCTCGTCTATGCCGAGCGACTCGACCGGCGCGCCGGTAGCGCGCAGGATCGCGTGCATCCGCTCGGAGACGGCGCGGTACGCGGCGAAGTCCACCGGCAGGAAGACCGCACCCGGGCACCTGGCATGCGCGGTGCGCAGCGGCATCCCGGAGTGGATCCCGTACTTGCGCGCCTCGTAGGAGGCGGTCGAGACTACCCCTCGCTTGCGCGGGTCGCCGTCGCCGCCTACCACCACGGGGCGGCCGCGCAGCTCCGGGCGCCTTTGCAGCTCGACCGCCGCGAAGAAGGCGTCCATGTCGACGTGCAGTATAGTGCGGCCCGGTGTCGGCATACCACCGGGCTGTTCGCGGTGTTCGGTGGTGCTTTCCTACCTGCCCAGGCCGGCTGGCACTCCGGTCCGGGTGATGACTCCCCCGGCCGGGTTCGGGGCGCAGTCGTTCGTATTGAGGGATCCGCCGTTCCAGTTGCCGGTGTAGACCATCGTGTAGGTCGCGCCGTCGTCGCCGCCCAGCGCGCTCAAGGGGGTCGTCACGGTCAGAGTGCTGCCGGAGACGGATACGGTTGCCTGGCCGGTCACCGTCCAGGAGTTGTTGATAACGTTGTAGTTGCCGTTGGGAAGCCGGTCGCCCGGCGCGCCGAAGCCCTGGCCGATCACCACGTAGTCCAACCCCGGCGTGCTCCCCAAGGATCCACAGGACATCAAGAGCCCTGTTGCCGGGTTCTGGTCGGTGTCAAACCCGAGGTTGAAGGCAAGCTGCGCCCCGCCGGCGTCCGGCCCGCTCCCCGGGGGCGGCAGCGTCACGGCGGCGGTGAAGACGATCTCGACCTCGAGGGCGTCGTAGCTGCCGTAGGGTAGGTTGTCTACGCGCCTTGTCACGATCCGGAGGACGTCGCGAACGGTCGCGGGCCCAATGGCGTCGCCTGCCCCGTCGAAGTGCTGGCTGGTGACGGTGGGAAGTTGCGCTACCCCGACTGTGCCGCGTGCCCTCGACAGATTCCCGGCGTGGCCCGCCGCGGTGACCCTTCGCGGGCCGCGGTGAGAGACCTGCCTCGTCCTCTGGGGCCGCCACGGCATACGCTTGGTCCACGGCATGGTCCAGCGTTTCAGGTTCAGGCCGGGGATCGCCACGCCAGAGCAGCCCAGGAGGTTCTCGGCGTGATCACGCACCTCCGCCCGGCGTTCCGGTCCCTTCCGTGACCTCGCTCTTCGCGCTCCCGCGTCGGCGGGCCGGCACAGAACTCGACCCTGCCATCGTCGACGCGCTCATCGAAATGATCGAGGCCCGCGGGCAGGCCCAGGGACCGACGGCTGTTGCCCGCGGGCAGCTGCCTGGCTATACTGGATTCCGAAAACAGCATAGGGGACCACTGGGGGAGCTCGGGAGAGAGCCGGGCTGAGAGTGCGACCTGCCGAGGGCACCGTCGCAGACCCCTCTAACCCGATCCAGGCAATGCTGGCGTGGGGAAGTGAGGCCGATGGCCGCAGCCGCCACTCCGAGATGGACCGGGCGGCTGTTCAACTTGCGGGAGACCACGGTCCCCTGGAGGATGAGGGTCTTGTCTGCTGACCTGCTCGCGCTGGCGGTGGTGGTAGCGTCGGCACTCGGGTTCGCCGCGGCCGGTGTGCTGCACGCGAGGTCGCGCCGCCTCTCCGTGGAGGACTACATCTCAGGGCGCTACTCCGCGGGGACAGGCGTCACCGCCGCCACGGTCGTGGCCTCGGCGATGGGCGCCTGGGTCCTGTTCAGCCCGGCGGAGGCGGGTACCTGGGGCGGGGTGGCGGCGCTTGCCGGCTACGGTCTCGGCAGCGCCGCGCCGATGCTGGTGCTGATACCGCTCGGCCTCAGGATGCGGACGCTGGTACCGGCGGGTCACTCCCTCGCCGAGTTCGTGTGGGTCCGGTACGGGAGGGGGATGTACGCGGTCACAGTCGCCGTGATGCTCTTCTACATGGTCGTCTTCCTAACCGCCGAGATGACCGGGATAGCCCTGGCGGTCAACCTCGTCGCCGAGACGCCCCTCGCCCTCACCGCGGCGGTCGTCGGCGCGGCCACCGTGGCCTACACCGCCTACGGCGGGTTTGCCTCGACGGTCTTCACCGACAGGATTCAGGCCGCGGTGATCCTCCCGCTCCTGGCGCTGATGTTTGCCGGCGCGGCCGCGGGGAACAGGTGCGATTGCGAGGATCGAGGCGGAGGCGCCGGCCTTGCTCTCGTTCACCCACAGGCCCGGCGTGGAAGCAGGCCTAACCTTCGTGATAGCGATCGTGGCCGCCAACCTCTTCCACCAGGGGTACTGGCAGAGGGTCTACATGGCGCGTGACGCCAGGGTGCTACGCAGGGCGTTTCTGATCGCCGCGGCGGTGGTGGTCCCGATAGTGATCCTGCCCGGGCTGCTCGGCGTCGCGGCGAAGGCTGCCGGTCACCGCCGCTCCATCGGTTGCCATGTTCGGACTGCTGCTGTCGGTGGCGCCCGGATGGCTCGTGCTCGTTGTGATGGCGCTGGCCGTGGCGCTTACCATGAGCAGCATGGACACGCTGTTGAACGGGCTCACGGCGGTCTTCACGGCCGACCTGGCGCGTCTGCGGCCCACTTCCGGCGCGAGGCGGCTCCTGCGCTGGTCCCGCCTGTTCACCCTCCTGATCGCCGGAGGAGCCATAGCCGTCGCCTCGCGCGGCTACAGCGTGCTCTACCTTTTCCTGCTCGCGGACCTGGTGTGCGCGGCCGCGGTGGTTCCGGTCTTCCTCGGCCTGTACGCCGCGCGCTTCTCCGGCCGGGCCGCCGTGGTATGCACGCTGGCCGGCATCGCGGCAGGTGCCGCGTGGTTCCCTGATCCTGAGTTCTCCCGCGGCCACCTGCTGACATCGTTCGTGCTGGCGGCGGCGATCCCGACGGCTCTGGGCGCCGTGCTGATGCGCCTCGGAAGTCCCTACGACCTGAGTCGGCTGCGGGCGTCGATAAGGCCGGTTGCCGACTGATGCGGAACGGAGGTGTTCGGCGGTGACACGCAAGCTGGTTTTGGCAGGGCTCTTCGCGGCCCTGCCTGTGGTGCTGTCCTTTGTCCCGGGCTCGATACCGGTGGCAGGAGCCAAATTGCTGCCCTGGCAGCACATGACCAATGCCGTCGCGGGGGTGCTGATCGGCCCCTGGTACGCGGCGCTCTCGGCCACGGCGGCCGCGGTCCTGAGGAACGCGTTCGGTGTCGGAACCCCGCTCGCGTTTCCGGGAGGCATACCCGGAGCACTGGTGGTCGGATTCGCCTATGCCGTCTGGCGCCGTCCCTGGGTGGGGCTGCTCGAGCCCATCGGCACCGTGGTCGTTGGCGCGACGGTTGGCGCGCTTATCGTCGCGCCTGCCTTGATGGGTAAGGCGCTTGCGCTCGGCACGCTGGCCTACCTGTTCGCGCTGAGCAGCGTGCCCGGATCGCTCCTGGGGGTAGCTGTGCTGTTCGCGCTGCGCAGGAGCGGCGTTCCCGCCGCGACCCAGGCGGTGCGCCTGAGGTGAGGGTTCGCGGGCAACGCCCGCGGACAAGGCATCCGCGATAGGAGAGCCTGTGATGGCTGACGCGCGCGACATCTCCGACCTCCAACTCGGTGCCCTACTCTCCGCGCTCCGGGGGCGGCGGCCGCTCGTCCATTTGATATCGAACCTCGTGACCCTGCACGCCGTGGCGGGGGCGCTTCGGGCGGTGGGGGCGCTGCCCGTTGCGGCCCTGGCGCCGGAGGATGCCGAGGAGGCGGTCCTGGCCGCGGATGCGCTCGTACTGAACCTCGGGACCCCCACCGGCGAGAGGATGGAGGCGGCAACGGTCGCCGGCAGGAAGGCTGAGGAGCGAGGGATTCCCGTGGTGCTGGACCCGGTAGGCGCGGGCGCGACCCCCCTTCGCACAGATGGTGCTCGCCGCGTGCTGGCAGCGGTGAGGGTAGACGTGATTCGCTCGAACCCGGGCGAGGCGTCGGCCCTGCTGGGCCGGCCCGGAATGGTCCGGGGCGTCGAGTCAGTCGGGGCGGTAGAGGACGGCGCGGTCCTGGCGAGGTCGCTGGCGCGCGAGCTCGGCTGCGTGGCCGCGATCACGGGGCCCACCGACTCCCTGGCAGGGCCGGGCGGGCTCGTGCTGGTCGAGAACGGGCATCCCTGGCTCGGCCACGCCGTGGGGACCGGCTGCATCGCCTCCGCGCTGGTGGGCGCCTTCTGCGCCGTGGGCTCCGACCGCCTCTCTTGCGCGGCCGCTGCCCTAGCATGCCTCGGGGTGGCGTCCGAAGCCGCGGCTTCGGACGCCCGGGGGCCGGGCTCACTGATCCCAGCCGTGCTAGATGCCCTCTACCACATGACCCCTGAAGGGCTCGATCGTTCCGCGAGGGTGAGGGTCGTTCCTTGAGGTTTGATCCCACGCTCTACGTCATCACCGACAGGGCGGCCGCGCTGGGCAGGCCGCTGGAGGAGGTGGTGGCCGCGGCGATACGCGGCGGCGCGACCGTAGTCCAGCTCCGCGACAAGGACTCGAGCGCGGGCGCCCTGGTCGCGACCGGGCGGCTGCTGCTCCCCGTCACCCGTTTGGCAGGAGTGCCCCTGATAGTGAACGACAGGGTGGACGTCGCGATGGCCATCGGCGCGGACGGCGTGCACCTGGGGCAGGACGACCTGCCCGCTGCCGAGGCGAGGCGGCTGCTGGGCCCGGAGGCTATCCTGGGCGTCTCGGCTTCGAGCGTCGAAGAGGCGGTCGCGGCCGAGTCCGCCGGCGCCGACTACCTGGGGGTGGGCAGCGTATTCGCGACGGGTACCAAGCCGGACGCCGGCGCGCCCATAGGCCCTGGGGCCCTCTCTCCCATCCGGGCCGCCGTCAGGATACCCGTGGTCGCGATCGGAGGGGTGACCG
>JBBIJB010000012.1:0-35139 GCA_037446215.1 Armatimonadota bacterium
CCCTACGGCGGCGGTCCGGGGATGGTGATGAAGCCGGAGCCCTTCTTCGCCGCCGTGGAGTCGCTTGCTCTGCCCGGGGCCGCTCCCCCGCGGGTCGTGCTGACCTCGCCCCAGGGCCGCAGGTTCGACCAGCGCCTGGCAGAGGATCTGGCGCGCGAGCCGCACCTGGTGGTCCTCTGCGGCAGGTACGAGGGGGTGGATGAGCGGGTCGCCGCGGGACTGGGGGCCGACGAGGTCTCGATCGGCGACTACGTCCTCTCCGGCGGTGAGCTGGCGGCCATGGTGATAGTCGAGGCGACCACCCGGCTCGTGCCCGGCGTGGTGGGCGACGAGCAGTCAGTGAAGGCCGACTCGTTCTCCGAGGGGCTGCTCGACTACCCGCACTTCACGCGGCCGGTGGAGTTCCGGGGTATGCGGGTGCCGGAGGTGCTGCTCAGCGGGCATCACGAGAGGATACGCCGATGGCGCAGGAGGGAGCAGCTTCGACGGACGCTGGCGCGGCGCCCGGATCTGCTCACGCCCGAGCTATTGGCCGGCCCCGACAGATCACTGCTCGATGAGCGGGACCCCGAGGGGATCTGACGTCCTTAGGCCCGCTACCCATGTGGCGGCTGCCGGCACTGCTGTGGTAAAATCATCAACCGTGACGTCGGTGCCCGTCGGGGTGCCGCCCGGTCAAGGAGGCTGGACTAGATGGATGCGTTGAAGGCCGTGGAAGCGGCCAATCTCAAGAAGAAGGCACCCTCCTTCTCTGTGGGCGACACCGTCCGTGTGCAGATAAGGGTGACCGAGGGCGGCCGCGAGAGGCTCCAGGCGTTCGAGGGAGCCGTCATCGGCCGACGGGGCTCGGGCGTGAGCGAGTCGTTCACCGTACGGCGCATCAGCCACGGCATCGGCGTGGAGCGGATCTTCCCTCTCCACTCGCCTCGCGTCGAGAAGATCGATGTTGTGCGCCGCGGACGGGTCCGCCGGGCGAAGCTCCGCTACCTGCGCGGAAAGGTCGGCAAGGAGACCCGCATCAGAGAGAAGCGGTAGGCGGCGTCAGTCGAGATGGTGCGCGAGTTGCTGGCGGTGGCTGAGAGGCTGCCGCTCGGCATTCCCACGATCATACTCTCCCTTGCGGTCGTGCTGTTCATCCTGAGGCAGATCGTGCGGAGGATCTATCGGCTTCCCCCGTCGATCAGGCTGGCGGCGGTCGAGACCCTGGACGCGACTATCTTCGCCGCTCTCATCAGCCTGGTCATCATAGTCTTCGTCGTCCAGGCCTTCTTCATCCCCTCGGGCTCTATGGAGCCCACCCTGCGGGTGGGCGACCGCATCCTGGTCGGGAAGTTCGTCTACCGCATCTGGCCCATACGCCGCGGGGACACGATAGTGTTCCGGTATCCCCTCAATCCCAACAAGGACTTCGTGAAGAGGGTCGTGGGGCTGCCGGGCGAGCGGATAGAGATGAAGGACGGCCTGGTGCTCCTGGACGGCAGGCCCCTGGGCGAGGTCTATCCCACTGCGCTTCCGGGCGGAGACCGTGCGTGCTCGAGCAACTACGGCCCTGAGGTGGTCCCCCCTGAGAAGCTCTTCGTTCTGGGGGATAACCGCTGCAACAGCGAGGACAGCCGCTTCTTCGGGTTCGTTCCCATGGACAACGTCATAGGCCGCGCCCTCGCGGTCTACTGGCCGCTCGAACGCATCGGGCTGGTCCGGTGACCTCGGGCAGGCCAGATCCTGCCGGCGCGCCCCCCAAAGAGAAGAGCGAGAACCGACGCACGCTCTGCGATCTGAGGCGCCTGCTCCTGGAGGGGGCGATCCCTGCCTCGCGGTTGGCGGCGGACCCACGGGTCGGTGCCCGGCGGCTGGCGGCCGTGTGGGAGCGCCGAGCCATCCGGTCCGGGGCAGAGGAGGAGCGGCTGGCCGCGATGTTCGAGCTGGAGCGCGCGGCGTGGCGGGCGGGTACCGCGGTGGTGGCCGGGATAGACGAGGCGGGCCGCGGGCCGCTGGCCGGCCCGGTGGTGGCGGCGGCCGTCGCCTTTCCGCGGGAGTGCAGGATCGCGGGCCTCCGGGACTCCAAACAGCTCAGACCCGACGCCCGCGCCAGGCTGCTGGAGGCGATCATTGCCTCCGGCGCAGCGATTGGGGTGGGGCGCGCGGAGGTGCCCGAGATCGATCGCCTCAACATAGTCGGGGCGACGCGGCTGGCCTGGTTGAGAGCGTTCGAGGCGCTCGACCGGCCGCCCGCGCTCGTCCTCCTGGACGGGAATCTCCCGGGGAGGTTCCCGGCGCGGCAGGTCACGGTGGTGGGCGGGGACGCCACATGCGCCTCGATCGCCGCGGCTTCGATAGTCGCTAAAGTCAACCGCGACGGTGTGATGGCGGAGCTCGACCTCCGCTACCCAGGGTACGGATTCGCCTCCCACAAGGGTTACGCCACGTCCTCCCACTTCGCCGCCCTGCGCAGGTGGGGGCCCACCGCGGAGCACCGCAGCAGCTTCCTGCCCCAGGAGTTCCGGGCCGGCCTGTTCTGAGGATCCACTACGCCGGCACCCCCCTATCCGGTGGGGGCACCGGCCGATCATATCCATGGCATGAACCAGACGGCCCCACGACCCAGGAACTCATCCAGCGCGATAGGCGCAGGCGGAGAAACGGCGGCCGCCGCCTGGCTCGAGTCCCGCGGCTACACCATCCTAGCGCGCAACCTCCGCGCTCGCTCAGGCGAGGTAGACCTTGTGGCGCGAACCGGCGACGTCCTGGTCTTCGTGGAGGTGAAGAGCCGGACGGGCGGAGGGTACGGCCTTCCAACGGAGGCCATCGTCACCTCCAAGCAGCGGAGGCTCGTGCGGGCGGCGCAGGCGTTCCTGGCCTGGGGCGGGTTTGAGAACTGCTCGGTGCGCTTCGACGTTGTCGGCGTCCACCTCGGCCCTGGAGGACGGGTCTGCTCGATCGAGCACGTCCCCGACGCCTTCTGTGCCGAGAGGCCCATGCCCTAGGCGATATGTGAGCCGTCCTCAGGCGTCGATGCCCCTGCCCGCCAGCTCTCCAACCAGCCTCTCCGCCGCCTCGGTTCCCTGTCGGATGCAGTCTGGGATCCCAACGCCGCGATAGCTGGATCCTGCCAACGCCAGGCCGCCGAGGGAAGCGATTTCGGCCTCTATGGCTGAGATCCTCTCGAGGTGCCCGGGACGGTACTGCGGCATCGACCCCCTCCAGCGGGTTATCCTGGTGAAGATGGGCTCCGCACCGATTCCAATGGTCGATCGCAGGTCCGCGCGCACCAATCCCTCGATGCGAGCATCCTCCTCCTCGACGACCTCCTCACGCCCCGAGGCCCCGAGGTAGCAGCGTACCAGGACGACGTCCGGTGGTGCGCGGTGCGGCCACTTCGACGACACCCACGTGCACGCGGTTATGCTGAGCGGCTCCCCCTTCGCCACTATGAAGCCGTGGCCCGCGAGGGGGTGGTCGACCTCGGCCCTTCTGTACGCCATGGTGACGACCACCGTCGAGACGCTCGGTATCCGGGACAGCCCTTCGGCGGCCGTCCGAGATAGGGGTGCGACGAGCCCGGCGGTTACGCTCGCCGGTGTGGCGAGCAGCAACGCGTCGGCGTGGAGGGCCTGCCCGTCCTCCAGGGTAACTACGTACCCTGGTCTGCCGCCGCGCTGCTCCGTCCGGGACACGCCCACGGCCCGGCTGCCCGAGATCACGGTGGTCCCGCCGAGGGAGGCGGCCAGCCGGCCCACCATCTCGCCCACCCCGCCTGTCAGGCTGAGGAACATCGGGGCATGTCGCTTGCCCCGGCCGGCCACCTGTCTGCGGCGAGAGATCGCCGCAAGCACCAGGCTTCGGTGGGTCGCCTCCCACTCCCGCAGCTGCGGGAAGGTCGCGCGAACGCTCAGTTCATCCACGTTACCGGCGTGTATCCCGGCCAGCAGCGGGCCCGCGAGCCGTGTCACCGCGGCCTCGCCGAGCCGGCGGCGTATGAACGCTCCGATGCTCTCGTCCGAGTCGTCTTTACGCCGGGGAAGCACGAGATCCAGCCCCACGCGCAGCTTCTCCATCGGCGAGAGCAGGCCGCTGCGCCACAGCGGAAGGAACCGGCTTGGAATCCCCAGGGCAAGCCCCTCTGGCAGAGGGTAGAGCCTGCCCCTTGCGGCGACATAGACCGCCCTGCCCGGAACCGTGCCGATCAAGTGGTCGCCCAGCCCGATCTTCCTGCAGAGCTCCGCGGCCCACGGCTTCGTGGAGAGGAACGAGTCCGGCCCTGCCTCGACCAGGCAGCCACCGACGCGCTCGGTCAGCAGCTTGCCTCCCAGCCGGCCCTCCTGCTCGATCAGAGTGCACCTCGCGCCCATTTCCTTGGCGAGGGGATCGGTGGCGACGGCGTAAGCGGCGGCCATCCCCGTAATCCCTCCGCCTACGATCACAATGTGACTGCCCACGCCATCACCCTTCCCGCGTCCGACCCGCCTGGCCCTGGCCTCCCAGGCGGCTTGAGTCGGTTGCAAGCTCCGCGAGGGCCGCGATCAGGCCCTCGTGATCGTTGAGGGAGTCCGTTCTCTCGTAGCGCACTCCCAGCGAGTCGCAGAGCTCCTTGCACTCGATGTCAAGATCGTAGAGAACCTCGAGGTGATCAGATACGAAGCCCACAGGGCAGATGACCGCCGACGCGGCCCCGCGCGCTCCGAGATCGCGCAGCACCTCCCGGACGTCCGGCCCGAGCCACGGCTCACCAGTGCGCCCACCGCTCTGGTAGGCAAGGACCCAGCGGCGAACCCCGGCCGCATCGGCGACCGCCCGGCATGTCGCCGCCACCTCCTCGGGGTAGGGATCCTGCCAGGCCGCTATCCGCTCGGGCAGGCTGTGGGCGGTGAAGACGACAGCCGCCGACCGCTCCCCCTCGCCCCCCAGGCAGAGGGCCCCTCGCAGTCTCTCTGCCAGGGCTCCGATCAGGAGAGGATGGCTTCCCCACCTCTCCACGCAGGCCATCTCCAGCGACCCCGCAGGGCGACCGCCTCCTCCGGCCCTGTCTGAGGAGCCGCCCTCGCGGATCTCGTGGGCCGCGGCTTCCACCGCCGCGATGTAGGCCCCGACGCCCATCCGTGAGTAGTGGGGTGCCAGCACCAGCCCGACGCCTCTCTCGAGGCCGTCCGCTGCCATCGTCCGCACCGCCTCCGCGATCGAGGGGCGGGAGTGCCTGGTGCCGATGTAGACCCTGAAGCCGCCGGGATCCGACGCGTCGAGCCGTTCCTGCAGCGCCGTGCCCTGCCTCCGAGTGATCTCCATCAGGGGTGAGATGCCGCCGATGGCGGCATATCGCCGAGCGGCCTCTCGCACCGCCTCTTCACCCGGAGGTCGCCCTCCCCTCACGCTCGTCAGGTAGTCGGTGAGGGCAGATGGGCCGGCAGGGCTTCCGTGGGCCATCAGCAGGACGCCCACCGGAGGCCGGGTGCCTCTCATCGACCCTCGGGGCGGGGGAAGGTGTGGACTAGGTCAACCAGCCTCCGCAGGCTGTCCGGGGGCGTCTTCGGCAGCACCCCGTGGCCCAGGTTGAATATGTGGCCGTGTCGGCCTCGCGCTTCCTCCATGATCTCCGATGCCGCCTCGGCTACCTCGTCGAACCGAGAGAGGAGGAGGATCGGATCCAGGTTCCCCTGTATGGCCATCTCGCCTATCTGCGACCAGGCCCACGACAGCCTTACGCGCCAGTCGACACCCATCACCGTGCCGCCGGCGGAGGCCATCAGCCCCAACAGCCCTCCGGTGCCGGTGCCGAAGTGTATCGAGGGAACCCCAAGGGCATCGGTGGCCTCGAACAGCCTGCGCATGTGCGGGAGCACCGCCCTGGCGTAGTCGCGGGGAGAGAGCGCGCCCACCCAGCTGTCAAACACCTGAACGGCCTGCGCGCCCGCAGCCACCTGGGCCCGCAGGTAGGCGATCGTGGTGTCCGTCAGATGCTCCATCAGCCTGGTCCAGAGCCGTGGCGTCTCGTATAGCATCCGCTTCGTGAGCACGAGGTCGCGCGATCCCCTGCCCTCGATCATGTAGCTCGCAACCGTGAAGGGAGCCCCTGCGAACCCGATCAGGGGAACCTTGAGCTCGCGCCGGAGGAGGCGTATCGCCTCGAGCACGTATGGGACCTCCTGCTCCGGCTCGAACCGCCTGAGGGCCGCTATCTGTGTCTGGGTTCGGACAGGCGTCTCGATGACCGGACCGGTGCCCTCGACTATCTCGAACGGCACCCCGATGCCGGACAGCGGAAGCGTTATATCCGCGAACAGGATGGCCGCGTCGACTCCCAACTGCTCCACAGGTAGCATCGTGGTGCGGACGCACAGCTCGGGGTTCCTGCAGATCTCGAGCATCGAGTAGCGCTCACGGAGCGACCTGTACTCAGGCTGGTACCTGCCGGCCTGGCGCATGAACCACACCGGGGTGCGATCCACGGGCTCCCTCCGGCAAACGCGCAGGAAGCGGTCGTTCATGCCGGGTCGTAGCCGCACAGCGGATCCGAGTCAAGGGGGTCGCCCGTGTGGGCGAAGGCCCGTGCCCGCGAACCGCCGCAGATCGCGGCGAACTCGCACCTGCCGCACCTGCCCTTCAGGAGTGAGGTGTCGCGGAGCGATCTGAACAGGTGGCCCTCCCTGTAGATCTCCGACAGGCTGGAACTCGGCACGTTGCCGACGGCCAGCGGCAGGAACCCGGAGGGCGTAACCTCGCCGGTGCGAGAGATGAAGAGGATGCCGTTACCGTCGCGGATGCCGAAGCCGCGGGCTATGGCGGCCGCACTGGAGCCCGCCGCGTGACCCGCGGAGCCCATCCGCTCCAGCGCCAGCCTTCGGAAGTGCGGAGCCTCCGTCGTCTTGACCGCGAAGGGGGCCCCCGGGATGATGTCCAACAGCCACTCCATGAAGCGGTCGGCATCCGCGGGGGCTAGCTCACGCAGCGCCGTGCCTCTCCCCACGGAGACCAGGAAGAACAGGCTCCAACGCTCTATCGGGAGCGCGCACAGCGCTTCGTAGAGCGCGGGCGCCTCCCTCGAGGTCTCGTCTGTCACCAGGGTGTTTACCTGTAGGCCGATGCCCGCTTCGAGGGCCCAGCGGGCAGCCTTCATCGTCGTCTTGAAGCAGCCCGGGACACCGCGGAAGGCGTCGTGGCTCTCCGCCGTCGCACCGTCAAGGCTGAGCGACATGCTCACTACCCCGGCCGCCCGCAGGCGCTCAAGGGCGAGGGGTGTGAGCATCGTCGTGCCGCTCGGTGCGAGCGATACCCCGATCCCGAGGGCCGCGGCCTCATCGATCAGGCGGAAGAGGTCCGGGCGCTTCAGCGGATCTCCCCCGGTCATGACGACGTGGGGAAACGGTTCGCCGAAGCCGGTCACCTGCCTGAGTACCGCAATCCCCTCCTCGGTGGTCAGCTCGTCCGGATCCCTCTCCACTACCGCCTCGGCCCTGCAGTGTCGGCACGCCAGGTCGCAGGCGCGCGTAAGCTCCCAGTAGACCAGCATCGGCGCACGTGAGTAGACGTAGCCGCTCTGGGCACTACGGACGGCCTCGTACGAAGGGAGGGCAGGGCCGGCACGCCTAGGCATCGCCCATGCTCCTGAACGCCGCCCCGGCAGCCTCCACGGTCTGCTCTATGTCGGCGTCGGAGTGCGCCGCCGAGACGAACCATGCCTCGAACTGAGAGGGCGGCAGCAAGATCCCTTGTTCGAGCATGCCCCTGAAGAACGCCGCGAACCGCCTGGTGTCAGCCGTCTGGGCCGCCGCGTAGTCCACGGGGGGCTCGCCCGTGAAGAAGACCGTCAGCAGGGAGGCCTCTCGGACGACCGAGACCTGCCTGCCCGATGCCCGGGCCGCATCCTCCAGCCCCTCGGCCAGGCGGGCCGACCTCGCCTCGAGTGTGGCGTAGGGCTCCTCGTCTGTAAGGCCTCGGAGCACAGCCACCCCAGCCGCCATCGCCAGGGGATTCCCGGAGAGCGTCCCGGCCTGGTAGACCGGGCCGAGCGGCGCCACGACCTCCATGATCTCCCGCGTTCCGCCGTACGCTCCCACGGGCAAGCCGCCGCCGATGATCTTGCCAAGCATCGTCAGGTCAGGGGCAACTTTGAACCGCCCCTGCGCTCCCCCGACGCCCAACCTGAACCCTGTGATGACCTCGTCGAACACCAGCAGCGACCCTTCGGCGGCGGTGATCTCCCTGAGGCCCTCCAGGAATCCCGGTCGGGGCCGCACCACGCCCATGTTGGCAGCCACCGGCTCGACTACGACCGCGGCGATCTCCCGGGGGTTGGCGGCGAAGACCGCGCGGACGGCGTCCAGGTCGTTGTAGGGCGCTACGAGGGTATCGGCCACCGCGGCCTCGGGTACGCCCGCGCTGCTGGGCAGCCCGAAGGTTGCCACACCCGACCCGGCCTGGGCGAGCAGGGGATCGGCGTGGCCGTGATAGCACCCGGCGAACTTCACGACCTTCTCGCGGCCGGTGAAGCCGCGCGCGACCCTCAGCGCGCTCATGCCTGCCTCGGTCCCCGAGCTCACGAACCTGAGGCGGTCCATCGAGGGCACGGCTCTGCGCACCAGTCGGGCCAGCTCCAACTCGTACGGGGTGGGCATCCCGAAGCTCGTCCCGCGGGCAGCCGCTTCTGCAATCGAGGAGACGACGCCAACATGTGCGTGGCCCAGCAGCAGCGCTCCCCACGCGCCGATGTAGTCGAGGTAGTTGGCTCCATCGGCGTCCGTGATCCTGGATCCCGCTCCGCTGCTCACGACGATCGGGCGGCCACCGACCGCACGAAAGGCCCTGACCGGGCTGTTGACCCCTCCCGGGAAGAAGGTCTCGCTCTCCGCGAAGAGCTCCCTTGAACTAGGACTGCTCGCCATCGGTTGCCTCACCCTCCGTTTCGCCCAGGTCCCCGCAGCCCGGCTCCGGCCTCCGGTGGAGGGGATCCCCCAGGCCGAACAGCTCCCTAGCCGCGTCGAGCGCGCCCAGATCCGAGCGCGCAGCGGCGTCCCTCATCCGCACTATCGGCGTGTGCAGGAGCTTCCTGACTGCGGCGTGCACCGCCGCGCTCATCGCGTCCCGCTGCGTCTCCCCTACGTCCTGCAGCCTGCCGCGCATTCTGTCCGTCTCTGCCTGCACGATAGCATCGGCCCTGGCGCATAGCTGCGCGATCAAGGGGGCCGCCGCGCGGGCCGCCAGCCAATCCTCGAACCTGGACAGGGACTCATCGACGATCCGTTCTGCAAGGCCGAGCTGCTCGGGCGGGAGCCGTACGGGTGTCCCCTTTGCCGCCAGATGGTCCAGCACTCTGAGCGTCACACCCTCGAGGGAGGCGACCTCCGGTGCCACTCCTCGCGGAACCCCGAGGTCGATGACGAGCAGGGGGCGCTCCCTACCGGCCGCGGGCGCCAGCATCCCCGCGGTGACAACCGGCCTCTGAGACGCGGTGCACACTACCACCAGGTCCACCTCGCCGCTCGCGGAGGTGATCGCGTCGAGCGCGGATGCCCGTGCATGGACGCGTGCGGCGATCGGCCTCGCCCTATCGGGTGTCCGGTTGGCAACGGCGATCACGCGAGCTCCGGCCGCTGTGAATACCTCTGCGACCAGAGAGGCGATCTTTCCGGCGCCGACTATCATCATCGGGCGGCCCGCCACCGACCCAAGCGCGTCTCCGGCCAGGGAAAGGGCGGCCCGGGGCACCGAGGGAGCGCCTTTGGCGAGCCCGGTCTCCTGGCGGACCCGCCGCCCTGTGACTATGGCCGACTGCATCAGCCGGTTGAGCATCGGCCCTGTGGCTCCGGCAGAGCGCGCGATGTCAAGCGCCCGGCGGACCTGGCCCAGGATCTGTGGCTCTCCCACGATCATCGAGTCGAGGCCGGAGGCGACCCGGAGCGCCTGGCGCGCTGCAAAGGAGCCGCCGTGGAAGTAGAGCGCCGGCTCCAGGGCAGATCGCTCCACGCCCCGGGCAGCGCAGAGGAACTCCGTCACTCCATCCGCCGCGGACGGTTTGGTAGTCGCAACGTAGAGCTCGGTCCTGTTGCACGTTGAGAGGAGAAACGCCTCCTCCACGCCTGGCAGCCCAAGCACTCCTTCCAGGGCGCAGGGGATCTCGGCGTCGGAAAACGCCACCCTCTCCCGTAGCTCAAGCGGTGCGGTCCTGTGGTTGAGCCCTACTGCGACCAGGGCTGTCCGATCGCTCAACTCTCCGCTTCCTCCCGCAGCCACCGCGCGGCTTCACCTGCCGCGTAGGTGATGACGATATCCGCTCCTGCGCGCCGGACCGCGGTCAGCGCTTCGAGGAGCGCCCTGCGCTCCTCGAGCCACCCGCGCTCGGCGGCGGCCTTGATCATCGCGTACTCACCGCTGACGAAATAGGCCGCCAGCGGAAGCCGCACCTCCTGCCTCGCCGCTCGGATGACGTCGAGGTAGGCGAGCGCCGGCTTCACCATGACAATATCCGCGCCCTCTTCGACGTCGAGATGGATCTCGCGCAGCGCCTCACGGACGTTTGCGGGATCCATCTGGTATCCCCGGCGGTCCCCGAATCCCGGCGCCGAGTCCGCGGCGTCGCGAAACGGGCCGTAGAAGGCCGAGGCGTACTTGGCGGCGTAGGCCATGATCGCCGTATCCGTGTGCCCTGCAGAGTCGAGCCCCTGGCGGATCGCCCCCACTTGGCCGTCCATCATGGCGCTGGGCGCCACCACATCGGCTCCGGCGGCGGCGTGCGAGACGGCAGTCCGTGCGAGCAGTTGCAGGGTAGAGTCGTTGTCTACCTGTCCCTCCTCGATGACTCCGCAGTGACCGTGGTCGGTGTAGGCGCACAGGCAGACATCGGTCATGACGACGAGCGACGGGCAGTGCCGGCGCAGCAGCCGGACCGCTTCCTGCACAACTCCGTCCTCGACGAAGGCACCGCTGCCCAGGGCATCCTTGCTTTCGGGAAGCCCGAAGAGCAGTACCGACCGGACCCCCAGCTCCAGCATGCGGCAGGCCTCGTCGACGAGCGTGTCGGGGGAGAGCCGTGCCTGTCCGGGCAGCGACCCTATCGGCTCCCGGATGCCCCGGCCCCCGCGCACGAAGAACGGAGCGACGAACTGCTCGGGATGCAGCCTGGTCTCCGCAGCGAGCGCTCGCAGGGCACCGCTGCGGCGCATTCTCCTGGGGCGGAGTCTCGGGCTAGACTGTGGCGGACTCTGCATCTGGACCTCCCTCGTCAGCGGCCCCCGGGCCGCCCCGGGCGGCCAGGAGGGCACGCACTATCCCCTGGGCGGTGTGCTCCTCTGCCACCGTGGAAGGCACCAGGCCCTCCTCGACCGCCGCAGCCGCAGTTACCGGGCCTATGCACGCGATCGTGACCCCGGCGAGCGCCCCGCGCTCCTCGCCGAGCAGGCGCACGAGACCCCGCGCGGTGGACGCGCTCGTGAGCACGATCGTGTCCGCCCCTTCCTCGCGCAGTGCCCTGTAGAGGCGCTCTTTCGATCTCGTCGGTCCCACGACGGTGCGGTAGGCGGTGACCTCGTCGACTTCCGCGCCCCGTCCGCGCAACACGTCGGCAAGCTCGGGCCCCGCGGCGTCGGCCCTTGGGAGGAGCGCCCTCTCACCGCGCTTGATCGGGATCTCGGCCGCGATCACCCGCGTCAGGAACCTCGACGGAACGAACTCCGCGTATATCCCTGCCTTGCAGAGCGCTTCTCGGGTCGCGTCGCCTATTGCGGCCCAGCGCACGCCTTTGGCGTCGGCGAGGTCGATGCGCAGCGACCTCGCCCTGCCGGCTATCGCCCTCGCTCCGTTGGCGCTGGTCACGATCACCCAGTGGTAGTTACCTATCCTCTGAATCCTCTGATCGAGCGGGCCGCCTCGCCGCGGCCAGGCGATCGCGATAGTGGGCACCGCAATCGTCTTCGCCCCGAGCCGCCTGAGGGCTCTGCTGATGTAGCCGGCCTGCCCGCGCGGTCGCGTTATGATGATCTTGCGCCCGGCCAGCGGGCCTCGCGCGCCGCTCACCTCCGTGCCCCTTCCAGTAGGAGGGCGGCCCCCCGTGCCAGCAGGATCTCGGCAAGCCGTGCGCCCAGCCCTCTCGGATCGTCCGCCGGGCCGCTCGCGCTCTCACGCAACACCCGGGTTCCCACTGGATCAAGGACCGCGCCCTCGATCTCGATCTCCCCTGGCCCGTACGCGGCCAAGGCGGCTATTGGGCGCTGGCAACCGCCGCCCAGGGCCTCCAGCATGCTCCGCTCAGCCACTACCGCTGTCCGGGTGGGATGGTGGTCCACCGTGGAGAACCGATCGATCAGTGCATTATCGCCTTCCCTACACTGGATCACCACCGCTCCCTGCCCCACCGCGGGCAGCATCAGCGAGCGGTCTATCCGCCGGTGACTGCGGCTAAGAAGGCCGAGCCGGGCAAGACCGGCCGCCGCCAGGATCAACGCGTCGACCTCGCCCCGATCAAGCTTGCGCAGGCGCGTGTCCACGTTTCCCCGCATGCCCGTCACCACCAGGTCGGGGCGCGCGGCCAGCACGAAGGCCTTCCGCCGCGGGCTGTCGGTTCCGACGGTCGCGCCCGCGGGCAGCGCCTCGAGCCCGCATCCGTCCCTTGTGACCAGCACGTCGAACGGATCCTCCCTGGGCAGGAACGCAGCCATCCTCACGCCGGGAGTCGTCTCGCCGGGCAGGTCCTTTGCGCTGTGCACGGCCAGGTCGATCCGGCGTTCGATCAGGGCGCCCTCCAGCTCCTTGACGAATGCTCCTATGCCGAGCTCCGAGGAAGGACGGTCCGGATGTCGGTCGCCGTGTGTCCGGACCGGTATGATCTCGCAGAGCACTCCTGCGCCTCCGGCTGCCCTGGCCGCTGCGTCGGCCTGCGCGAGCGCCAGGGCGCTGCCTCGTGTCCCGAGGTATGCCCTCATCCAGGGGTGCCCTCAAGCGCCCCCCGGGCCGTACCGACGGGGTCCTCCCAGGCGCGCATGACCTCCAGGAAGACCTCGTCGAGCAGGTCACTGACCTCCACGAGGGCTCCGACCTGGTTCTCGTCGAGCATCCCTCCCCTGCCCCTGGGTCTCGTGACCAGATCCAGGAGCAGGTGGCGGAAGAAGGCGAACGCCTCGGCCGCCTGCGTCATCACGACTCCTTCCCGCTTCAGCTCTATCCCGTAGGCGAGTGCCCGGGCCCTGAGTTCCGCCCGGATCGCGTCTCTCGATTGGGGAAAGGCGACGAAGCGCGCCACCGAGGAGACGAGGTCCCTGCCGTGATCCCTGGCCTTCGCCCGGAGCTCCTCATTCAAGGCCGAGAACCAGGTGCGGTCATGCAGGGGGCGCGCAGGGGCCCGCGAGAGGAGCTTCTTCACCCTCCTCTCGACGAGATCGGCCAGATCTTCTACCCGCGGGACCTCGCGCTGCATCAGCGCCCGCAGGTCCCTCTCGAGGAAGCGCCGGTGGCCGCCGGGCGTGCGAAAGGTCCTGATCTGGCCCGCGTCGGCCCAATGCCGCAGCGTGGCCTCGTCAACCCCCAGCTCGGAGGCGGCCTCTCCCAGGGGCAGCCAGCGATCTCTTCGTGGTTCACCCATCGGACTTTCAGCCTATTCTATGCAATTCTGCGCAATCCTGCATTTCCCTCGTGGCGCTCCAAACGGGCCCAGGGTGGTCCAGCATCCGCTCTGGGGGCTCGACCGTATCTTCTAAGGGGGCCTCCGGTGCGCGTTCTATGCATAGTGCATTCGTCCACGTAGGATATCGCCTCTATGACTGCGAATAGTGCGGGACAACGAGTGGTTGAGCTGGCTTCACCTCAAGCGAGCATCCGGGGGGGATGTAGATGAAGTCGCAGCGCGTGCTCGTTTTCCTGCTCCTGATCTGCTTTGCGCTCGCCGGTGTCCATGCGCAGGCGCAGCCCAGACCAGGCTGGCCGAGAAGCGTCACGATAGGCTCCGCTTCGATAGGCGGCGTCTACCACGTGGTCGCAGGGGGCTACGCTCGCGTCATAAGCGAGAAGATGGGCCTCGCAGCGACGAACCGCGTAACCGGGGGGCCCGTCCAGAACGTCCAGCTCGTTCAGACCAAGGAGATAGAGTTGGGCATGACCACCGCCGGTCCGGCCTTCGAGGCCTACCACGGACTGGGTGACTTCAAGGGCAAGCCGCTCGACTCGATCCGCATAGCGTTCCCGATGTACACCTCCTACGCCCACTGGATCGTCAACGCCGACTCGCCGGTCAGGTCGGTGGCCGATCTGTCGGGGAGGTCCGCCAGCCTCGGCCCGCGCGGCGGATCCGCGGAGTTCGTAGGCCTCCGGGTCTTCGACCTGTTCGGCGTGAGGGCTCGCTCGGTCTTCCTCAGCTTCGCGGACGGGGCGACCGCCCTGCGCGACAGGACGGTGGACGCCAACTTCGGTGTGATAGGGCTTCCGGTGCCGGCCTGGGTGGAGGCGTCGCTGACTCGCCCGATGCGCTTCTTCGGGTTCACCAAGGACCAGATCGACACACTCGCCGAGAAGTTCCCCTATCTCGCCAGGGCCGCGATCCGAGCCGGCGTCTATCGAGGGCAGGACACGGTCATCCCGACGGTGCAGATGTGGAACGCTGGCGTCGTGCACAAGGACATGCCTGCGGACTTCGTCTACGAGCTGGTGAAGACGATGTTCGGGAACCGAGAGTTCCTGGAGGCCGTCCACCCGACATCCGCGGAGATGCTCCCGGTGAACATCTTCTACATCAAGCTCCCGCTGCACCCCGGCGCAGTCAGGTTCTTCAGGGAGCAGAACGTTAGGCTGGCCGATGAGCACATCCCGCCCGAGATGAAGCGGTAGCAGCGGCAGGGGAGGTTAGGCGGTTGAGCATCCCGGGTTCAGGCCTCCTGGTCGACATAGAGCACGTCGGCGACACCTCCGAGATCCGGACCAGGGCTCTCGGGGGTGCTCTCCGCCTGCTCGTGCAGTTGACCGCGGTGGCGATGGCCGTATATCACATACTGCAGCTCGGGGGCTTCTTCGGGATCGTTACCGATCCACAGAAGCTCTACGCTGTTCACCTGACGTTCATCCTGGTTCTGGCGTTTCTCCTGATCCCGGCTCGCAGGAAGGCGATCGCCTCTCCGACTGCGTTCGATTGGCTGCTGATCGCGGCCAGCCTGGTCGTCGTGGTCTACCTGTTCGCCGACTTCGTGCCGCTGACTCGGCGGGCCGGGGTGTTTCCGACGCAGTGGGACGTCGTCGTCGGTACGCTCCTCGCGGCGGCGACGGTCGAGGCGTCGCGACGCTCCACAGGGCTCGCACTGCCCATTCTCAGTTCGCTCTTCATCGCCTACGTCTTCATCGGCCCCTGGATGCCCGGGCTGCTGGAGCACAAGGGCTTCAGCTTCAACTCGCTGATCTCTTTCCTGTTCAGCGACAACGGGATCTACTCGGTGCCGATCCAGGTGTCCGCGCGCTACGTCTACCTGTTCATCCTCTTCGGCGCGTTCATCGAAGCCTCCAGCATCGGCAAGTTCATAGTCCACCTGGCCCTGAGCATTGCAGGAGGCAGGCGCGGGGGCCCGGCCAAGGTCTCGATAATAACGAGCAGCCTCTTTGGAACCGCGAGCGGCTCCTCGGTGGCCAACGTCATGGTCGACGGGGTGATCAACATCCCGCTGATGAAGGCTACCGGATTTCGCGGATCGGTCGCGGGCGGCGTAGAGGCGATGAACAGCACCGGCGGTCAGATCGTCCCGCCTGTCATGGGCGCAGCCGCTTTTCTAATGGCCGACATCATCGGCGTGCCCTACTCGAAGATCGCTATCGCAGCGATAGGACCGGCGCTGCTCTACTACGTGGCCGCCTACTGGATGATCGACCTCTACGCGGCCTCGGCACGCCTCCACGGTCTTCCCAGGGCGCAGCTCCCCCGATTTGGGGACGTCATCTTCCGCCACGGCTATCTCCTGCTGCCGATGGTCCTGCTGCTCTACATGATCATGGGCGCCGGGGCCTCGCCGTTCCGCTCTGCGCTGTACGCCCTCGCTGCGACCGTCCTGCTGTCGTGGCTGCGGGCGGACACCCGCCTCAACCTCCGCAAGATCGTCCGCGCGATGGAAGACGGCGCGAAGCGCACGGTCGAGATAGGAGCCACGTGTGCTGCGGCGGGAATCATCGTGGGAGTGCTCTCCCTCACCGGCCTTGGCGGGAAGTTCTCCGAGCTGCTGATCAACCTCGCCGGCGGCAACCTGCTCCTTGCGCTGATCGCGACGATGGTCGTCGCGATCATCCTGGGCATGGGGATGCCCACGACCGCGGCCTACGCGATCGGGGCGAGCGTGCTGGCCCCCGCGCTGGTCAAGCTGGGCGTGGCCCCGCTGGCCGCGCACATGTTCCTCTTCTACTTCGCGGTGATCTCGGCGGTGACCCCGCCCGTGGCGCTGGCGTCGTTCGCGGCGGCCAGCCTGGCGAAGGCGCCGATGTGGGATACGGCGATCCAGGCTGTGAAGCTCGGAATAGCCGGCTTCATAGTCCCATACATGTTCGTCTACGGACCCGCGCTGCTGGTCGGGACCACTCAGTGGCAGGCGACATTGCTGGCGCTCGCGACCGGTACCATCGGGACGCTGTGTCTGGCTGCGGCCGCCATCGGCTACCTCATGAAGCCGGCCACTCTCTTGGAGAGGGCACTCCTCATGGTGGCCGCGCTGACGCTGATCAAGCCCGGCGTAGCGACGGACGTTGTTGGGCTGGGCCTCCTGGCCCTGGCCCTCGTGATGCAGCGGTTGCGGGCCGCGCCGTCCACGGCCGCGCCCGCCCCCTCGGGCATGGGGCCCTAGGCAGGCGGTCGGCCCGGGCGAACCGCCCGCGGGCCAGAGGCGCGGATCGACCCCTCGCTGCTCCCAACTCCGAAACCGCAGCCCGCGCGGTCGATCTATCCGATGGGGTGACCGCGGGGAGAGATGCTTGCCACCGTCATGAGCGCCGCGATCGTCGGCCTCGACGCGCTGCCCGTGACCGTCGAGGTTGACGTGGGCAGGGGCCTGCCCAGCTTTGCGATCGTCGGGCTTCCCGACGCCGCGGTGCAGGAAGCGCGTGAGCGGGTGAGGGCGGCGATCCGCAACTCCTCGTTCGAGCTGCCTCCCCGGAGGACCGTGGTCAATCTGGCTCCGGGCGACAGGCGCAAGGAAGGCCCGGCGTTCGACCTGCCGATCGCGCTGGCGATCCTGGTCGCAACCGGGCAGCTGTCCCAACAGGCGGCCAGAGGGCATGTTGCCGTTGGGGAGCTGGCGCTGGATGGCTCGCTTCGGCCCGTTCCGGGCGTCATCGCCGTGGCTCAGGCGACACGGGCCCTCCGGGCCAGGGGGCTGCTGGTGCCCGAGGCGAACGCGCGCGAGGCAGCGGTGGTGGAGGAGGCCCCGGTATATGCGATGCGCGATCTACATGCCGCCGTCTCCCATCTCGACGGATCACATCGCATTCCGCCCACCCCGCCCGACCTGCCTTCGGTCCCCGCTGGGGAGGCGGCATCGATCGATCTCGCCGACGTCTGCGGGCAGCACTGCGCGCGCCGTGCCCTCGAGATCGCGGCGGCGGGCGGCCTCAACATCCTGTTCGTCGGACCGCCCGGGGTCGGCAAGACAATGCTCGCCAGGCGGCTCCCCACGATCCTGCCGCCGCTCTCGCGCCACGAGGCCATAGAGGTGACCAAGATCCACAGCGTGGCCGGCAGCCTTCCTGCCTGGGGAGGCCTGATCCGGCAGAGGCCGTTTCGGGCACCCCACCACGCGGCAAGCGCCGCGGCCATAACCGGCGGGGGTGCTGTCCCTCGACCGGGCGAGGTGACCCTTGCGCACCACGGCGTCCTGTTCCTCGATGAGCTCCCGGAGTTCCGACAGGATGTGCTGGACTCCCTTCGGCAGCCCCTCGAGGACGGCACGGTGACGGTCTCGAGGGCGGCGCAGACGGTGCGCTTCCCCGCGAGGTTCTGCCTGGCCGCGGCGATGAACCCCTGCCCCTGCGGCTTCAGGGGCGACAGCCGCCGGGAGTGCACCTGCACCCCGGCCCAGGTCCGGCGCTACCTCTCGCGGATCTCCGGCCCGCTACTGGACCGGATAGACCTCCACGTGGAGGTTCCCAGGGCGCCCGCTGCCGAGCTCCTGTCGCCCTCCGGAGGCGAGCCCTCCTGCGCGGTCCGGGCCCGGGTCGACGCCGCACGCTCGCTGGCCGCCGCACGTCTTGCCTCGATTCCGCGCCAGCGCTCCATCCCCCGCGGGGCTCTCAGATGGGGGCCCGTGGCCGCAGACGCGCTCGCCTTCCTTCGATCGGCCTGCGACAGGATGATGCTGGGCGGCAGGGCCTCCGAGCGGGTGCTGAGGGTCGCGCGCGTCATTGCGGATCTCGACTCCTCCGACCTGGTGACCACTGTACACCTGGCCGAGGCGCTGCAGTACAGGACGCTGGATCGGCGGCCCTCAGGGGCGTGTTGACCGCCTGTGCTACCTTAGGGGATGGAGTCCGCTGACCAGGAGCGGGTCCGCCGACCGCCGCCCTCGGAGCGCGAGGTGGCGGCATGGGTGGGCCTGAGCCAGATGCCCGGGATTGGACCCCGCACCATCGCGAGATGGGTGGAGAAGGCGGGTTCTGCCGAGGCGGTCTGGGACCGACTGCCGGAGTTCGCGGGCAGCGGGGAACGGCTGGAGCAGGTCCTGGCGGCATGGCGTAGCCTTGACCCAGGATCGGTTGTGGAGTCGGCCAGGCGCGATGGGGTGGAGGTGATCGCCCTCTGCGATCCCTCGTATCCCAGGCGGCTCGCGGCCATCCCCGCACCTCCGCCGGTTCTCTTCGTGAGGGGGCGACTCGACGACTCACCTGCGGTCGCGATAGTCGGGGCCCGGAGGGCGACGCCCTATGGACGGGCTGCCGCGGGGCAGCTGGCGTGCGATCTGGCCCTGGCCGGCGTCTGCGTGGTGAGCGGTCTCGCTCGCGGGATCGACGGCGCCGCCCACAGGGCCGCCCTGGATGCAGGGGGCAGGACGGTGGCGGTGTTGGGCTGCGGGGTAGATGTGGTCTACCCGCCGGAGCACTCCGCGATGGCGGGTGAGATAGCGAGGCGCGGCGCGGTCGTCAGCGAGTTCTCGCCGGGGACGCCTCCGCTTCCGGGCCACTTCCCGAGGCGAAACAGGATAGTCAGCGGGCTGGCGCTGGGGGTAGTGGTTGTCGAGGGCGCCGAGGACAGCGGCGCGTTGATAACCGTGGACTACGCGCTCGAGCAGGGGCGCGAGGTCTTCGCGGTCCCGGGCAGCGTGTTCAGCAGCAAGAGCCGGGCGCCCCACGCGCTCCTCCGCCAGGGCGCGCGGATCGTCGAGAGCGCCGCGGACATACTGGATGAGCTGGGCCTACCGACCCCCGGCGAGGCAGCAGAGGATCCGGTAGGCCTTCGCGTGAAGACCGGTCGGGAGGGACCCGAGGACCGCATCCTCTCGCTGCTGGAGGAGGGACCGATGCAGCTTGACGAACTGGTGGATGCGTGCGAGATGCCCGCGGCCACCCTGGCGGCGCTCGTGACCGTGCTCGAGCTGAAGGGGATGGTCCGAGCCCTGCCCGGGCAGGTCTTCGTCAGGACGGTGCAGCAGGTGCCCAGATGCCCGGGCGGGTCGAGCCGGCCGGTGTCCGGAGGTTGACGTGAGCAGGTCGAAGCCCCTGGTCGTTGTCGAGTCGCCAACGAAGGCCAGGACCCTAGGGAAGATCCTGAAGAGATCACACGAGGTCAAGGCCTCGATGGGGCACGTCAAAGACCTGCCGAAGAGCAGGCTAGGCGTCGATGTCGACGACGACTTCACCCCCAAGTACATAGTCATCAAAGGGAAGGGTCCGATAATCAAGGAACTGAAGGAGGCCGCCAAGCGCGCTTCTTCGGTCTACATGGCGACGGACCCGGACCGGGAGGGCGAGGCGATCTCCTGGCACCTTGGCGAGGTCCTGCGCCCGGTGAACTCATCGATACGGCGGATTGAGTTCCACGAGGTCACGGAAGAGGCGGTCAGACGCGCGCTGGCCCACCCACGCGAGATAGACCAGAACCTGGTGGATGCTCAGCAGGCGCGCCGCATCCTGGACCGCCTGGTAGGGTACAACCTAAGCCCTCTGCTGTGGAGGAAGGTCCGCGGAGGCCTCAGCGCGGGGCGCGTTCAGTCCGTAGCGGTCAGGCTCATAGTCGACCGCGAGCGCGAGATCGAGGCGTTCGTGCCGCAGGAGTACTGGTCGATAGACGGGACCTTCGAGACCGAGGCAGGCACGAGCTTCACCGCCCGACTCTACTCGGCGGAGGGGGCGCGGTTTGGCGGGCCCGGGGACGAGGGTGCCTCTGTCATCGGCACCGAGATGGTCGCCGCCGGGCTGGTGCGTGAGCTGCGAAGGCACACTTACTCGGTTGGCGAGGTCAGACGTCGTGATCAGATACGCAACCCGGCCCCGCCCTTCACGACCAGCACGCTTCAGCAGGAGGCAAACCGACGGCTGGGATTCTCGCCCTCCAGGACGATGTCAGTGGCGCAGCAGCTCTACGAGGGGCTCGACATCGGGGACGGGGGCACGGTCGGCCTTATCACCTATATGCGGACCGACTCGGTCCGGGTGGCCCACCAGGCACAGCAGGAGGCACGCGACTACGTCAGGAGGTCGTTCGGCGAGCACTACCTTCCCGACCGTCCCCGCCACTACCGCTCGAGGAAGGGAGCCCAGGAGGCCCATGAGGCGATACGCCCGACCGCGATCTCCCGCAAGCCCGACCGGCTCAAATCGTTCCTGCGATCAGACCAGTACAGGCTCTACCGGCTCATCTGGGAGCGCTTCTTGGCCAGCCAGATGGCCGTCGCGGTCTTCGACACGCTCTCTGTGGACATACAGGGAGGAGGATTCCTGTTCCGGGCCTCGGGAAGCAGGATCAAGTTCCCCGGATTCCTCATCCTCTACCGCGAGGAGGCCGACGGCGGGCAGACAGAGAGGGAAGGATGGCTGCCGCCTCTGTCCCCGGGAGATCGGCTGGCGCTCCTGGATGTAGGAAGCGAGCAGCACTTCACCAAGGCTCCTCCAAGGTACACCGAGGCGGCCTTGGTGAAGGTGCTGGAGGAGAAGGGTATCGGTCGGCCCAGCACCTACGCGCCGACGCTGGAGACGATACGGAAGCGGGGCTACGCCGCGACGCGAGAGAGACAAATGGTTCCAACCGAGATCGGCGTCACCGTCACCGATCTGCTGGTGGAGCACTTCCCCGAGGTCGTGGATGTCGACTTCACCGCCGGACTCGAGAGCGACCTGGACATGATCGAGGAGGGCAAGGCCGACTGGCTGGCGATCATCCGTGAGTTCTACGGCCCCTTCGAGAGGACCCTGAGAAAGGCCGAGACCAAGATCCCTGTCATAGAGATCCCGGAGGTCGAGATCGGCGAGCCCTGCCCGCAGTGCGGGAAGCCGCTCGTCCGCAAGCACGGCAGGTTCGGGGAGTTCATAGCGTGCTCGGGGTATCCCGAGTGCAGATACACGCGGCCGGTGGGCATCGGCGTGGCCTGCCCGCAGTGCGGATCCGAGATCGTCGCCCGCCGTTCCCGACGGGGCCGCACGTTCTACGGCTGTGGCTCCTATCCCAGCTGCTCCTTCACGAGCTGGGACCGGCCGAGCGGCAAGTCCTGCCCGCGCTGCGGCAGCATGATGGTCGGGAAGCGCACCCGTCGGGGAGAAGAGCTCCGCTGCTCCAGCGTCGAGTGCGGATACAGCGAGGCTTCAAGATCGCGCCCCGGGCAGGGGGGGGCGGAGGCAGAGCCGGCACCGAGCGTCCCTAGGCCGAGGCGAAGGTCCTCTTCCCGTGCCCGGCGATCCTGAGATCGCGGCATTCATACGCTATCTCGAGGCGGAGCAGGACGCCTCCCCCAACACACGCGCCGCCTACCGCCGCGACCTTGAGGCGTTTCTGGCCTTCGCGAGGGAACGGGGGGTGGCCGCTTGGCAGGCGGTCGACCATGCCACGGTCAGGCACTACGTGGCCTCGATGCACGGGAGGTACTCGCGGGCGTCGATAGCTCGTAGCGTTTCGGCGCTACGCTCTTTCTTCAGGTTCCTCCGCAGGGAGGGTCGGATCGCCGGCAGCCCCCTGAGGCTGCTCTCCGTCTCCGGGAGGCGGAGGAGGCTTCCAGGCGCCCTGACCCACGACGCGGTAGCGGCCCTCCTGTCCGCGCCCCCCCTCGGGGGCCCAACAGGGCTCAGGGACCGCGCGATCCTGGAGTTGCTCTACGCCGGGGGCTTCCGTGTCGGGGAGCTCGCAGGCCTGCGGCGCGACCAGGTAGGCGGCGATGAGGTGAGGGTCCGAGGCAAGGGACGGCGCGAGAGACTGGTGCTGATCGGATCCAAGGCCCAGGAGGCCGTGCGACGCTATCTGGAGGAGGCGCGCCCGCGCCTGGTGCGCGGCCGGACCGAGGCGCTCTTCCTGGGCTCGCGGGGGAGTCCTCTGGGCCCCAGGGCCATCCAGTTGATCGTGGCCAAGTGGGTCCGCGCCGCCGCTCTGCAGCAGCGCATCAGCCCCCACTCCCTCCGCCACACTTTCGCCACCCACCTTTTGGACGGGGGCGCCGACCTGCGTGCCGTACAGGAACTGCTGGGTCACGCGAGCCTCTCGACGACCCAGATCTACACGCACGTCTCGCGCGACCGACTGAAGCGGGTCTACTCCCAGGCCCATCCGCGGGCCTAGCCCGCCTTCGGGGCCGGCGGCACTTTCCTTGTCCGGGGCGGGCCTCCCGTGCTATACTACCGCGGGTTTGCCGCAGCTTACGGCAGCGCCAGGGCGCAGGCCCCCCGCGGAGTCGACAGCGACTTTGCGGGGTTTCTGTCCGAGGCCTGCCGGGCGGCGTCCCAAGCACGCACGCTCCCAGACCCGCCGAGGGTGCCCGTGAGGGCCTCGGAAGGCCTGAGGGGATGAGGGGAGCGGAGGACAAACCACATGGGATGGCGGCCACGGCCGATCCCGAGGGAGGCAGCAGGTTGCCAGTAGTCACGATGAAGCAGTTGCTGGAGTCCGGGGTCCACTTCGGGCACCAAACTCGCCGCTGGAATCCCAAGATGTCCCGCTTCATATTCACGGAGCGCAACGGCATCCACATCATCGACCTGCAGAAGAGCGTCCCCCTTATCGAAGAGGCCTATCGCTTCGTACGGGAGACCGTTGCTGGCGGCGGCAGCGTTCTCTTCGTCGGCACCAAGAAGCAGGCCCAGGAGGCGATCAAGGAGGAGGCGGTGCGCGCGGGCCAGCCCTACGTGAACCAGCGGTGGCTCGGCGGCATGCTCACCAACTTCCTGACGATCCGGAAGCGGGTCGAGAGGCTCTACGAGATCGAGGAAATGGGCCAGAGGGGCATCACCGAGCTCCTTCCAAAGCGCGAGCAGGCGCGCCTCGCGGAGGAGGGCGCCAGGCTCGAGAAGTTCCTCGGCGGCATCAAGGCGATGAACCGCCTGCCGTCGGCCGCATACGTTGTCGATACCCGCCAGGAACACATCGCGGTCGCCGAGGCCCGGAAGCTCGGCATCCCCGTGGTTGCGATCCTGGACACGAACTGCGACCCGGACGAGGTGGACTACCCGATCCCCGGCAACGACGACGCCATTCGCGCGGTGAAGCTCATCACCAACCGCATCGCGAACGCCTGCCTCGAGGGCATCGAGGAGAGGCGAAAGCAGGAGGTCGAGGAGGAGACCCCCGAGCTCGAACCGGCCGACCTGGCCGGCGAGGAGGAGAAGCTCGAGGCGGCACCTGAGATCTCGGAGCGCGAGTTCGCCCGCGAGCCCCAGGCCTGAGCCCAGGAGGGAAGAGGTTACGAGATGACCGTTACCACAGAGATGGTCAAGGAGCTCCGCGCGCGCACCGGCGCGGGCATCATGGACTGCAGGAAGACGCTCGAGTCCACAGGCGGCGACATGGAGAAGGCGGCGGAGCTGCTGCGCGCCAAGGGGCTTGCGGCTGCGGCGAAGCGGGCGGGCCGGGCCGCCTCTGACGGCCTGATAGAGTCCTACATCCACCCGGGAAGCCGGCTAGGCGCGCTGGTAGAGGTGAACTGCGAGACCGACTTCGTCGCCAGGACGGAGGAGTTCCGCGTGCTGGCGCGCGAGATCGCGATGCAGGTGGCCGCGGCCGCGCCGACCTACATCTCGAGGGAGGACGTACCCGCCGCGGCGGCGGAGCAGCAGAGGGCCTTGCTCACATCCGAGGCAAAGGGTGCCTCCGAGGCCGAGATAGAGGCGCGCCTGTCGCGGTGGTTCGAGGAGGTGGTCCTTCTCGAGCAGCCCTACATCCGTGATGCCGGGAAGAGGGTCGTCGATGTGGTCAACGACACCGTAGCCCGCCTGGGAGAGAACGTGCGCATCAGGCGCTTTGCGCGCTTCAGGCTCGGCGAGTAGAAGGTCAGGGCGCAGGGGCAGGAGAGACGATCGGGACGAGAGCGAGGTAGACGCCATGGATGGCGCGTCGATGACCACGCCGCGGTCCGCCTACAGGCGCATACTCCTCAAGCTTAGCGGGGAGGCGCTCGGGGGGGATGGAGGCGCGGGACTCGATCCGGCAGTGCTTCAGCTCGTCGCCACCGAGCTCCGAGAGGTGACCTCTCGAGGGGTTCAGGTGGCGATCGTCGTGGGGGGAGGGAACATAGTCAGGGGCTCCGACCTGAGCCGGCGGTTGGGCATCGAAGAGGTGACCGGCCACACCATGGGGATGCTGGCCACGGTCATCAACGGGCTTGCGCTGATGGACGCGATGGAGCGCGAGGGTCTGGTGGTGAGGGTGCAGTCGTCCATCGAGATGCGACAGGTGGCCGAGCCGTTCATAAGGCGGCGCGCGTTGCGCCACCTCGAGAAGGGGAGGATCGTCATCTTCGTCGGCGGCACCGGCAGCCCGTACTTCAGCACCGATACGGCGGCGGCCCTGCGCGCGATCGAGATCCAGGCCGACGCGGTGCTGATGGCCAAGAAGGGCGTCGCAGGGGTCTACGACAAGGATCCCCGCCGCCACCCGGACGCCGTCATGTACTCGCACCTCGACCACATGGAGATCCTCAGCCGGGAGCTGGGGGTGATGGACGCGACCGCGGCGGCGCTGTGCAAGGACAACAGGATGGACATAGTCGTCTTCGACCTCATGCAGCCGGGCAACATCGCCCGGGCGGTGCTGGGCGACCCAATAGGGACTCTCGTAGGAGGGAACCGGAGATGATGGACGAGGTCCTGGGTGATGCAAAGACGCGGATGCAGAAGACGGTTGAGGCGACCCGCCGCGAGTTCGCGAGCCTGCGCACGGGTCGCGCAAGCCCGGCACTGCTGGACCAGATCCGCGTGGACTACTACGAGACCCTCACGCCCATCAACCAGCTCGCCACCGTGACGGTTCCCGAGCCGCGGCTGCTCGTGATACAGCCCTGGGACCGGAGCTCCGCGCGGGAGATAGAGCGGGCCATCCTCAAGAGCGAGCTCGGCCTCGTACCCAGCAGCGACGGGGTGGTCATACGGATCCCGATCCCTCCCCTGACCGAGGAGAGGCGCCGCGATCTCGTGAAGATCGCGCGCCGGCACGCCGAGGAGGGCCGCATCGCAATCCGCAACATCCGGCGCGAGGCCAAGGAGATGCTGGAGGAGTTCGAGGAGGCCGGAGACATCCCGGAGGACGACTGCCGGAGGGCCGTCGAACGGCTGCAGCAGCTGACGGACGAGATGATTGCCGGTCTGGATCGCCTGCTGGAGGCCAAGGAGAAGGAGATAATGGAGATCTAGGTGGCCGGGCTCCCCGTCGATGTGCTGGGGTGGCAGCTTGAAGATGCCCTGGCCGAGCTGAAGGCTGCTGGATGGGCCGTGGAGGTCGCCCACACCCGGACCCCAAAGAGGGTCGAGGTAGGGGGACGGCTCCGCGTGGTCCGGCAGAGCCGCCGGGAGGACGGCTCGGTGCTTCTGGTCGTCACCCACGAGCGCTACACGCCGGCGGCTAGGCCCGCCGGTGGCTAGCGACCGCGTCCGCGACCGCGCAGGCCGTCCGAAGCGGAGTCGACGCATCCCAGAGCACGTGGCAATAGTCATGGACGGCAACGGCCGCTGGGCAGAGGCTAAGGGGCTGCCGCGCATCGCAGGCCACCGAGCAGGGGTGGAGGCGATCCGCAGGACCGTTGCGGCCTGCCGCGAGCTGGGGATTCGCACCCTCACGCTCTTCGCCTTCTCCACAGAGAACTGGCGGCGATCCCCAGAGGAGGTCACGGCACTCCTCGGGCTGCTCCAGGAGAGGCTTGTCGGCGACTCGGAGGAGCTGCATCGAAGCGGTGTCAGGATAAGGATCCTAGGTGAGCTCGCCGCGACCTCCGAGGAGACCCGGGCAGAAGCGGTTCGGGTGGAGGAGCTGACCAGACGCAACAAGGCCTTGACCCTGAACATCGCCTTCAACTACGGGAGCCGGGCAGAGATCACCCGTGCGGTCAGGCAGATCGCCGCGAGCGTGCGTGACGGGAGACAGCCCCTCGAAGGAGTAGACGAGGCGAGCGTCGAGCGGGAGCTCTACACGGCGGGCCTGCCCGATCCCGACCTGGTGATAAGGACGGGCGGCGAGCAGCGGCTCTCCAATTTCATGCTGTGGCAGGCGGCCTACTCGGAGCTCTTCTTCCTCGACATCCATTGGCCGGACTTCTCCGGCGACGATCTGCGCTCCGTCGTTTCGCAGTTCCAGCAGCGCGAGCGGCGGTTCGGCGGGGTCCCGGGAGGGTAGAGAGTGGGGAGACCTGCCTACGGGTGGGCGGACCGCTCACTCCCGTCGCGCATCGCAACGGCGGTCGTTGGAGGCCCGCTGCTGGTCGCCGCCGTCTGGTATGGGGGCAGCGTGCTCGCCTCCGTGGTCGTCCTGCTCTCGGCGCTGGGCGCAGTCGAGTACCATCGCCTGACGGCGCAGCCCGGAGCAGCCCTTTCGCCTGCCCTGGTTGGAGGTGCGCTGGCCTTCCCGGCGCTGGCCGCCCTGGGCCGATGGGAGGCGGCGCCCGCCGTGCTCGCCGCCGGTGTCGCCGCGGCTGCCGTCGAAACCCTCGCCTCTGCGGGGAGAGGCGGCGGAACAAGGCATGCCGGAGCCGTCGTGCTCGGGATGGTCTACGTCGGCGCGCTGCTCGCGCACCTGCTTCTCCTCCGCCTCGAAGCGGGCGCCGTCGCGGCCCTTTTCGTGCTGGGAGCTATCTGGGTCAACGATGCGGCCGCCTACGGCGTGGGCACCGCGTGGGGCAGGCATCGTCTGCTTCCCGCGATTAGCCCAGGCAAGAGCGTGGAGGGTCTCGTGGCCGGGTTGGTCGCCGCGGCGGCGGCGGCCGCGCTCGCCGCCGGGCCGCTGGGTCTGGAGCCGGCTCGGGCGGTGATACTAGTACTCGGCGTGGCGGCCGCCGCGGTTGTGGGAGATCTCTGGGAGTCGGCGCTCAAGAGAGGGGCGGGCGTCAAGGACTCGGGCGGCATACTCCCGGGCCACGGCGGCGTCCTGGACAGGTTCGACGCGGTCCTGTTCGGCGTCCCGGCAGGCTACTACCTGTGGAGGCTGCTCATGTGAAGCGGCTTGCGATACTGGGGTCGACGGGCAGCATCGGGCGCGCCGCCCTCGAGGTCGCCGAGCACCTGGGAGACGTCGAGGTCATCGGAATATGCGCGAATAGCGACTACCGTGTCCTTTCCGAGCAGGCGCGGCATTGGAGGCCGCGCGTCGTTGCAGTCGCGCATGAGCCTGCGGCCAGGGAGCTTCGCCCGCTCCTGCCGGATGGAGTCGCCCTTCTGGCCGGTCCGGACGCCGCCTCCGAGTTGGCGGCCATGCCGGGGATCGATCTCGTGCTGGTCGCCGTTGTCGGCTCGGCCGGGCTGCGCCCGACCCTTGCGGCGCTGGAAGCGGGACGTGACGTCGCGCTGTCGAACAAGGAGGCGCTCGTCGCAGGGGGGCATCTTGTGGCCGCCGCGCGTGAGCGAGGCCGGGCCCGGCTTCTTCCCGTCGACAGCGAGCACAGCGCCATAGCGCAGTGCCTCCTCGGCGAGGACCCTGGATCCGTGCGACGCCTGATCCTAACCGCTTCGGGCGGGCCGTTCCTCGATCGGCCGGTGGCCGACCTGCGCGCGGTGACGGTATCAGAGGCACTGACCCACCCCACCTGGAACATGGGGCGGAAGATCACCATCGACTCCGCGACGCTGATGAACAAGGGGCTGGAAGTCATCGAGGCGCACTGGCTGTTCGGTACTCCGGCAGAGCGGATAGATGTAGTGATCCACCCGCAGAGCCTGGTCCATTCGATGGTGGAGTTCGAGGACGGCTCCACGATCGCGCAGTTCGGGCGTCCTGACATGCGCGGCCCGATACAGCACGCGCTCACCGGCATGATCCGGCGCGGCAGCTTGGTCGCTCCGATGGAATGGGGCGGGGTCGAGATGTCGTTTAGAGTTCCGGAGCGTGAGAGGTTCCCGGCGCTGTGGCTGGCGCGCGCCGCCCTTGAGCAGGGCGGCACGGCGCCGGCGGCCTTGAACGCTGCGAATGAGGTTGCGGTCTCCCGGTTCCTTGATGGGCGGCTCGCGTTCCCGGCGATAGCAGAGGTGGTCGAGGCGGTACTGGACCGCCACAGGCCGGTGCCTCTGCCTTCCCTCGAGGAGGTGCTGGGGATGCGTGGGCCCGGAGCAGGGCGGAGGAGATAGTTGGAGGCATGAGGTGATGGCTGTGTCGAGTGTGCTGGCCGCAGTGGTGGCGTTCGGGGCGATGATCCTGTTTCACGAGTTGGGCCACTTCCTCGCCGCCCGCAGGGCAGGCGTCGGGGTGCGTGCCTTCGGGATCGGGTTCGGCCCGGCGATCCTCAAGTGGAGGCGGGGCGAGACCGACTACTCGCTGAACCTCGTGCCCCTGGGCGGATACGTCAACATGGAAGGCGAGGACGCCCACTCCCAGGAGAGCGAGCGCAGCTTCGGCTCCAAGGGCGTCGCGGCGCGGATGGGGATCATCGCCGCAGGGCCCGCGATGAACCTGGTACTGGCGGTCCTGATCCTTGCGATAGCGGCCGGGACCGGAGGAGTGCCGCTGGGTGTCAGCACGCGGGTCGGGACGATGGAGGCCGGTTGGCCTGCCGCGGCCGCAGGGATCCTCCCGGGGGACGAGATCGCGGCCATCGACGGCATCCCGATGGAGAGCGGAGACCAGGTGATCTCCACGATCCACCGCAGCCCCGGTAGGTCCCTGGTCCTTACCGTGAGGAGGGGGCCGGATGAGCTGTCGTTCACGGTGACCCCGCGCCTCGACGAGGCGAGGGGGGTGGGCAGGATCGGCTTCTCACCGGAGCCGGTCTGGAAGCGCCTGAATCCAGCGGCGGCAGTGGCCTGGGGCGGCCAGAGAGCGGCCCAGCTGGTGGTCCTGCTGCTGGGCGCGATGGGCTCCCTGGTTCGGGAGGGTAAGTTCTTTGACAGCCTGGGGGGCCCAGTGGCCGCCGGGAGCATTCTCGCGCAGGCCGCCCGCTCGGGCGCTCAGAACTTCCTGCACATGGCCGCGTTCCTCAGCATAATCATCGGCGTGTTCAACCTGCTTCCCATACCCGCTCTCGACGGGGGCCGGCTGGCCTTCCTGGCGCTCGAGGGGATCCGGAGGCGCCGGATCGATCCCCGCAGCGAGGGGCTCATCCACACGGTCGGCTTCATGCTGCTGCTCCTCCTGCTGGCCACGCTGACCGTTAGGGACGTGCGCCGCCTGTGAGCCCCCAGGTCCGCCCATGACTGCGGATCCGACCGCCCCCCGACAGCTGACGCGCCCTGTGAGGGTCGGGGACATCACGGTCGGAGGGGGTGCCCCGGTCTCGGTCCAGTCGATGACCACCACGGACACCCGGGATGTCGATGCGACCGTCGCGCAGATCTACGGCCTGGCGGTCGAAGGCTGCGAGATAGTGCGCGTCGCGGTTCCGGATCAGGAGGCCGCGCGGGCAATAGCCGAGATCCGGCCCCGTAGCCCGCTGCCCGTGGTGGCCGACATCCACTTCGACCACAGGCTTGCGCTGATCGCGCTGGAGTCCGGGGCCGACAAGCTTCGCATCAACCCCGGCAACATCGGGGGCAGGGCGCGCACCCGCGTCGTGGCCCGGGAGGCCAAGGCCAGGGGGGTACCGATCCGCGTCGGGGCCAACGTGGGCTCGCTCTCCAAGAAGGCCCTGCGGGCCCACGGAGGGCCTTGCGCCGACGCGCTCGTCGCCTCAGCCCTCGAGGACGTCGAGGTCCTAGAGGAGCTGGGCTTCCACGATATCGTCATCTCGGTCAAGGCCTCGGACGTACCGATGATGATCGATGCCTACACCGTGATGAGCGAGCGGACGCGCTACCCTCTGCACCTCGGGGTGACCGAGGCCGGCACCGCATGGGCGGGCGGGCTTCGTTCAGCTGTGGGTATCGGAACCCTGCTCGCCAGGGGTATCGGCGACACCATACGCGTCTCCCTCGCTGCCGACCCGGTCGAAGAGGTGCGGACGGCCTATGAGATCCTGAAGAGCCTGGGGCTGCGCACAAGGGGGGTTCAGTTCATCGCCTGTCCGTCCTGCGGCCGCGCCGAGGTGGAGATAGTCGCCATTGCGCTCGAGGTGGAGCGGCGTCTTCGCGGTATCCCGGCGCCGGTGAAGGTGGCGGTGATGGGGTGCGCGGTGAACGGGCCCGGCGAAGCCAGGGTGGCCGACGTCGGCATTGCCTGCGGGAGGAAGATGGGGCTGCTCTTCCGGGATGGTAAGGTGGTGGCCAGCTTGCCCGAGGACCGCCTCGTGGAGGCGCTCGTGGAGAGCGCCTGGGAGATAGCACGCGAGAGGTACGGCGCCGCGCAAGCGTCGCCGAAGGGCTGGAGGCGATGATACCGCTAAGAGACAGCACGCGCTCCCGCTCGGTCCCCGTGGTGGCCTACGCGCTTGTCGCGGCCTCGGTGGCTTCCTTTCTCTACACGCTCGGGCTGGGGTCAGAGGAAGCGGTAGTTGCGCACTTCCAGACCTACGGGGCCGTCCCGGGAGTCGTCACAGGGGGCCCATGGCCGGGGTCGTGGGTCGGGTTGCTGACTTCGATCTTCCTCCACGGGAGCTGGATGCACCTTGGCTCGAACATGCTCTACCTCTGGATCTTCGGTGACAACGTCGAGGATGCAATGGGTCACGCCGGATTCCTCCTCTTCTACCTGCTATGCGGCGTGATCGCGTCGCTGGCGCACGTCGCCGCCTATCCCGGCTCGCCTGTCGCGCTCGTCGGAGCCAGCGGGGCGATAGCCGGTGTGCTCGGGGCATACCTGGTCCTCTACCCGCGCGCCAGGATCCTCTCGCTGCTGATCTTCGGGTTCTTCATAAGGCTCGCTGAGATGCCGGCCGCGGTGGTGCTGTCCCTGTGGTTCCTGCTGCAACTGCTGCAGGGCTTCGTGACCCTCGGGGTCCCCGAGACCACTGCCGTGGCCTGGTGGGCTCACATAGGGGGATTCGTCGCAGGGGTGGTGCTGGTTCCGCTGTTCGCGCGCCGACGCGCCGGCGGGGCCTTCAGATGAGCAGGCAGGGCCCCCCGCCCGAGGCCGCTTCCCCGGTCCCCTTTCATCTGGTATAGTTTGGCGCGTGGCCCTGGACCGGGCCGCTGAGGGAGGGTGAGAATGCGCAACATCACAGTGGACGTCCTGGCCCGCACCCCAGTGTTTGCGCACCAGGTCGAGATCGTCGAGCGTAAGGGCATCGGACATCCTGACTCCATCTGCGACGCGATAATGGAGCGGGTCTCGATAGCGCTCAGCCGCGAGTACCTCCAACGGTTCGGTCGGATCCTCCACCACAACATTGACAAGGCCTTCCTGGTTGCTGGTGGGGCTGAGATCCGACTCGGTGGAGGTGCCGTGACCGATCCGATGAGGTTGATCTTCGGCGACCGCGCGACCGCGCTGATCAACGGGGAAGAGGTGCCGGTGCACGACATCGCCGTGGATACCGCGAAGGCGTGGATCAGCGAGAACCTCCGCTTCGTGGACCCAGAGCAGCACGTCCTCTACGACGTACAGATCAAGCCGGGTGCCCCGGAGCTCGTCGACATATTCCAGCGCGGCGGCGTGCCGAGGGCGAACGACACCTCGGCGGCCGTCGGCTACGCGCCGCTCACGCCCACTGAGCAGGCGGTCCTCGAGATCGAGAGGATGATGAACTCGCGCACCTTCAAGCAGCACTTCCCCGAGGTCGGGGAGGATATCAAGGTCATGGGATTCCGCAGGGGCGCGGAGCTTCACATGACCGCGGCCGTAGCGTTCGTTGACAGGTACGTGGACTCCGAAGCGCAGTACTTCCGCCGCAAGGGAGAGCTGCACGACGCCGTCATGGAGAGGCTGAACACGGTCGAGGGGTTTGAGGCCCGGCACTTCTACCTCAACACCCTCGACGAGCCCGGGCGCGGCATCGGCGGGATGTACCTCTCCGTAACCGGTACCTCGGCCGAGAGCGGAGACTCCGGCCAGGTCGGGCGCGGGAACAAGGTCAACGGCGTGATCGCCTTGAACCGGCCGATGGGAACGGAGGCGGCCGCCGGCAAGAACCCCATCTCCCACGTGGGCAAGATCTACACGATAATGACTCACCAGGTGGCCAACACGATCCATAGGGAGGTCAGCGGGATCGAAGAGGTCTACGTCTGGATGTTGAGCCAGATAGGATCACCGATCGACCACCCGAAGGTGACCGCGGTTCAGATGGTGCTGTCGCCGCGCGCGCGGCGCAGCACGGTTGAGAAGCGCGTCAGGGAGATCCTGGACTACGAACTGGCCAACATCCACCGCCTCACCCAGGAGCTGGCCGAGGGGCGGTACACGGTCTGCTGAGAGCCCCGAGCCCCGGGTGACCCAGGGTACGGAGGGAAGGTATGCCGCTCTACGAGTACAGGTGCGCGGACTGCCACCGGCTGTTCGAGCACTATCATTCCGTCGGCGAGCCGGCGCCGGGATGCCCGAGCTGCGGGGGCCAGGCGCGTAAGGTCTACTCCTCGGTCGGGCTGATCTTCAAGGGAAGCGGGTTTCACACGACCGACTATCGCCGAAGCTCGGGGTCCGGAAACGGCGACTCGGGCCCCGCCTCCAAGGACGGGGGCCGGGAGAGCGCGGCCGCACCAGCGGAATCCGCGGCCACCTCGTCGCCTCCCAAGACCTAGACCGGGCGGGCGATGCCCGGCGAGGACTGCCAGACGCGTCGGCCTCGCCCCCGCCGGTGCCGCCTTGCCCTGCTCGCTGCCGCCGGCAGCCTTGTGGCCCTGACCACAGCCGCCCTGGCCCCACCCGCTTCCGGCGGCGTTCCCACCCCGGAGCCGATACGTGTCGTGGCCGCAGGGTTCGCGGGACTCACCCGGCCAGGCGCTTGGACCCCTGTTTGGGTGGAGGTGTCCGCTCCACCCGCGGGGATCGACGGGCGCGTGGTGGTGGAGTCGACCACCCACCCAGGGGGCGCAACGGTCGGCTTCGCGGCGCCGGTGAGGGCCGGTGGCGGCGCGACGGTTCGCGCCTTCATCCTCGCGGCGATCTACGACGCGCGCCTCCCCGGTACGGTCCACCTGGAGCAAGGCGGTAGGCGCGTCGCATCGACGCCGATCCCGGCCCTCCGGCCGGTCGAGGGCGTGATAGCCGTGCTCTCGGCCGCTCCGGTAGCGCAGGACCTCCGCGCAGCCCGACTCGGGGGCCTGGATCTTGCCTACCTCGACCCAGAGCTGCTGCCGCCGGCCTGGCAGGCCTACGAGGCGGTGCGGCTGCTCCTGGTGCGAGACCTGGACGAGCGCAGGATCGACGACCTCCGCCGCTCGGCGCTGCTCCACTGGGTGTGGACGGGCGGTCAGGTGGCCGCGGCGCCTTCGGGCGATGCAACGGCTCACCTGCGTGGCCCGACCGTCGGCCCGCTGCTCGGTATGGCACAGGAGGGTAGGATCGGTCGGGGCAGGGTGCGGCTCGTCTCCGGTGACCCGGCCGACGCCGCCACGCTGCGGGAGTGGGACCTTGTGATGAGGTCAGCCCTCAACCCCAAGCCGGCCTCCGAGGCGCCGGGCCTGGGCGAGGCGCTCGGATCCGACCTCCCGGTCTCGGCCGCGACCCAGATCTGGGTGGCGGCGCTCCTGCTGACATACGTGATTGGTGTGCGTAGCGTGAGCAGGCTCGCCTCGGGGCGCTTCCCGCTCTCGCTCGCAGCGCTGATCATCTACGTTACCGCGGCTTCCCTGGTTGGCCTCTGGCTCTCCGGGGTCGTGCGGCGCGGCTCCGAGGGAGCAGTCGCGGCCGCGGTCGTGGAGGCGATCCCCAGAACGGACCATGGGCTGCTCACGCTTGCGGCGCGCACGGTCTCCCGCGAGCGCGGCGAGTACAGACTCACGACCTCCTCGGCGCTCCCTATCCGCCCTGTTCCGCCCGCGCCACTGCTCATCGAGCACGGAGAGCGGACGGCCGTACTGGGGCTTCGTAGCGGGATCCTGATTGGGGGAACGGCCGTGATTCCCGCGCCCGTCGGTGGGACCCTTGACGCCAGGACCGGGGCCGTCGCAATCTCCAACCGGTCCGGGCGCAGGGTGGAGGAGGCCTGGCTGTATCGGTCAGGGCGCGTGCAGCGCCTGCCCGCCGTGCCTGCCGTGCCTGCCGGCGCGTCCTTCGTGCCTGACGAGGGGAGCTGGCGTCCGGTGGGCCGCCTCCGCCGCTCGGACGTCGCGGACGCGTCGCTCCTCTGGGCGTTCTCCCGCCTGGAGGCCGATGATATACTTAGAGGGAGTTCGGCTTGGATCGTGGGGCTGTGGCGCGAACCCTCGGCTGCCGTCCGTTGGGACGGCCGCGCAGAGCCATCGAGATCGGTCCTGATAGTCCCGCTGGTCGCGCCCTGACAGAGTGCCGAGGAGCGACGGTGCTGGCGCCAGACGCGGTCGCGCGAGGTGATCTGCGCGCGAGGCTGGGGAGTTCCCAAGGGGTGCTCGTCCAGACGGTCTACCTCGGCGCCTGGGCCGCCTTCACAGTGCTCTCGCTTCCCGCCGGGGGTGGGCGGCTCGGCCTGGACGACGCCGACTGGCAGCTCGAGTCGCTCCTGCGGGAGCGGGACTTCGGCCTCTGGGCGGGGCTTCCGCCGAAGAAGGTGAAGAAGCGCTTCAAGTACAGCTACCGGGAGAAGAAGCGCCACA
>JBBIJB010000012.1:35149-48317 GCA_037446215.1 Armatimonadota bacterium
CGGCCTTTCGATACAGATCGTTGCCGTCACCTATCTATCCTCGGCGGTGGCTTCGTCCGAGATCGCGGCGGCAGGTGAGAAGGGCGTCGCCGACCTCGCCCTCTCCGCGTTCTCCCCGCGTGCTGTGGCGCTGGGGAAGCTGCTCTCCGGGGCGGGCTACGCCGCCTACCTCGTTACCGTAGGCCTACCGTTCGCCTTCCTCTCGGCCGGGCTCTGGGAGTTCCCTGCGCGGTCTGTCGCGTGGGCTGCTGCCATAGGCGCGGGGGCGGGTACAGCCGCCGGGGTCTGGGGGGCGTGGCTCGGGGGGCGCGTCGCCGAGGGGCTGATGCGCGGGATATTGCACTGGACGGCCCTGCTTGTTGTGCTGTGGGGCGCCTACACGCTTCCGTTTCCCTGGTCCCTGGCGAGCCCGCTGGCGGCACTCGATCTCGCGATCGGCGGCGCGCCCTCGCTCGTGGTCGGCACATCGGTTGCCTTCTACCTGGCTGCGGCTGGGACCGGGGCTGCGTTCGTGGCAGCCAGGGTGCGCTGCCTGCGGTTGGAGGAGTCAGATGGGCAGGGCTAAGGGAGGGGAGTCCTTGGATCGCGCGGCAGTGGTCGGGGCGGTTGGCGAAGCACAGCGGCGGCTTGCTCTCCGCCGCGCCTGGAGGTGGGGAGGAACGCTCACGTCGGCCCTCTCAGGACTGACGTTGGCGCTCGTGGCCGCCCGTCTAGCCCTGCCTCTCCGCGTGCCCTATCTGGAGATGGCGGCGGCGAGCGCGGCGGCCGGTCTGCTGGCCGCGGCCGTTCTCGCGGTCACGTGGCGCATACCTCCGCTGCTCGCGGCCCAGGTGGTGGATCTCCGCCTGGCCGGGAGAGACCGGATGGCAACCGCGCTGGAGGCCATTTCAGGGAGCCTGCGCCCGGGGACTCTTGCGGCGCCCGTCATCGACGATGCGGCTCGATGGGTCTCCGGTCGCAAGCTTGGTAACGGCCTCCCTGCCACGCCCGGCCGCGGCGCGGCCCTCGCGCTCGCCCTCACCGCAGCCGCACTGTTGGGTGGATGGGGGCTCGTGGGAGTCACGCTGCCGAGCACCCGTGCCCGGGAGGTGGCACGGACGATAAAGCACGAGGGCCAGCGCCTGGAGAAGAGCGCCGGCATCTTGGAGGAGGAAGCCGGCGCTGCCAGGGCGAGGGCCACCCGGAGGCTGGCCCCCCTCTTGAGGGACTTGGGAAGGCGGCTGCAGGGCGAGCGGATGGACAGGCAGGCGGCGCTGGGAAGCATCGAGGCGCTCGGCCAGGAGGTTGAAGCCGCCTCCCGCGAGGTCCGCGACCGCAGGGGCCGTGAAGAGGGGCGCGCAGGAGAGCGGCCGCGCCCGGGGTTGCCCTCGGAGCTCTTCCAGCGACGGGCGGCTCTGGGCCGAGCCGTCCGCCAGCTCGCGGAGATCGGGGAGCGGCTGGGCCAGGATCCCTCGCCGCAGGATAGGGAGTCCCTGCGGCGCCAACTGGCCGCGCTCGGCGGCGTAGGTCGAGATGGGGATCTCCCTGCCCGGGCCCGGGAGCAGATCGAGGAGGCCAGGAGACGACTGGAGGCCGGCGATCTCTCCGGAGCCAGGCAGGCCGTGAGGCGGGGGGCCGAGGACCTCGACCGGCTCGACGCCATGCTGGCGGACGAGCAGGGACTGGACCAGGCCGCATCGCAGCTCCGCCGCTCCTCTGAGAGGATCGCCCGGGGCGGCGGGGCAGAGCCGCCGCCCGGAGAACAGCCGGCCCAGGCCGAGGCTCAGTCTACCGGGCGAGCGCCCGGTTCCAGACCCCCTCTGCAAGAGCCCGGAAGCGGGGAGCAGACTCCCCCGCCGGGCCCCAACCAGGGGACTGCCCCGGGCCAGGGAGGCGTTGAGGAGAAGATGGGAGACCGCACCGCCCGCCTCGAGGGTGAGCGCCAGAGCAGGCAACTCCGGGGCCAGCAGTCCGAAGGGCGACTCACCGTATCCGAACTGCCGGGTCCGGGTCGCCCGGGCCAGGTGCGCGCCCCCCTGGGCGAGACGATCGCCATCGCGCGCGCCGAGGCCGACCGGTACATGGAGAGGATGCGGGTTCCCCCCGAGTACCGTGACGCGGTACGCCGCTACTTCGAGGCGCTCGCGGCACTGCGGTAGGCCGCGTCGAGAGGAGATGGGTATGAACGCAGAGGGTTTCCGGTTGACATTCGAGGCGATACGGAGCGAGATCCGACGCGTCATCGTGGGCCATGAGGACCTGATCGAGCAAGTGATGATCGCGCTTGTGGCCAACGGACACGTGCTGCTCGAGGGGGTGCCCGGCATCGGGAAGACCCTGTTGGTCAAGACGCTGGCGCAGTGCCTCGACGTGGGATACTCGAGGATCCAGTTCACCCCTGACCTGATGCCGGCCGACATCATCGGTACCAACGTGGTGCTGCAGGACCCCGGGGGCCGGCGCTACTTCGAGTTCCAGCGCGGCCCGATCTTCTCCCAGATAGTACTCGCCGACGAGATCAACCGGGCAACGCCCAAGACCCAGTCGGCGCTCCTGGAGGCGATGCAGGAGCGCACCATCTCGGCGCCGGGCGGCCCCTACGTGCTGGAGGATCCGTTCCTGGTCCTGGCCACGCAGAACCCGATAGAGATGGAGGGGACCTATCCCCTCCCGGAGGCCCAGATCGACAGGTTTCTCTTCAAGCTCCGGATGGACTCGCCGGGGTTGTCTCACCTGGTGGAGATCATAGACCGCACGACGGGGCCGAGCCCGGGGCCGCCCGCGGTCGTCGCGGACGCGCAGGTGATACGCGCCATGCAGCAGCTCGCGCGCGAGGTTCCGGCGGCCGCGCACGTGAAGCTCTACGCGGCCCGCCTGGTGCGGGCAACCCACCCCGACGACGGCTCAGCCGGCGCCATGGCGCGCAGGTACGTGCGATACGGCAGCAGCCCCAGGGGGGCCCAGGCGCTCCTGCTCGCGGGCAAGGTGAAGGCCCTTGCCGAGGGCAGGACGAGCGTGAGCGTGGAGGATCTGAAGGCGCTCGCGCTGCCCTCGCTGCGACATCGCGTCATACTCAACTTCGAGGGAGAGGCGGAGGGCGTGGACGCCGATGACGTGATGCGCGCCATCTCGTCAGAGGTGATCGCAACGCCGGCCGAGCAGGTCCCATGGAGCGGGTGAGCCCGCCAACACTGCTGCTGGAGCCGGAGTTCCTGGCACGCCTGGAGAGGCTCGCCCTCCTGTCCAGGAGGCTGTACCGATCAGGCACCAGGGGCGATCGGCGCAGCACCACCCTGGGTCGGGGCGTGGAGTTCGCAGACTACAGGTCCTACCAGGCGGGAGACGATTTCCGCTACATCGACTGGAACATCGCCTCCCGCCTCGACAGGCTTTTCGTGAAGCTCTTCAGCGAGGAGGAGGACGTAACCGTCCACCTGCTCGTGGACGTCAGCAGCTCGATGTCGTTTGGCGAGCCTTCCAAGCTCTGGTACGCGGTGCGCACCGCCGCCGCCCTGGGCTTCATAGGGCTCGCCGGCCTTGACCGGGTGGGCGCGGTGGCCTTCTCAGACCGCCCGGTGAGGACTCTCTCACCAAGGCGCGGGAGGGCGAGCGCCTTTGCCCTGTTCGACTTCCTCGCAGGCCTTACCCCGCAGGGCCAGAGCGACCTGGCCTCCACGCTGGCCGGCTATGCCGCCCGGACGCGGCGCAGAGGGGTGCTGGTCGTGATCTCCGACCTGATGTTCCCGGGAGGGGTAGAGCCAGGACTGCGCGCGGCGCGCTACCACCGTTTCGAGCCGGTCCTGCTGCACCTGCTTGCCGAGGAGGAACTGGAACCCCGCCTGGCAGGAGATCTGCGGCTCGTAGACAGCGAGAGCGGGAGGGCCGTTGACGTCACCGGTGATGCCGCCGCTTCGACCGCCTACGCGCGGGCCAGGGACGCCTATCTCTCCGACCTCGAGCGGCTCTGCTTGCGCAGCGAGGTCGAGTACATACGGGTGGCAACCTCTGTGCCCATCGATGACCTGATACTCCGCCACATGCGCGCCGTGGGCCTGGTGGCATGATCCACGCCGCCTCGGCTGGGACACTCCGGTGACGTTCGACGCGCCCGGCGCGCTCCTGTGGTTGGCGCTCGTGCCGGTGGTCTTGCTGTTGCACATGCTCCGGGCCCGGCGGGAGGTCCGCACCGTCCCGAGCACCCTGCTCTGGGAGAGGGCGGCGCGCGATCTCTCCTCTCGTATCCCGGTCCGCAGGCTCGAGCGAAGCCTGCTGCTTCTACTCCAGCTGCTGGCCATCTCTGCAGTCGCGCTGGCCCTTGCCCGGCCTCACGTCTCACTTCCGGCCGCCGCAGGAGGATCAATCGCCATCGTGGTGGATACCACCGCGAGCATGCGGGCGACCGACGTGGCGCCCAGCCGCCTGGACCAGGCGAAGCGGGAGGCACTCACCCTGCTGGAGGGGCTCGGCCGAGGCCGTCCGGTAGCGCTGATCTCGTCGGGCGCGCGGCCGGTGGTGGTCGTCGATCTGACCGCCGACCATGGGGCCGTTGCCGCTGCGATCGGTAGGCTGAGGCCCCAGGACAGTTGGGGAGAGATCGATGCCGGGGTCACTCTGGCCCTGGCGCTGCGACACAGCGGAAGGCCCCCTGCGGTGCACGTGTTCGGGGATGCACCCCCGACATCACCCGCAGTGGTATGGCACAGCATCGGCCGCGGGGGTGAGAATGCGGCCGTGAGCTCGGTCCAGCAGCGGCGGGATGCGCGGGGCGGCACGAGGCTGCTGGCGCGCCTGGAGGCGTTCGGCGCCTCACCCCAGCAGCGGGTGGCTGTGGTCTCGGTCAACGGAGCCGAAGTGGAGCGGCGCGGCGTCGAGTTGATCCCTGGAACCTCGAGCGTGATCGTCTCTGCCCTGGGCGACGCCTCGGGCATTGCGACAGTCTCGCTCGAGCCGGGAGATCTGCTCGCCTCGGACGATCTAGCCGTCGCGGCGGTCGGCAGGGCGGGGTTCCCGCGCGTGCTGGTAGTGGGCGGTCCCAACGCCGTGCTGGACGCCGCCTTGGGAGCGGTGCCCACCGGCGGGGTCTCGCGCGCCGATGAGCCCAGGCCGCAGGAGTGGTCCGGGTTCGATCTGGTTGTGTTGGACCGTGCTCCACTGGCTGAGCTTCCGCCCGGTGCCTACCTCATCATGGGTTCGGTCCCAGCCAACTTCCCCCTGAGAGTGAGGGGGATCGCGAGGGAGCAGGAGTTCAGGACCTCGTCAGCAACCCATCCGGTTACACGGCTGGTGGATCTTCGGGGGGTCCGTGTTGCGGAAGCCCTCGACCTGGAGGTGCGAGGAGGTCAGGTCCTGGGGGAGGCGGCGGTCCCGCTTCTCTGGGCCTACGAGGGTCGCGGGACCCGCGCGGTTCTCCTGCCGTTTGGACTGGCCCAGAGCGATCTCGCCCTGCACCCGGCCTTCCCGATACTGATCGCGAACTCCATGGAGTGGCTGGCCGGCGGGCTTCGGGTCTCACCGGGAGGCTCAGTCGTGACTCTGGCAGGAGGGCTGCGGGAGGCGTCCCTGAAGCGACCTGACGGAGCGGTCGTGGCAGTGGCTGCGAGGGCAGGGCTCTTCGAGCTGCCCGATCTCGATCGGGTGGGCGTCTACGTCCTGACGACCCCGCGGTGGCAGAGGGCCTGGGTGGTGTCCGCGGTAGACTCCAGGGAGTCCTCACTGGCTGTGCGGCCCCCGCATGCGCGCGCCGAGGAGGGTGGGCCTCGCCGCCGGGCACCCCTTCCGATCTCGCCCTGGCTGCTGCTGGCCGGGGCCGCGATCGTGTGCGGCGAGTGGTGGATGTGGGCGAGGACCGTTCCGGTCGCGCCGGTGGCGCCCCCAAGGAGACGCGGATCGGCCATCGGGGGCGGCCGATGATCCGCTTCTCCTCACCTGCCGTTCTAATGGGCCTTCTTCTGCTGCCGCTGGTCGCGGCGGCGGTGCGACGGAGGAGGGGAGTGCGTGCTCTAACCATCCTTCGGCTCTGCGCGATCTGCCTGCTCGTGCTGGGAGCGGCGGGGCTCGAGCTCCGCAGCGCCGCTTCAGACCTCACCGTGGTCGTGGCGGCCGACAGGTCCGACAGCATCGGGCCCGAGGGGGCGCGGGCGATCAGGGCGTTTCTCGACGATGCCCGGTCATTGGCCGGGCCAGGGCGCAGGCTGGGTTTGGTCGCCTTCGGGGGAGACGCGGTGCTGGAGGAGGTTCCCAACTCCTCGCCCCGGCTGGCGCTGGCCTCGCTGCCCCGGCGCGACAGGACGAATCTGGCCGCGGCCATCCGCGCCGCCGGGGAGGCGATCCCTGTGGGCGCTACCGGCCGCATAGTGTTGTTGACCGACGGACAGGCCAATACAGGTGAGCTGACCCCGGAGCTGGCAAGGGTCAGGGCACGTGGAATCGAGATAGCCGTCCGGCCCATCGGGGCCGAGCAGGTCCCCGACGTGCTCGTGGAGGAGGTGGCGATGCCCGCCCGTGTCTCGGTGGGCGAACGTCTGCCGGTAGCCGTCCTCCTGAGGGCGAATGTGGCGTCGGAGGTCTCCGTACGCGTACGGGCCAACAGGGCCCTGATCCACAGCCAGGAGATGGTCCTGGGCCCGGGCCGGACCGTTCTCGACCTGGAGCCGGTCGCCACACAGCCAGGCCTGCTCAGGGTGGAGGCCACGGTTGAGGCCGCGCAAGACACGGAGCCGGGCAACAACCGCGCGTTCGCGCTGGGGATGGTGGAGGGGCCGCCCCACGTGCTCTACATCGGCGTGCCTCCCGGTCCCCTTGCGGGTCTCCTGGAGGCGCAGGGGCTGGTCGTGCGGCGGCTGGCGCCGGCAGAGCTCCCTGCGTCGGTGGCGGCCTACCAGGGCGTCGCCGCTGTCGTGCTCGACGATGTGCCTGCCTACCAACTAAGCCCGAGCCAGATGACCGCGCTGCGCGACCACGTGCGCGCAGTCGGCGGGGGCCTGCTGGCTGTGGGAGGGTCGCACAGCTTCGGCATTGGCGGCTACGCACGGACTCCGCTGGAGGAGATGCTGCCGCTGGGCATGGATGTCCGGCACAGGATGGCCATGCCGTCGATGGCGGTGGTCATCGTCCTCGACGCCTCGGGCAGCATGGGCAGCTACGGCGGCGAGTTGGCCAAGGTCGAGCTGGCGAAAGAGACCGCCCAGTCGGTCATCGACCTGCTCGGAGAGAGCGACCTCATAGGGGTCCTCGCCTTCGATCAGCAACCGCGGTGGCTGTGGCGCGTCGGGCCGGCTTCGGCCCGCGGCGCCATACTGGAGGCTGTCGGAAGGATCCGGGCAGGCGGCGGCACCAACATGCACCCCGCCCTGGCTGCGGCCCATGAGGCCCTCAGGCAGGTCGAGGCAAGGGTCAAGCACGTGATCGTCCTGTCAGACGGGCAGACCGACCCCGGTGACTTCCGCACGCTGGCCACCGGCATGGCCGCGCAGAAGGTCACGGTGAGCACCGTGGCGATCGGCAAGGACGCGGACTTGGAGATAATGCGCAGTGTCGCGGCTTGGGGCGGCGGGCGCGCCTACTTCGCCCGGGATCTCTACGGCATCCCGAACATCGTCGCCGCCGAGGCGCTGCTGGCCTCACGCGCCTACGTGGTCGAGGAGCGGTTCGCGCCGAGGGCAACCGGCTCCTCGGAGATACTGACCGACCTGCTGCCGATACCCGAGCTTCGAGGGTACCTTGCGGCCACGCCCAAGCCGGCGGCCGACGTGCTGATCTCCTCTCACAGGGAGGACCCGGTGGCCGCGGTCTGGAGGTACGGCCTGGGCCGGTCTGCGGCGGTGACGACGGATGCGCGCTTCAGGTGGACGTCCCAGTGGGCTTCGTGGCCTCAGGCCGCGCGCTTCTGGTCACAGCTCGTGCGCTGGGTGGTCTCCCGAGAGGTAGGGGCGATCGACGCCGCGGTCGAGGTGACATCCGAAGGGCTGCGCGTGGTGGCCGATGCGCGATCGCCCGATGGTGAGCCCGTGGTCGGATGGACGGCGCGGGCCGTGGTCATCGGGGACGAGGGCGAGGTCGCGTCATCCACGCTGCATCAGACGCGCCCGGGGTGGTACGAGGCCGTCCTTCCCAGGCCCGCCACCGGCGCGTACCTGGTTCGCGTCTTTGCCAGCGAGGGAGAGCGACCGGTGGGCCGCGCGGACCTTCCCGTGGCGATCCCCTACTCGCCGGAGCTGCGTGCCGTCGGGCTTAATCGGGCGGTGATCTCGCAGTTGGTGGAGGCCGCCGGGGCGCGCGTGGTGTCGACGGCCGCGGAGGCGCTCGCGCCCCACTCGGCGCCTGCCGCCCGGTATGTCGGCCTGTGGCATCTGCTGGCCGGAGCTGCGCTCGCGGGCTTCACCTTGGAGATCGCGCTCCGGAGGGTCCCGGCACTAGGCTATCAACTCGGCCGGATCGCCGCCGCCGTCGCCGGCCCCGGCCGCCGCAGGCTCCCGCCCGAGGAGGCGGCCGCGGAGGCCGAGTACGCGGCGGCCGATCAGTGGCGGGTCGAGTCGCCCGAGGAGGCGGCTGCCCGCGCCGCCTCGATGGCGGCCGCGGCCAGGATCTACATCGCGCGCCTGCGCAGGTCGCGGGGCCATGAAGAGGAGGAGAGACAGTGACCGTTTCCCTAGCGGCGACCCTGCTCGGCGACGCGCGGCACGCCGTGGCGTTCACAGGCGCCGGCATCAGCACCGAGTCCGGGATTCCGGACTTCCGGTCCCGGGGAGGAGTGTGGGCGGGGGTCGATCCCTTCAAGGTGGCCTCTCGGAGCGCCTTCAATCGAGACCCCGGGGCGTTCTACGACTTCTACTCCAGGAGGCTGTCCACACTCTCGGCCGCCGCTCCAAACCGGGCTCACCTCGCGATGGCCGAGATGGAGCGCCGGGGGGTGCTCAGGGCCGTCCTGACCCAGAACATCGACGGGCTGCACCAGGCAGCGGGGTCCGTGAGCGTCGTCGAGCTGCACGGCAACCTCCGGGAGTCGCGCTGCAGCTCCTGCGGCAGAGTGGACACGATAGAGCCCATCCGCTCCGCGCTGGCAGGCGGCAGTCTGCCGTCCTGTGAGCGCTGCGCCGGGCTGCTCTCCCCCAACGTAGTGCTCTTCGAGGACCCGCTGCCCGAGCGCGCCCTGGCCGATGCCAAGCGTGCGGCCCGGTCGAGCGACGTGATGCTTGCCGTGGGATCGTCGCTCCTGGTGACGCCTGCCTGCTACCTGTTGGACGAGGCGCTGGGGTCGGGCGGGCGGCTCATAATCGTGAACCGAGAGCCTACGCCCTACGATCCGCTGGCGGCGGTCGTCCTGCGGGGAGAGGCCGGGGCAGTGCTGCGGCAGATAGTGAGCGAGCTACGGCTTGCCCCTCGGATGGGGGAGGATGCATCGCCGCCGGCGCCGAACTAGCCGTCAGGCGGCCCGGCGGTGCCGGGCCGATCTGCGTTAGGGTACGGGGTGGCTCCGGGAGGGCGAGATGGCGCGGGCGGAGATAGGCGTGATCGGAGGGTCGGGCTTCTACGAGCTCCTCGAAGGGGCGGAAGAGGTCAGCGTCGAGACCCCCTATGGTCCCCCCAGCGACGTCGTCACCGTGGGAGAGATCGCGGGCCGGAGCGTGGCCTTCATCCCCCGCCACGGGAGGAGACACCAGTGGCCTCCCCACGCGATCAACTACCGGGCGAACATCGACGCGCTCAAGCAGTTGGGCGTAGTGCGGGTCATCGGGCCGACGGCCGCCGGAAGCCTTCAGCCTCACATCCGCCCCGGGGAGTTCGTGGTGTGCGATCAGATCGTCGACCGGACGAGCGGGAGGCGGGACACCTTCTTCGACGGTCCCCAGACCGTGCACGTCTCTGCGGCCGATCCCTACTGCCCACAGCTCCGCCAGGTGGCCTGGGAGGTCCTCGAGGGACTGGAGCTGCCGGCGCATCGCAGCGGAACCGTCGTGGTCATACAGGGACCCAGATTCTCGACGCGGGCCGAGAGCCGGTGGTTCCGAGGAGCCGGGTGGGAGGTCATAAACATGACCCAGTACCCCGAGGCCATCCTGGCGCGCGAAGCCGAGATGTGCTATGTCAATGTGTCGCTGATCACCGACTACGACGTTGGTGTCGAGGGCGACTTGAACGCCAAGCCGGTGAGCGCGGAGGAGGTCTTGCGGAACTTCCGCGCCAACCTGGGTCGACTGCGCGGGCTCATCGCCGCGGTGGTCGCCGGGATTCCGCAGGAGAGGAGCTGCGGGTGCGGCTCGGCCCTTAGCGGAGCGCACTCGTAGCGCGGGCGGCCCCAAGAAGAGGCAGGAGGGTGGAGATGCAGATGCCGCGATCTACAGATGATTCGGCAGCCAGATGGATGGGCCTGGCGGTCTTCCTCTGCGGGATAGGGCTGCTCGCCCTGGTGTTTGTTCTGGCCTACAACGACCTGCTGGGGGCGGGCGTCCTGGGCCAGCTTGCGGGGCCGGCGCCCGCGGTGGATGCCGCCGCCGCGCTGAGGGCGCTGGCCGTCAAGGGGGTCCTGCTGTTCCTTATGGCCTACGTCGGATCTGCCATCGCCCTGCGGGGGATCGGCCTCTACGCCGCCTCGAGGGCGGTTGAGCCCTAGGGAGGACGCGGGCGGATCCACCGCCCGGGCTGGAGATGGAGGCGAGCAGTTGATTGACCTGAGAAGCGATACGGTTACGCTGCCTACCGACGCGATGCGCGAGGCGATGGCCAGGGCCGAGGTCGGCGACGACGTCTATGGGGAGGACCCCACCATCAACGCTCTCGAGGCGATGGCCGCGGAGCGGGTGGGCAAGGAAGCAGCGCTGTACGTGCCCACCGGCACCATGGCGAACCTGGTGGCGGTGATGGCGCACACCCAGAGGGGTGACGAGGTTCTTCTCGACGACGAGGCTCACATCGTCCACTACGAGGCAGGCTCTGTTTCGGCGGTCGCCGGGGCCTTCCCACGGATCCTCCCCACCGAGAGGGGATGGATCGAGGCCGGGCAACTGGAAGCCGCCCTGCGCCCGCCCAACATCCATCATCCACCCACCCGGCTGGTCGCCCTGGAGAGCACTCACAACCGGCACGGGGGTGTGGTCATTCCCCTCGAGGCGATCGAGGGGCTGGCCGAGGTGGCCCACAGGAACGGAATCCGCGTCCACCTCGATGGCGCGCGGATCTTCAACGCGGCGGTTGCGCTGGGCGTACCGGCGGCGAGGGTTGCCGCCCCGGTGGATTCGGTGGCCTTCTGCCTCTCGAAGGCCCTCTCCGCACCGGTCGGCTCCCTGCTTTGCGGCGACCGGGCCTTCGTCGAGCGAGCCAGATGGTGCCGCAAGATGGTTGGCGGAGGCATGCGGCAGGCAGGGGTGGTGGCGGCCGCCGGGATAGTCGCGCTGGATCAGATGGTCGAGCGGCTCGCGGAGGACCACGCGCTCGCCAGGTCACTGGCCGAAGCGCTCTCCGGTATCCCCGGGATCTCGATCGACATGTCGCGCGTCCAGACGAACATCGTCCGCCTCGATCTGGTGGATCACGAAGCGCCCGCGGTCGCCAAGGAGTTGCGGTCTCGCGGTGTCCTGGCAGGTGTTGTCGGCCCCCGCAGGATGCGCCTGGTCACGAACAGGCACGTCTCGTCGGCCGACCTGCCCGCCGTGGTCGAGGCATTCCGCCACGCGCTGGGTGAGGGCGGCGGGGGCTAGAACCCCGGCTAGAACCTCCGGAAGAGCCCGACGCCGACGGTCGGCTCGAAGAAGACGCTGTGCAGCCGCAGCGTGATGCCGTACTCCGGTCTCAGGAAGTAGCGGGCCTGCAGGTTGAGCGTCAGCTGGCTTATGTTGTACAGCTCCATCGTGTAGGCCGTGCTCGGCGAGGCGGAGTAGTCAAGGGCTCCGCCGAGATGGGAGTCGAGCAGGCCGTAGCGCAGGGTCAACCGCTCGTTCAGCCGCTGGCCTATCTGCAGCCCCAGACGGTTCCCGCCTCCCATCTCCCTCCACGTGACGTGGTAGCTGCGGTGCGCCTCGGGCAGTAGCGAGAAGATCACGTCGTGGCCGAGGCGCGACCCGTCGTAGATCAGGGAGTACTCGAGCCGATAGGAGGTTCTCAGGTCGGGGATCTCCAACCGATCGGGCACAACACGAGAGACCCGCTCTACCACCCGATCGGCTCGCCCTATCATGCCCCGCGCTTCGACGACCGCCTCTCTCGCCTCGGTCACGGTCTTGCGCGCCTCCTCGAGCGAGACCCTCACCGCCTTGACCTCCTGCTCGTTGATCACGCCGGAGAGGTCCTTGACCATCTTCTCTATTCCCGCCGCCGCCCGCTCGATCGAGGCCACGGTGGCCCTGATCTGCGCCGCGGTCTTGCCTTCGGCGTTCACATCCTTGACGATCGACGCAACATCGGCGGCGGTCTGGGCGAGGCCGGCCGCCATCTCCGTCAACCTCCGGGCCACCACGGGCGCCTCCGTGGCAAGCGATCGCTCCAGGGCCGCAGTGGTTCGCTCGATGCTCTCGGCGGAGCGCCTGACGCTGCGCGTTGCGTCTCGCGCCTCCGACACGGTGTCCAGCAGTCCCGCGGCCAGCCCCGGGTCTCCAATGAGCCTGTTGATGCTCGTCAGTGCCTCCTCGGCCTGTCGCGCCAGATTGGTGACGCGCTCGAACAGCTGGTCGACCGTCAACGGATCCGTGCCTGCGACGACCGTGCCGGGCGCGATCGGAAGGGCAGCCGGTGGACCGGGGAGTATGGCGACCAGGCGGTCCCCCAAGAGGCCGCTCGACGCGATCGCGAACCGCGAGCCCGTCGGGATCGTCGTTCCCGGCCGGATCCGCATCGTGACTTGGGCCTGGAGCGTGTCCGTGAGGTGCACGCGCTCGACGCGGCCCACGTCTATCCCGGCCATCTGTACTGGCGCTCCGAGGGCGATGCCCCCAGCGCTGCCCAGGACCATGTGCAGCTCATACCCTTGGCGACGCAGGGCCAGGCCGCCCCTCAGGAATACCACAGAGGCCAGAAGGGCCGCGATCCCGATGATCGTGACGATGCCAGCCTTGGTCTCCACGTTCATGGGTCCCTCACCTCGACTGCTCGCGTGTCTAGAAACCGCCTGACGAACGGGTCCTGCGAGGCGATGATCTCCTGCGGTGCCCCCGACGCCACCAGCCTTCCCCCATCCATCACCGCGAGTGAGTCGGCGAGG